>JAHCID010000003.1:300000-512500 GCA_026129405.1 bacterium
AGCTGCCTTTTAAGCAGCGGGTCGCTGGTTCGATCCCAGCACGGCTCATCGGCGCGATTCGACGTGCAGCGGGCGACGGGCGCAGCCGGGGTTCAGCCCGTGGCGTCGTCGTGGTCGGGGCGCGGTGAGGGGGCAGGGCTGTCGCGCAGCGCCGTCGCCGTCGCGCGGACGATCGACAGCAGCTGGTCGCGGAGACGATCGGGGACGGAGCGGTAGAGCTTCAGCAGCTCTTCGGAGCGCGGGTCGGCGGCCGGTGTGTAGGAGGCGAAGTCCCCACTGTCGGAGGCCAGGCCGGCGGTCAGCTCGACGACGCGGCGGGCTTCCGGGGAGAGGTGCGCGGGATCGAGTCGCGACAAGCCGGCACGAAGCGCTTCGTTCACCTTCAGCACGACCAGTAGCGGCGTGGCGAGACCACGGCCGTTCTCCAGGCGGCTGATCGCGCCCTGGCTGACGCCCGCGAGCCGCGCGAGCTGTTCCTGCGAGAGGCCGAGGAACTCGCGTAGCCGTTGTACCTGCCGGCCGAGACCGCGCATCCAGCGCGCCCAATCGAGCGGGCGGCGCTCCCGATCCGGCGGGGTGGTCACGCCGAGCGCCGCTCCGGTGGCGCCGCCGGGAAGCGGACGTACTCGTCGATGAGCATGAGCGCGAGGTCGGTGTCCGTGGGGCGCTCGTCGCCGAGCCGGCCGCGGGCGCGGAGGTCGGCCCTCAGGCGATCGAGGATGGTGTCGAGGGTGAGGTCGTCGGTGTGCTCGCGCCAGGCGGTACGCTCGGCCTCGTCGGCGAAGCAGTACGCCTTCCAGGACACCGAGAAGCGCAGATCGTTCCAGCGGTAGCGGGCCACGACGGTGTCGCCGTCGCGCACGCTCCAGCGATCGTCCCCGTCGTGGACGAGGAGCATGCCCGTATGGAGGTCGGGGAGGGGGACCACCTCCTCGACGAGGTCGACGCCGTGGAAGACGGAGTCGGTATCGAGGAGGATGGCCGTGTTCGGCCGCGCCGGCAGGATATCGACGGCGCCTCCGGCGCCGTCCGGATAGAACGCGAAGCCGCCGCCCCCGCACGCACTGAACCAGGATACGCCCGTAACGATCGGCATGCGCCACGACGCGAACAGCCCGGAGTGGTGCATCACCACCATGAGCCACTGCGGGAAGCGCAGCCGATTCGCGCCGCGGAACTCGGGGACGTCGGTATGGACCGCGAGCTCCTGGCCGGGCAGCAGCACGTTGGCGTAGACGATCGCGGGCTCGATCACGGGGCGGTCGTGGATCTCGCGAGCACGCGCGACGAAGCCTTCGTGGTGCAGAAACGGCTCGATCCCCGGAATCAGCACGCGGTCGCCGTAGGCGTAGGACTCGCGGAAGTAGTGGGTGCGCGAGGCGAGCCGCGCCAGCGGCTCGTCGCGGCGCCCACGGCCGCCCGTGCACAGGAAGTTCAGCACCGCGTCGTGACGCTGGGCGAGGCCGTCGCCGATCTCGATCTCGGCCTTCTCCTGCGAGTAGAGGCCGTAGCGTCCGAAGCGGGCCGCGAGCGTGCTCATGCCGGCTGCGTCCACGTCCGAGAGCAGGGGATCGAACAGCGCGAAGCGGTGCCGGGCCACGTGCGGGGTATAGGCGGGGTCCCGGCGGAAGGCCAGAGGGCGCGTCCCCTGCCGCAGGCGCCCTCGCAGCCGCGCATGCGCCTGCTTCGGCACACAAGCGCGGGCTCGTGTGCTACGGTTGGCGTCTGCACATGCCGCGCCGGTCCCGTCTCTCCCTCCTCCTGCTGGCGCTCCTCGTCCTGGGATCGCGCGGGCCGCTTCGGGCAGCCACCTGTCCGGGGACGGCGACCGTGTCGCTCGCCATAGACAACCAGAGCAGCGACCAGAGCGTCTCGCTCGAGCTCGAGGGCGAGCTGCTGGACGCCGCGGCCACCTGCGACGGTGCTGGCGCCACGACCTACACCCGTGTCGTCGAATGCAGCGGGCGCGGCGAAACGCGCTGCGGGCAGATCGACGGGCTGCGCCCGGGCGCGTGGGTGCATCGGCTGCGCGTGCACGTGAGCGAGTCGGCGTCGCCGCAGGTGCAGAGCCGGCGTACGGTCGTCCTCACCGGCGGCATCGGGGTGTCGAACCTCGTCGCCTGGACGATCTACCCGCGGAGCTTCCTCGTCACCGAAGTGCAGTTCGACGGGATGGGCGCGGGCGGCGACGTCCTCAGTCAGATCGCGGCGGCCGCCAGCTTCACCAGCGGCGGGCTCGACCGGCGTGCGTTCGTCGGCTTCGATCCCGACGTCTTCCCCGGTGCGCACGCGCCGAAGGTGGTGAACGTCTGGTTCGTGCCCGGGGGCGGCGGCACGGGGAATCAGTGTCTCACCTCGGGCCCGCTCTGTCCGGACGGGCGTGCCAGCGCGTTCTGCTTCACCGGCTCACGCGTCGTCGTCGACGGGCTGGATCGACTCGGGCGTCGGGGGGCAGTGGTACTGCGCACCGGCACGTGCCGGCGCTCGCTGATGCGTGTCTACGGCAGCGACAACGTCCTGCGCGGGCTCGAGCTGCTCGGCAGCGAGTACGTCGGCTCGACGATCCCCCTCGACACCATCGCCTTCACGGGCGAGGGCGCCCAGGGCAACCTCCTCGACCAGACGCTCGTCGTGGGTCCGACGCGCGGGGACGGCATAAGCGTCGAGGCGGAGGCGGGGCAGTCCGCCGCGAACGTCGTCCTCGCCACCGAGGTCCGCGGCGCCGAGGACAAGGGCATCAAGGTCACGACGCTCGCACGGGCGCAGGTGCGCGACAGCTGCGTGCACGACAACCAGAGCGGCGGCATCCAGGTCGTCGACGGCGCCAGCGTCACCGCCGTGCGCAACGTCGTGCAGCGCAACTTCAAGACCACCTCGGGCAGCGGCTTCGCGGAGCACGGGCTGCTGGTCGGGGTTCCGGAGCGTCTCGGCCAGCGTAGCTTCCTCACCACCGACGGCAACGTCGTGCGCTTCCAAGGCGCGCGCGGCATCTCCGTCGTCAACAGCGCCACGGCCACGCTGCGCCACGACGTCGTCACCGAGAACCGTGCCGCGGGCGCTCGCATCGAGACGACGCTCGCGGGGGTGCAGTCGCAGGCGAGCCTGCGCGGCCTGACGCTCGCCTGCAACCACCTCGGGAACTGCATGGCCGAGCCGGGACGCCCCTGCACGGCCAACGCCGACTGCGTCCTCACGTGCACGCTGCCGGTGGCCGAGCTCGGATTCGGAGCGGTGTTGTCGTCCTGCAGCGGCGAGGGGTGTCTCCTGCCCGGCGTCGACCTGGGCGCCGGCGGCGCCGATCCGGGGCGCAACGCCTTCGCCTACAATCCCAATCCGAACGGCCAGGCGCCCGGCGGCATCAACCTGAACCTGCTCCTCCCGTCGAGCGTCTTCCCGCTGCTCGCGCGCGGCAATCAGTGGGAGCACTGCGACGTCACCGCCAGCACCTGCCCGCCGGAGCCCATCCTCGCGCTCGACGTGCGGCCGCTGGCGCCGCCCGCGCCCGTCGACCTCGGCACCCCGACCGGCCACCGCAACGGGCCGGCGCCGCAGATCGCGCGCGTCTCGAACCCGCGTCCCCGCAAGGGCGACGTGGTGCACGTCTACAACGGCAGCCTGCAGGGCACGGGCGGACCGTTCAACGCCATCGACGGCACGCTCAACATGAGCGATCCGGCGAAGCCGCGGCGGTGCTCCTTCGGCGACCTCGCCAACATCGCGGACCCGTCGGCCGGCATGCCGGACGATCCGTGCTCGCTCGACAGCGAGGGGGTCGCCCTCGCGAACGCCGGGCCCCGCGGCAATGGCGTCCGCATCGAGATGGGCGGCCTGTCGTACGTTCCGGCCGTCCAGGCCGTGACGCCGACGATGCTCGTCTTCCGTATGCCCGTCGACTGCCTCGCGCCGGCGACCCTGACCGTGGCGCGCGGCAACGCCGCGAGTGTGCCGGTGCCCTTCTGCGACCCCGGCGGCTGCGCGGGACGCCCGGCCGGCAGCCTGTGCGACGACGGCAACGCCTGCACGGGCGACGACCGCTGTAACGCCGCCGGGGCCTGCGTGCCGGGCGCGCCGGTGCGCTGCACCGGCACCTGTCGCACCGGCGTCTGCGACCCGACCTACGGATGCGCGATCGCGGAGGCGGGAACGCCCTGCCAGGACGGTGACGCGTGCACGGTGGGCGACGCCTGCAGCGGCGTCGACACCACGTGTCTCTCGGGCAGCCCCCGCAACTGCGCCGGGCCGTGCTCCACCGGCGCCTGCAATCCCGGAACCGGCTGCGATCCTCTCCCGGCGACGGTGGTCTGCAACGACGGCAGCGTCTGTACGCAGGGCGACCATTGCAGCGGCGTCGACGAGACCTGCGTCGGCACCACGAGCCTCGATTGCAGCGGCCAGTGCTTCCTCCCCGGTTGCGATGCGCAGGACGGCTGCATTCCGGCAGGGTCCGATACGCCGTGCGACGACGGCGATGCCTGCACCATCGACGAGCGCTGCACGGGCGTCGACGGCACGTGCGCCGGCGGCACGCCGATCACCTGCGCGGGACAGTGTCGAACGGGCGCGTGCGATCCGGCGTCCGGCTGCACGCCGTCGCCCGTGGGCACGCCCTGCGACGACGGCGACGCCTGCACGGCCGCGGACGCGTGTACCGCGGACGGCAGCTGCGCCGCGTCGCCGCGCGACTGCGACGACGGCGACGCCTGCACGGCCGATAGCTGCGACAGCAGCATCGGGTGCGTCCACATCCCGCTCGTCGAAGGCAGCGCCTGCGCCGCACCGGACCGCTGTCAGGCGCCGGGGACGTGTCGGAGCGGCGTCTGCGAGCCCGGCCCGAGCCTCGCCTGCGACGACGGCGACGCCTGCACCGAAGACGGCTGCAACTCGGACGTCGGCTGCGTCAACACGCCCCGCAGAGGCATCGAGAGCGTGAGCTGCCGCCTTACGGGGATGCAGAACCTGCTCGACGGGGTCGTCGGAGAGCCGGGTCCGCGCCAGAAGCGCCTGCGCAAGCGGCTGGCCCGCGCGGCCCGCGCGCTCGGCCGGGCGGCGACCGCCACCGCGCCTGGCAAGCAGCGCCGCGAGCTCAAGAAGGCGAAGGCGGCCCTCAAGCAGGTGACGGTCGCGCTGCACGGCACGCGGCGCGAGCTGCCGTCGTTCGTTCAGCGCGCGCTCGAGGAGCTGGCCGCCGCCGCGCGCGCGGCCCTCGGCGATCTGCGGCGCTGAGCTGCCCCCGAGATCAGGACGAGCACTCGTCCTTCGAGGGCGGCGTGCGCTCGCAGGCCATCGTCTGGGTGACGCCGGAGGCGAGGAACGCGCAGGTGTTGTTGATCGCCGATTGACGCGCCTCGCCCGCGGAGGCGCCGTCGACGGCCCGGCATGCCTGCCGGCCCTCGAACACGATACAGATCTCGCAGCGTACGCTGCCGACGTGCAGGCTCGACCAGACGACGAGGCCGACCACGAGGGAGAGCGCGATCGCCGTCACCCACGACGTCCACTTCATGGGCGCAGTGCCTACGCGAGGGCCCCCGCCGGTACAACCGCGGCGACGTGGTCGCCGGACGGGACGACGCGTGCTAGCAGACGGACGCGGATGGCCCCGTCGGTCTTCGTCGCGTCGGGATTCACCGCGCAATACCCGGAGGGGGGCGGCAGCCTGTGGGTGCCGCTCCAGTACGTGCGCGGGCTGCGCGATCTCGGCGTCGACGCGTGGTGGCTGGAGGTCCTCTGGCCGCACGGCGACGAGGCGCGCGACCGCGCCTACGTGGCGACGTTCCTGCGCACGATGACCGCCCTCGGGCTCGGCGATCGCACGGTCCTGCTCTATGCCCCGCGCGGCTCGCGCGACGACGTCCCCGACGTGATGGAGCACTACGGGCTCACGCCCGAGGCGTTGCGGGCGCGGGCGCGCGACGGCCTGCTCCTGAACCTCGCCCACAGCGTGCCGAAGCCCCTCCGCGGCGACTTCGCCCGCACCGTGCTCTTCGACATCGACCCGGGCGCGTTTCAGCTCTGGGCGCGCGAGTGGGACATGGGCGTCGGCAGCCACGACGTCCACCTGACGATCGGCCAGAACCTCGGCGGCGCGGACTCTCCCGTACCGCTCGGCGATGTGACCTGGCACCGCACGTGGCCCGCGGTGCATCTGCCGAGCTGGCCGGCGCAGCCGCCGCCCGCGCCCGACGCCGCGTACACGACGGTGACGCAGTGGTGGAGCGGGCACTACGCCTTCCTCGACGGCGACGCCTACGACTGCAACAAACGCAGCGGCTTCGTGCCGCTGCTGCCGCTCGCGCGCCGCGTATCGGTGCCGCTCGAGCTGGCTGCGAACCTGCATGCGGACGAGCGCGAGGACCGTGCGCTGATCGCGGCCGCGGGGTGGCGTCTCGTCGATCCCGCGGAGGTGGCCGGCACGCCCGAGACGTTCCGCCGCTACGTGCAGGCGTCGCGCGGCGAGCTCAGCGCGGCGAAGCCGGCATACGTGAAGGCGCGCCCCGGATGGATCAGCGATCGTACGGTCTGCTACCTCGCGAGCGGCCGTCCCGCCGTGGTCGAGGAGACCGGAGTGTCCGCGCACCTGCCGGCGTCGTCCGGGCTGCGCTTCTTCCGCGGCGCCGACGAGGCGGCCGAGGCGATCCGCGCCATCGAGGCCGATCCCGTCGCGGCCGGCCGTGCGGCGCGGCGGCTGGCCGAGGAGGTGTTCGCCACGCGGGCCGTCCTGCCGCGCCTGCTGCGACTCGTCGGCGCTTGACAGCCGGGGTGGCCGCGCGCCAGACCGCCGCGCATGGCGACGGTCGACGGCGAAGCGCCGTTGCGCATCGGGGTTCTCGGGGCGGCGCGCATCACGCCGATGGCGCTGCTGACGCCGGCGCGGCGCACGGCCGACGCGGAGGTCGTCGCGATCGCGGCCCGCGACCCGGCGCGTGCCGGCGCCTTCGCCGCACGCCACGGCATCCCGCGGGTGCACGCAGACTACGACGCCCTCATCGACGATCCGGCGATCGACGCCGTCTACAACCCCCTGCCGAACTCGCACCACGGCGTGTGGACGATTCGCGCCCTGGAAGCCGGAAAGCACGTCCTGTGCGAGAAGCCGTTCGCGGTCGACGCGGTGGAGGCGGAGGGCATGGCGACGGCGGGACGCCGCAGCGGTCGCGTGCTGATGGAGGCGTTCCACTACCGCTACCACCCGCTCTTCGCGCGGCTGCTCGCGATCATCGACGCGGGCGAGATCGGACAGGTGCGGCATCTCGAGGCGCACTTCTGCATCCCACTGCCGCGCCCGAGCGACATCCGCTACCGCGCCGACCTCGCAGGCGGTGCGCTCATGGACACGGGCTGCTACACGATCTCGATCCTGCGGCACCTCGCGCGCGCCGAGCCCACCGTCGTCTCGGCACGCGCCCGCTGGACGCGCGGGGGCGTCGATCGCTGGTGCGCGGCGGAGCTCGCCTTCCCGGGCGGACGCACGGCGCGGCTCACGTGTGCGCTGTGGTCGGCGGTGGGCGTGCGCATGTCCGCGCGCGTCGTCGGGAGCGCGGGCACGCTCGGCGTGATCAACCCGATCGCACCGCAGTTCTGGCACCGCCTGTCGGTGCGCACGGCGCGCGAGCGGCGCGCGGAGCGCGTTGCCGGACCGTCGAGCTACGCCGGCCAGCTCCGCGCCTTCGTCGATGCCATCCGCCGGGGGACGCCGTTCCCGACCACGCCGGAGGACGCCGTCGCGAACATGCGCGTGATCGACGCGATCTACGCCGCGGCCGGGCGGCCTCAGAGGTAGCGCTTCTCGCGCACGGCTCCGTCGGGGCCGAGCACGTACGCGAGCGGCGCACCGGTCGGGATCTCGAGCTTCAGGACCTCGTCGCGCGTGAGCCCGTCGAGGTGCATCACGAGCGCGCGCAACGAGTTGCCGTGCGCGGCGACGAGGACGTTCTTCCCCGCGCGCAGGTCGGGGAGGATGTGCCCCTCCCAGTAGGGGATGACGCGCGCCGCCGTGTCCTTCAGGCTCTCGCCGCCGGGCGGCGGGACGTCGAAGCTGCGGCGCCAGATGTGCACCTGATCGGCCCCGAACTGCTTCGCTGCCTCGGCCTTGTCGAGCCCCTGGAGGTCGCCGTACATGCGCTCGTTGAGCGCTGCGTCGCGCTCGACGAGCGGCACGGTGATCGCGGCGGCCGCGAGGGCGAGGTCGGCGGTGTGGATCGCCCGCTGCAGCGTCGACGTGTAGAGCTTGTCGACGGTACGCCCGCGCAGCTTCACGCCGGCGGCGCGGGCCTCCTCCTCGCCCTTCGGGGACAGCGGCACGTCGACCCACCCGGTGAAGCGGTTCTCGAGGTTCCACTGCGACTGGCCGTGGCGGAGGAGGATGAGATCGGGCATCGCGAGCACCATAGCGCGGCGCGGCGCGGGCCGCCAAGCAACGCCGTCCTCGTGGCGCGAACGGGTGGTTGCGCGGGTGCCGGACCGCTGCTACCACCGCCCCCCGATGGCGATCATCGCGCTCTTCGTCGTCCATTGGTTCGCGAGCATCTTCTTCCAGTCGAGCTTCCTGCATCGCTACGCGGCGCACCGGATGTTCACCATGGACCGCCTCACCGAGCGCGTGTTCCACTTCCTCACCTGGGCTTCCCAGGGGTCGTCGTATCTGCCACCGCGGGCCTATGCGATCCTCCACCGGGAGCATCATGCCTTCAGCGACACCGCGAAGGATCCGCACTCGCCGTCGTACTCACCGAACGTGATGGCGATGATGTGGAAGACGGCGAAGCGGTTCACCGCGCACGTCGACGGGATCTCGAAGCCGGAGGCGCGCTTCCTCGGCGGCTACCCCGAGTGGCGCATCCTCGATCGCGTCGGCTCCTGGTGGACGACGCGGCTCGCGTGGGGCGGCGTCTACGTCGGGCTCTACTGGTGGCTCGCGACGGAGTGGTGGATGTTCCTGCTCCTCCCGTTCCACTTCGGCATGGGGCCGATCCATGGCGCGATCGTGAACTGGTGCGGGCACCGTTACGGCTACCGCAACTTCGCGACCCGGGATCAGTCGCGCAACTCGCTGCCGATCGATCTGATCACGTGGGGCGAGCTGTTCCAGAACAACCACCACCACTACGCCGGCCGGGTGAACTTCGCGTTCCGCCGCTACGAGCTCGACGTCACCTACCACATCCTCCGCGTCCTCGATCGCCTGCGCGTCATCCGCCTCCGACCCGAGGCGATCCGCGCCGCGGCCTGAGGCCGTCTCTCAGGGGTCGATCAGCACGCCGGGGTTCAGAACCCCGGCCGCATCGAGCGTCGTCTTCGCGGCGCGCAGCACGGCCCCGAACAGCTCGGGTCGCTGGCGGTCGTACCAGCGCCGATGGTCGCGGCCGACCGCGTGGTGATGGGTGATCGTCCCGCCCTCATGCAGGATGGCTTCGGCCGCCGCCTGCTTCACCTCGGCCCACTGCGCAAGCTCGCTCCCGCGGCACGCCGGCGCCAGCACGGTGTAGTAGGGCGCAGGACCATCGGGATAGACGTGCGTGAAGCGGCACGTCACCTGGCCGGCACCGCACACACGCCGTACGGCATCCGTCGTCGCTGCCATGACGGCGGCGTGGAACGCCGGGAACCGATCCCAGGTGACGGCGGTCTCGAACGTCTCGGAGACGAGCCCGAGACGCACGAGTGCGTCGCGCAGATACGGGGCTTCGAGGAAGGCGCGGCGCCAGGCGCCGGCGGCGCCGTCGCGCGCCCCGGCGGCGTCGACGCGGGTGCGCCCCGCGTCCGCCGGCGCCGTACCGCCGTGCGCTCGTGCGCACGCGAGCGCGGCGTCCATCGCGTCGTCGAGGTCGCGGCTGGCGGACTCGAAGCCGACCAGGAGCACGGCGTGGGAGCCGTCGCCCGCCCCGGACGTCAGGGCCTCGAGCGCATCGAGCAGGCGGCAGTTCGTCGGATGGAGCCCCGCCTGCACGATGGCGCGTGCGGCGGTCGCACCGGCCGCGAAGTCGGTGAACGTGATGCTCGCCGAGGCCCGCCGGGTGGGGCGGTCCTGCAGCCGCATCCACGCCTCTACGATGACGCCCAGGGTGCCCTCGGAGCCGAGGAAGAGCCGGTCGGGGCTCGGGCCGGCGCCCGAGCCGGGCAGGCGGCGCGTCTCCAGCGTTCCCGCCGGCGTCACGACGCGCAGGCCCTCGACGAAGTCGTCGATGTGCGTGTGCAGGGTCGCGTAGTGGCCGCCCGAGCGGGTTGCGAGCCATCCGCCGAGCGTCGAGAACTCGAACGACTGCGGGAAGTGCCGCAGCGTCAGTCCGTGCGGGCGAAGCTGCTCCTCGAGAGCCGGACCGTAGATGCCGCCCTGGATGCGCGCGGCGCGACTCGTGGCGTCGACCTCGACGACGCGATCGAGCCGCGCCAGATCGATGGTGACCACGCCGGGCCAGGCGTCACGCGCAGGCGGCTCCACGCCGCCGACGACGGAAGACCCACCGCCGTAGGGAATTGCGGCGAGGCCGGTGTCGGCGCACCACGCGAGGATGGCCGCGACGTCGGCCTCGTCGGCCGGGTACGCGACCAGGTCCGGCGGGTTCGGAAACTCGCCGCGCGCCCCGCGCACGACGTCGCGGAACGACTTGCCGTACGCATGGCCGGCGCGGGCCGCCGCATCGGTGCGGCACAGCGCCGCCAGGCGCGGCGGCGGCGTCACGCGCACCGGCGGCAGCGTGACGGCATCGAGACGTGGCCGCGGCAGCGCCTCCGGGAGGACGATGCCGAAGCGTGCCTCTATCAGCCGCGCGAGGGCGGAGCCGTGTTCGTCGGAGGGGCCGGCGTCGGACCAGCCCCAGCCCCAGAAGCTCCGCTCGCGCGGCGCGGGCGCCGCGCTCACGGTGGTCGAGTCGCGCGGCTCAGTAGCGCGGCCGGGCGCCGCCGCCACCACCGCCGCGGTCGTGGGCCTCGCTGACGTTGAGCTTGCGGCCGTCGAAGTCCTGACCGTTCAGCTCCTCTACGGCGCGCCGCGCTTCGTCTTCGGAGCTCATCTCGACGAACCCGAACCCGCGCGACTGTCCCGTGGCCCGATCCATGATCACGGCTGCCGACTGGATCGTGCCGACCTTCGCGAACAGATCCCCGAGCTGCTCGCTGGTCACACGAAACGGCAGGTTGCCCACGAAGAGCTTCTTGCCCATCACCGAACTCTCCTTACCCCTGTAGGGCGCTCTCGACGACGCCTATCCGGCGCTCGCAGGACGAACGCGCTCGGAATGTCTCCCACGGTACGAAGAGGGCGACCGTTGGCGTGCGCGGGCATCCGGCAGCCCGTCTAGCAGGGGGATTGCCGGGCATGCAAGCCTGCATGAGGGGCGTTTCGGTGGGGGGCTTACCAGCGCAGGCTGCGTTTCCGAGCGCGGAGGCCGCGCCGGCTTCCGCCGCCCTTCTTGTTCGGCGGGCCACCCCCGCCACCCCATTCACCGCCGCCGGCGTCAGGGGGCATGAAGCCGCTTCCACCCCCGCCGCCCGCAGGAGCGGCCCACGGCGGCGGGCTGCTGAAGCCGCCTCCCGGACGGGAAGGTCCACCGGGGCGGGGGCCGGCGCCCATGGGCGGGCGAGGTGCGCGCGGCGGCGGCTTCTGCTCGGCGTCGTTGACGCGCAGGCGCCGACCGCGGAGCTCGTAGCTGTCGAAGCGGCGGATCGCGTCCGCCGCCTTGGCCTCGTCAGAGAACTCTGCGAAGGCGAAGCCTCGAGGGCGATTGGTCATGCGGTCCATGCCGATGCGGACACGCACGCGGGGATCGAGCTCGCCGAGAATAGTGCGCAGCTCGTCCTCCGTTGCCTCGAAGCTGAGATTGCCGATGAAGATCGTGGCCGAAATGGGACTCCTCCTTGACCGTCCGGGTCGGGGGGACCATAGCAGCTCCCTCCGCAGGTGGCGAGTCAGTTCCTGGTCAGGATAGCTCCTGCGTGCAGTGGATGTTGGCTCGCCGCATCCCGTCGAGCACGCTCTCGACGCCACCGTCGGGCGGCGGCATTCGGATGTTCACCTCCTGCGCGTGCGCGAGGGCGGTGCTTCCGCGGGACCGGCATGGGGGCGGCTTAGAGCACAGGCACCGGGACGCCACCAGGCCGCTCAGACGGAGACGGACGCGGGTCCCAGGGCCTCGAAGGTCCCCCAGATCGACCGCTCGTCGAACAGGAACGGGTGCACCATCGGCGTCGTCACGCCGACGTCGGCGAAGGCGCGGAGCCGAGCCCGGCATTCGGCCGCCGTCCCGATGACGGCAATACGATCGATCATCTCGTCGGTGACCGCGGCGAGATTGCGGGCGCGGTCCTTCGCCTGCCAGCCGGCGAGGATGGCCTCCGCCTCGGCGGCGAAGCCGCACCAGGCCACGAAGCGGTTGTAGACCGAGGTGGCGAAGTACGGGCCCATCATGTGACGGAGCGCCGCGCGCGCCGCCGCCGGATCGTCGGTGACGATCACCTGGAAGCGGCTCACGATCTCGAGCGTGCGCGGGTCGCGCCCGGCGCGCTCGGCACCCCGTCGCACGTGCTCGAGCATGCGCGGCACCGCATCGACGGGCATGAAGTTCAGGATGACGCCGTCCGCGATCTCCCCCGCGAGCTCGAGCATGGGTGGCATCAGGGCCGCGAGGTAGATGGGAACCGGCTGCGGTGGGAGCGACACCAGACGAAAGCCGCGCGTGCGGATCGTGCGGCCGGTGAAGGAGACGCGCTCGCCCGCCAGCATCTGCCGCAGGACGCCCACCGACTCGCGGATGCGCGTCAACGGTCGCTCGAAGGGCACGCCGCCCCAGGCGTCGACGATGGTGTCGCTCGAGGCGCCGAGTCCGAGGACGAAGCGGCCCGGCAGGATCTGCGCCACCGAGCCCGACTGCGCCGCCATCACCGACGGGGTACGCGTGTAGACCGGGACGACCGCGGTGCCGATGCGCAGGCGGCTCGTGACGCCGGCCAGGGCGGCGGCGAGGACGAAGGCGTCCGGGCCGGCGCCGGTGTCCGCGAGCCAGACGCTCTCGTAGCCCAGCTCCTCGACCCGGCGGGCGACGCGCTGGCACATGGCGATGTCCGGTGGGACGGGCAGGCTCGCGGCGAGGGGCATGGCGCCCCTTCGCACGCCGTCGCCGGTCGGAACAAGCGGAGGCGGCTCACCACTTCTCGTATTGGACGGCGCGGCGAGCATAGCCCGCGGCGCGCAGCCGATCGCGCAGGCGCGTGACGACGGCGCCGACCCCACAGATGAAGAAGTGGCGCGTGCGGTCCTCGTCGGCGTCGAGGTAGCGCGCCGCGACGGTCGGCTCGAGCGCGTCGGTCGGCACGAACGAGGTGTCGATGCCGGCAAGGCGCGTGAGCTCGTCGCGGTAGATGGGATGGTCGGCCGCGCAGACGAGGCGCAGCGGATGGCGGGCGGTAGCGAGCGCGCGGCACAACATCGGACGTATCGCGGCGATGCCGGTGTCCTGCGCCAGGAACACGGCCTCGGCGTCGGGCGCGGCGTCGAGCACGAACGTCCCCCAGGGACCGGTGAAGGCGAGGGCGTCGCCGGGGCGGCGGGCGAAGAGCCACGTCGAGCCGGGGCCGTGCGGGACGCGGTTCAGAAGCAGCTCGAGCCGCTCCGGCTCCTCGGGGCTCGAGGCGATCGTGTAGGGGCGTACGAGGCGCTGCGCGCCGGCCGGGATGAGGCAGGAGAGGAACTGTCCGGGGCGAAAGGCGAAGGGCACGTCGGGACGGAAGACGAGCGAGCGCGTGTCGTGCCCGTGGTCGTGCACCGCCTCGAGCACGGCGCGGCGCTCGTCAGCCATGCGAGCCCGCGATCTGGTTGATGGTGTAGCGCGGCACGACGACGACGATCTCGGCGTCGTCGCCGTCGAGGACCGCCTGGCAGCCGAGACGCGAGGTCGGGGTGAGTCCGGGGGCCTTGTCGAGCAGATCCTCCTCGGTCTCCTCTGCGGTGCCGAGCCGGTCGAAGCCCTGCTTCACGATGACGTGACAGGTGGTGCACGCGCAGACTCCGCCGCAGGCGTGCTCCAGCGGCACGCCGTGCGCGAGCAGGACGTCGAGGATCGACCCCGGCTTGCCGTCGTGCCCGAAGGGCGCTTGGGCGAGATCGACGTCGATCACCCGCTCGGGGTCCCCGTTCTCGAAGCGCACGATCACCCGGGCCATCGCCTCGGCTTTAGCAGGGCGGTTTCGACGGGGCGAACGCCGCCCGAGCGGTGGCACGCCGCGGGCGCTTCGGTGTAAGCCACCGCGCGATGGCGATCCACTATGCGAAGGACGGGCACGTCGTCACCATCACGATCGACCGGCCCGAGGCGCGCAACTCTCTCGACATCGAGCATTTCGGGCAGCTCGCCGACGGCTGGGTGCGCTTCCGCGACGATGCCGACGCCTACGTCGCCATCCTCACCGGCGTCGGCGACGTCTACTGCGTGGGTGCCGACCTGAAGCGCTTCGTCCCGATCGTCACCGAGCGCGCCGACAAGCTGGCGGCGGGCGAGTCCGTCCTGCCGGTCGGCGAGTCGCGCTACTCGATGGCGCACTCGCTGGTCGCGGTCCTGCGCGACGGCGCGATCCTGCCCGAGACCGGCGAGGAGTTCCGCCTCTACAAGCCGGTCATCGCCGCCATCAACGGCATCTGCGCCGCCGGCGGGCTCGAGATGATGTGGAACACCGACCTGCGCGTCGTCGCCGACGACGCCTGGTTCCAGCTCGCCGAGCCCCGCCGGGGCCTCTTTCCGGGCGGCGGCTCGACGGTGCACAGCGCCCGGCAGCTGTCGTGG
Organism: bacterium; assembly: GCA_026129405.1. Classification (NCBI taxonomy): domain Bacteria; species bacterium. Next base: position 314,772 of record JAHCID010000003.1, read on the forward strand.
TGCAACGCCATGGAGGTCGTGCTCCTCGCCGACCGCATCACGCCGCAGCGCGCGCTCGAGATGGGGCTCGTCAACCGGGTGGTTCCGCGCGACCGCGTCATGACGGAAGCGCGCGCGCTGGCCGACACGATCTGCTCGAACGGCCCGCTCGCCGTCCGCGCCTGCAAGGAATCGGCGAAGCAGTCGACGTTCCTGCCGCTGCGCGAGGCGCTCGAGAACGAGATGAGCTTCTCCGCGTCCGTCTTCATGAGCGACGACGCGAAGGAGGGCATCGCCGCCTTCAAGGAGAAGCGCCCCCCGGTGTGGAAGGGCCGTTGACGCCGCGGGCGCGCGCCGCGGTCGCCCTCGCGGTGGCCCTCGGCGCCACGCTGGTCGTCTGGGCGCCGGTCGTCCACAGCTGCTTCTACGCGGACGACATCGTGCTCCTCTACGACGCGCGCAACGGCGCGCCGCTCGAGTTCGTGCTGACGCCGTACGGCGGGCACCTCTACTGGACCCGCAACCTGCTCTTCCTCGGGATCGAGCGCATCTTCGGCCCCGACCCGCGGCCGTTCTTCACGCTCTCGCTCGCCAACCAGCTCTTGAACGTCGCGCTCCTGTTCGCCGTGCTGCACACGTGGACCCGGCGCCCCGTGCTGGCCGGGTTCTGGAGCACGCTGTGGGGCACGTGTCCGCTCAACATGGGGACGCTCAACTGGTTCGCGACCCATGGCCAGATGATGGTCGCGTCCCTGGTGCTCGCGCTCTTGTGGCGGGCTGCCGTGCTCGAGCGTCGCGGCACGATCCCGGGAGCGCGCGACGCCTGGGTGATCGTCGCCGCGCTCGTCGTCGGCGCGACGTGCTACGGCGTCGGCGTCGGCGCGGCGATGGCGTTTCCGGTCGCCGCACTGCTGCTCTTTCCGCGCATGACCTCGCGGACACGGCTGCTCGTCTGCCTGCCGATCCTGGTGGTGCCGCTGCTCTACGTCGTCGGCCAGCAGCTCCACGCGCTCGTGTCCGTGCGTCCGACCGGCGCGCAGGTTCCGGGCGTGCGCCTGCTCGCCTACGTGCCGGACCAGCTGATCCTCACCGGCCATCTCGTGGCACACGGGTTCGCGGGACTGCTGACCGGGTTCCTCGCTCCCGAGCGCGACTTCCCGCCGGCGCTCGTCGTCGGCGCCGGAGCGCTGCTCGGGCTCGCCGTCGTCGCCGGGCTCGCCGCGGCCGACGGGCCGATGCGGCGGCGCCTCGTCGCCGTGATCCTGCTCATCGGCGCGGTGTGCGGCATCATCGCCGTGGGGCGCGCGCACATGCTGTGGTTCATGGGCGGAACCTTCGCGAAGGTGGCCGCGACGCCGCGCTACCAGTACCTCGGCCCGCTCTTCCTCGCGCTGCTGGCCGGGCTTCTCTGTGCCCAGGCGGCGCAGCGTCGCGGCCGTGCGGCGGTGGGCCTCGTCGCCGCCGTCCTGATCCTCACGATCGACGCCCGGGCCTGGGCCCGCACCGCCTGGCACGTCGACACGCACGCCTGGGCCGGCCGCGAGGTCGCCGGCCTGTTGCAGCGCGTGCGCGACGCGGCGGCCGCCGTGCCGCCGGGAACGACGGTCGTCCTGCCGAACAAGCGCTTCCAGAGCGTCGGGCCGGTCTTCTCGCAGACGCCGCTCCTCTTCCCGCGCGCGGCAGCGGCGTTCATCGCCTTCGTCGACGGCGATGTCGTGGACGGCCGCCCGGTGCGCTTCGCGGAGGAGGACCCGGGCATCTACGCCGCGCTCACCGAGCAGCCCGGCAAGCGCATCGCCGGGCTGCTGGTCCCGGCGACACCGGCCCCGTGACGCCGCCGCCCGCGCGGCGAGGCGAAGTGTCCCCGGCGGGATTCGAACCCACGTTATCGGCGTGAAAGGCCGACGTCCTAGGCCAGACTAGACGACGGGGACCCGTGCGTCGCGGCGCGAAGGCGAGGTAGTACACGCGCTGGGGGCAGTCAAACCGCGCAGGCCGCTGGCGCTTGCGCGGCGGGGCCGCGCTGATGTTCACTCCCCGCCGCCGTGGAGATCCGATTCACGCCCGAGGAGGAGCGCTTCCGAGCCGAGGCCCGTCGCTGGCTCGAAGCCAACGTTCCGCGCGACCAGCGCCCCGAGATCGCCGACATCCGTGGGCGCCGCGACTGGGACATGGCCTGGCAGCGGCGCATGCACGACGCCGGATGGGCGGGAATCAACTGGCCCAGCGAATACGGCGGACGCGGCGCCACGGTGATGGAGCAGCTCGTCTGGTACGAGGAGTACGCCCGCGTCGGCGCACCCGACGTGACCACGGGCTTCGTGGGCTTGAAGCACGCGGGCCCGACGCTCATCGCCTGCGGCACCGAGGAGCAGAAGGCCTACCACCTGCCGCGCATCTTGCGCGGCGACACCGTGTGGTGCCAGGGCTTCTCCGAGCCGAACGCCGGCTCCGACCTCGCGAGCCTGCAGACGAAGGCCGTCGTCGAGGGCGACGAGCTGGTGGTCACCGGCCAGAAGATATGGACCAGCTTCGGGCAGATCGCGGAGTGGCAGGAGCTGCTCGTGCGCACCGACCCGAATGCGCCGAAGCACAAGGGCATCACCTGGGTGATCTGCCCGATGGGTGCGCCCGGCATGGACATCCGGCCGATCAAGACGCTCGCCGGCAACAGCGACTTCTGCGAGGTCTTCTACGACGGCGTGCGCATCCCGCTGCGCAACGTCGTCGGCAGGCTGAACGACGGCTGGCGGGTCGCCATGGCCACGCTCAGCTTCGAGCGCGGCACCGCGTTCATGTCCGAGCAGGTGCGGCAGGCACGCCGGGTCGACGAGCTGGTGCGCGTCGCCCAGCACGTCCCGGGGCCTTCGGGACGTGCCCGCGCGATCGACGACGACGAGCTGGCGCGCCGTCTCGCGACCGTGCGCGCGGAGGTCGAGGCGATGCGCGCCATGACCTACCGCAGCCTGTCGCTGGCCGCGCGCACGGGCATGCCGGGCGCCGAGGCGTCGATGATCCGGCTCTTCTTCTCAGAGCTGGTGCAGCGCATCGACGCGCTCGCGATGGAGATCATCGGCCCCGCCTGCCTCGACGACTTCGACGCGCACGGCGCGCCGGTCGAGGGCTGGTCCGAGCGCTACCTCACCGGGCTGTCGCAGACGATCGGCGGCGGCACCAAGGAGATCCAGCGCAACATCATCGGCGAGCGCGTGCTCGGCCTGCCGCGCTGACGCGGCCCCAACCCGACTCCGGGAGACCCCGATGGACCTGACCCTCAGTGCCGAGCAGGAGGCGGTGCGCGACGCGATCCGCGGCCTGCTCCGCGACCGCCTGCCGTCGGCGCGCGTGCGCGCCGTCATGGAGACGCCCGACGGCGTCGACGCCGAGGTCTGGCGGACCGCCGCCGAGCTCGGCTGGTTCGGGCTGGCCGTGCCCGAGGCCGCAGGCGGCGCCGGCTACGGGCTCGCCGAGGCGATGCTGCTCTTCGTCGAGCTCGGGCGCAGCCTCGCCCCGGGACCGTGGCTCGGGACCGTGGTCGGTGCGCTCGCCCTTGCCTCCACGCCGGCGGCGGCCGCGCCGCTGGGCGACGTGCTCGCCGGCCGCACCCGTGTCGCGCTGGTCGACGATCCGGGCGACCGCCTCGGCCACGGCGCAGGGGCCGACGGTGAGGTCGACGGCGTCTTCGACGCGGGCGCGGCGCAGGCGTTGCTCGTCGTCGGGCAGGCCGCGGCACGCTTCGTCGCCGTGGGGCCGGAGGCCCGCGTGGAGAGCCGTGCGGGCATGGATCCGACGCGCCGCCTCGGCCGGGTCGCGTGCCGGGGCGCCGCGGCGCTCGTGCTCGAGGGCGACGCCGCGCACTGGCGCCGGGTGGCAACCGTGCTGGCGGCGGCCGAGGCGACGGGCGTCGCCGAGCGGACGCTGGAAGCGTCCGTCGAGTACGCCAAGGTGCGCCAGCAATTCGGCCAGCCGATCGGCGCGTTCCAGGCGATCAAGCATCGCTGCGCCGACATGGCGGTGCGCGCCGAGGTCGCGCGCTCGGCCGTCACCTACGCCACCGTGGGGCTCGACGAGGGCGCCGGGGACGCGCCCCTCCACGTGCACGTCGCCAAGACGCTCGCCGGCGGCGCGGCGCTCCAGAACGCGACGGACAACGTCCAGAACCACGGCGGCATGGGCTACACCTGGGAGGCCGACGCGCATCTCTTCCTCAAGCGAGCCCGCGTGCTCGAGCACACCATGGGCTCGCGCACGGCGCACCTCGACGCGCTCGTCGCGCCCTGGCGCGCGGCCTCCTGACCGCGCCGCGGACACCGTCGCCCGGCGCGCCGCCGCCGGGGATGCCGCCCGATCGCGGCGGGGGCTTCCCCGCGCTCCGCCATCGCATCTTCCGGCGTTACGTCCTCGGACAGGGCGTCTCGCTGATCGGCTTCTGGATGCAGAGCGTGGCGCAGGCCTGGCTCGTCTATCGCCTCTCGGGCTCGACGGTCGCCCTCGGGGTGGTGTCGGCGTGCGCGTTCGCGCCGATCGCCTTGCTCGCGCCGGTGGCCGGCGTGATCGCCGACCGCGTGTCGAAGCGGAACCTCATCGTGCTGACGCAGACGGCGGCGATGCTGCTCGCGTTCACCCTCGGCACGCTGGTCGCGTTCGACCTGGCGACGGTACCGCTGGTGGCAGTGATGGCGGCTGGGCTCGGCGTCATCGGCGCCTTCGACCTGCCGACGCGCCAGGCGTTCCTCGTCGAGATGGTCGGGCCGCAGGATCTCGCCAGCGCGATCGCGCTGAACGCCTCCATCTTCAACACCGCGCGGGTGGTCGGGCCGGCGATCGCGGGCAGCCTGGTCGGTACCATCGGCGAGGCGCCGTGCTTCTTCCTGAACGGCATCAGCTACCTCGGCGTCCTCTGGGCGCTCGCCGGCATTCCGGCGCGCGCCCCGGGGGCGGGCGCGGCGAGCGATCGCGGCGATCTCTTCTCCGGCCTGCGCTACGTGCGCCGGCACCGCGCCCTCGGCGCGCTCCTGATCGCGCTCGGCGTGGTCTCCGCCCTCGCGCTCCAGGCGAACGTGCTCATGCCTGCCTTCGCCGAGCGCACGTTCGCGGGCGGGCCGACGGCGTACGGGCTCCTCCTCACGGCGTTCGGGACCGGCGCGGTGCTGTCGGCGCTGCGCCTCGCGTGGCGGCGCTGGACGCGCTCCCAGCACCGCGCCAACCTGCTCCTCGGGCTGGGCGTCTTCGCGCTCGGGCTGCTCGGCGTCGCGGCCAGCCCGCGGCTCGAGGTCGCGCTCGCCTGTCAGCTCCTCGCCGGCCTCGGCATGATCCGCTTCACCGCGACCACCAACACGCTGATCCAGCTGCTCGTCGACGACCGCTACCGCGGCCGCGTCATGGGCCTGCACACGGTGATGTTCATGGGCACGGCGCCGATCGGCAGCCTCGTCCTCGGCGTGACCGCAGACGCCCTCGGGCTGCGGGCCGCGCTCGGCGTGGCGGGGGCGGCGCCGCTGGTCGCGCTGGCGTTCCTGTTCGCCGCGCTCCCGCCGGAGCGGGCGCACACCCACGGCGCGTGAGCTACTGGATGCCGGGGCCGGGCGCCAGGGTCATCGGATCGACGCCGAGGGTGCGGATGGCGGCGTCCCACATGGTCTCGGGGTCGTGCGCGAAGACGAGGTCCGGATCGGCGGGGGCGCTCAGCCACGCGGAGGCGGCGAGCTCGGAGTCGAGCTGTCCCGGCCCCCAGCCGGCGTAGCCGAGGAGGACGCGGCAGCGGAAGCGCTCGACGTCGTCCGGGTCGGCCTCGAGCAGCTGGCGCAGCACGTCCGCCGACGCCGTGAGGTGCAGGCCCGCGCCGATCTCCTCGGTGCCCTCGAGCCCCTCGCCGCCGACCAGGACGAAGCCGCGATGGGTCTCGACCGGGCCGCCGGTCCAGAGCGTCAGGCGGCTCTCGCTGCGGACGGGCGGATCGAGCGAGACCGCGGCGCTGGCGAGGACGTCGGTGGGACGGTTGACGACGAAGCCCATGGCGCCGTCGGGTCCGTGCTCGCAGAGGAGGACGACGCTGCGGGCAAAGTTCGGATCCTGGAGCTGCGGCATCGCCACCAGCAGCGTCGGGGCCAGGAAGTCACCAGACCGCATGCTCGGATGCTCTGTGTCGATTCCGACGTTGTCAACCCGCGCCGGACGGATCGTCGTCGGGACGCAGGCGGTGATCGATCGGTCGCGCGCCGTGGCCGACCGCAGGGGCGGCGGCGAGGGCACGGCCGAGCCAGCGCTTGGCGCGCACGGCGGCGTCCTCGAGGGTGCGCCCCTGCGCGAGCCCCGCGGCGATCGCGGCCGACAGGCTGCATCCGGTGCCATGCGTGAGCGCGGCCCCGACGCGCGGCGCGTCCAGCTCGACGACGCCGGTCGCCGTCGCCAGCACGTCGACGGCGCGGCCGGGCAGGTGGCCGCCCTTCACCAGCACCGCCGCCGCCCCGAGATCGCGCAGGGCGCGGCCCGCATCGCGCATCGCCGGCAGATCGTCGACGCGACGTCCGGTGAGCGCCGCCGCCTCGGGCAGGTTCGGCGTCACGAGGGTCGCGAGCGGCAGGAGCGCGCGCAGCGCCGCCGCCGTCGCCGGCGTCGCGAGGGCGTCGCCGCTGGTCGCCACCAGCACCGGGTCGACGACCAGCGCGGGCAGCGGGCGCGCACGCAGATGGGCGGCGAGGGCGGCGATCACCTCGGGGGTCGGCAGCATGCCCGTCTTCGCAGCCGCGATCACGAGGTCGTCCTGCACCGCGGCGAGCTGGGCTACGACGAAGCCGGCGTCGACGTCCCGGCGGCCGCGCACGCCGGTCGTGTTCTGCACCGTGAGGCTCGTCAGCACGGCGCCACCGTAGACGTCGAAGGCGTGGAAGGTCTTCAGGTCGGCCTGGATGCCGGCACCGCCGCTCGGGTCGGAGCCGGCGATCGTCATGGCGACGGGTGGCCCGGCGCCGGCGCCTCCGCTATGGACCGAACCCATGGCGGTCCAGGTCTACCAGACGGATGCGGAGGCCTTCGAGGCCGCCGCCAACCTCGTCGTGACCCAGCTCCAGGCCGCGCTCGCCCGCGGCCGCGCCCGCTTCGCGCTGACCGGCGGGCACAGCGGCCGTGCGCTGCTGACGCGCTTCGCGCAGCGCGCCGACGTGGCGTGGGACCGCATCGACTACACGCTCACCGACGACCGCTGGGTGCCGGGCGACGATCCGGACTCGAACCTGCGCCTCGCACGGGAGCTGCTGTTCGGGCCGTGCGGCGTCCCGGCGGCGCGCATCCACCCGCCGCCGACCGAGCGCGCGACGCCCGCCGCCACCGCGGCGGCGTGGGCCGCCGACCTCGAGGGCTTCGCCGGACGGCCACCGGTGCTCGACGTGGTCGTCCTGGCCCTCGCGCCCGACGGCCACATCGCCTCGCTGATGCCCGGATCGGCGGCGCTCGCCGCGACCGCCTGGGCGGCAGGGGTAGCCGCCGACGAGGTCGGCGTCGAGCCCCGCGTCGCCCGCGTCACGCTGACCGCGCCGGTGCTCACGGGCGCAGGCCACGTCGTCATGACCGCCATCGGCGCGGAGCGGGCGGCGGCCCTGAAGGCGGCCGTCGAAGCGCCGGTCGACCCGACGCGCCGGCCGTCGCAGCTGCTGCTGCCGTCGGCGCGCTGCACGTGGATCGCGGATCGCGCGGCGGCGGCGACGCTCGCACGTCAGTAGCGCCGGCCCCAGAGCAGGTCGATCGCGCTCGAGCCGCGGCTCGAGGTGGAGACCTTCACCGACACGCGCGGCAGCAGCTGATACTCGACGCCCACGATCTGCGTCGGCTGGGCGCCGAAGTCGGCCGAGATCGACAGGAAGATGTCCTGCGTCAGGTAGCGGCCCGCGCTCACCTCGGTGGCGCCGAGGTCGAGCGTGTCGAGCCCGAAGGCGTCCATGACGGAGCGGCGCAGCTCCGGGGCGACGTAGCCTGCGGCGAGCGCGACGGCCTGGCGCTGGAGATCGACGCTCTGCTCGCGGCGGAGGTCGTGCGCCGGGCGGCCGAAGAGCAGCACGGCGAGGATGTCGGCCTGGTCGAGCGGCGGCTCGGAGGTGAGCGTCAGGGTGGGATGGGTCGCCGTTCCGCCGAGCGCGACCACCACGCGATAGTCGCCGGCGCGGTGCGTGGCCTCCACCTGAAGGGCGGGATCGGGCGGGTTCTCGCCGTCGAAGATCACGACGCCGCGCTCGAGCGTGAAGCGCCGGCCCTGGAAGGCGTACGACCCGCGCACGAGCCGGATGCGGCCGCGCAGCAGCGTCGGCGCCTGCGGCGTCTTCGTCACCTGCAGGTCGCCGGCGAGCTCGATGTCGGCGTCGTCACGACGGATCCACGCGTCGCGCTCGATGCGTACGCGCAGGCCGAGCGTGAGGGCATCGAGCAGGTCCGGGCCGGGCGGCGCCGGCTCCACCGCCGCGGGCGGCAGGCCGACCACCTCGATGGTCGGATCGGCCTCCAGCGACGGTGCCGACGTCGGCAGGACGCTCGGGCGGATGACGGCGTCGGCGACGTCGATGTCGCCCTCGATGACCGGTGCGGGCACGCTGCCGGCGAGGCGCAGCGTGCCGCTGACGTGCGCGCGATAGGCGGCGAGGTTCACCGCGAGGAAGCGGTCGAGGCGGATCGTCGCCGCGACGCCGCCCGCCGCGCCCTCACGCAGGCCGAGCCGCCCGCTGGCGTGCAGCGTGCCGTTGCCGGCGCGCGCGTCGAGCTGCTCGATGAGCAGCGTGTCGCCGTCGAGGCGCACGCGTCCCTCGACCCCTTCGTAGGTGACGGCCGTCGCCGAGAGCGTGATCGCGGACGCCGAGAGCGCGGCGGTGCCGCTGCCGCGCAGCGCCCCCCAGGGGCCGGCGAGGCGGAGGTCGGCGGTGAGGCGGCCGTCGAGACGCCGCAGCGTGCGCGGCACGAGCAGCGGCACGAAGCCGAGATCGAGGCCGGCGGTTCGCAGCCCGATCTGCACGGGCTGCATGCGCAGGTCCGGATGCGAGCCGTGCCAGGCGAGATCGAGGGGGATCGTGGCGTCGGCGTCGAGGCGGCCCGCGTCGGCGTGGACGAGCTGGGCACGCAGCCCGAGACGCTGGCCGGCATAGCGCACGTCGAGCGTGACGTCGCCATAGGTCTCGCGCTCGACGCGGACGGCCGCGGCGCGCAGGGCGCCGTCGAGCGTGGGGGCCGCCGCCGTCCCGCCGAGGGTCAGCGTGCCGGCCACCGTGCCGCCGCAGGGTCGCTCGCCGAGCTGGCGGCAGATCGGGCCCAGCTCGAGTGCGGCGATGGCGACGCGCGCCGCGTTGCGCCCCGGCACGCCGAGGCTTCCCTCGATCATGACGCGCTGGCTCCCGGCCGTGAGCGCCAGGCGGTCGGCGGACACGACGCCATCGGCGAGCCGCCAGCGTGCCGGCGCAACGAGCGCCCAGGCGGTCTCGCCCGGCAGACCGACACGCAGGGTCGAGAGCCGCCCGGCGAAGCGCTCGCCCGCACCCGCACCGTCGAGCGCGAGCGCGGCCACGGCGCCGTCCGCACGGCTCGCACGCACGGACACGGTGCCGCGGTCCTCGCTAGCGGCCCGGCGCCAGCCGGCGGCGCCGTCGGCGCGCCACGGCGGCTGTCCGCTCTGCACGATGCCCGTGCCGCCGAACCATGCGCGCGCCCAGGGCGCGCTGCCGCCGAGGCCGTCGAGGCGCACGGTGGCGTCGAGCCGGCGCGCGGAGACCGCCTCGCTGCGCAGGTCCCTGGCCCCGAGGCTGGCGTCGACGGTCAGCGCGTCGAGCCGGCCGACGGCGCTCGCCAGCAACGTCGCCTGACCGTCGACGCGGCGCTGCGCGCCGAGCGCGCCGAGGCTGCCGCGCGCGTCGAGCCGGAGGTCGAGCCGGCCGCCGGCGAGGTCGACGCCTCCGTGCGCGTGCGCCGCGAAGCCGAGGGCCTCGCCCCCGCGGCCTCGAGCGTGAGGCGGTCGCCGGCCAGCGCCGCGCGCGCCACGACCGAGTCCAGCCGCACGCCGGCGAGCGCCAGCGGGGCCGCGTGCAGCGACGCCGTCGCGCGCCGGGTCGCGTCCTCGAAGCCCGTGCCGCGGGCGGCGGCGCGCAGCACCCCGGCTCCGCTCGGGGCGGCGGAAACGGCTGCGAGGTCGTCGACGCGCGCCGCGAGCCGTCCGCCAGCGTGGCGTCTCGGCCAGGGTGAGCGGCCCGTACACGCGCGGCGCCCGCAGCCTGGGCCACGCTGCCGTGGGCGACGGCGTGGCCGCCCGCGAGGCGCGCAGCGAGACGCACGCGGTCGAACGGGACCGAGGCCACGTGCGAGCCGTCCAGACGGACGCGGGCGGCGAGCGTCGCCGCCGCGTCGGCGCCGCGACCGGGCCGCCGCGCCGCTGAGACGCCCCGCCGGCAGCGCCGCGACCACGCCGCCCGGGTCGAGGGCGGCGAGCGGGGCCGTCGCCTCCCAGGCGAGGGCGTCCGCATCGAGGCGGCCCGGACCGCGAGGGCACCGGCGTGCGGGGTCGCGGCGCGCAGCCCCACCGCGAGCGCGTCCCACGGTCCCTCGATGCGCGCCGCGGCGCGGAGGTCGCTCTCGAGCGCGACCTCCGGCAGCAGCGCGCGCAGCTCGCGTGCGGAGAGCGGCGCCAGGCGGGCACGCAGCCCGGCACGGTGCCCCGGCGTCAGGCCGCCGTCGGCGCGCAGCACGGAGCGCTGCGTGGCGAGCCGGAACCCGTCCAGCGTGATGCGCCCGTCCGCCGTGACGGCGACCCGGCCCGTGGCCTCGAGCGGCGACACGTCGACACCGGCAGGGCGGGCGGCCAGCCGCCCGACGTCGAGGGTGAGGTCGCCGCGCACGAGGAGCAGCGACGCGGCGACGTCCAGGTCGGTGAGGCCCTGCCAGCCGGCTTGGCGGCGGAGCGCGACGCGGGCGTCGTGCACCCGCACCTCGGGGAGGGCGATCGGCGGCGGATGCGAGCCGTCGTGCGCGTCGCCGTCCGCGGTGAGCCGCGCCCACGCGGCGGCGGGGTCGGGCACGCGCACCCGCGGCGACCACGCCGTGACGCCGCCGAGGAGCACCCGGCCGCGCGCCAGCGCCGCGAGCGACCAGCTGACGGCGATCCGCGGCACGCGCACCCGCGTGCCATCGGGGAAGTCGAGTCGCACGCCGCGCAGCTCGACGCCGTGGAGGAGCCGCGCGTCGAGACCGCCGATGCGCACCTCGGCCCCCGTGGCGGCGGCGACGACGGTGGTGAGCGTGCGGCGCAGGAACGCGCGGCCGCCGTCGGTGCGCAGCGCGAGCGCGACGCCGGCCAGGACGACGGCGACGAGCGCCGCCAGCGCGACCAGCGTGCGTCCGAGGAGGCGCAGCATCCATCCCATGGCTCAGAAGGTCTGTCCGACGCTCACGTACACCTGCCAGGCGGCGTCGTCGCCCCGCGGGTCGAGGGGGAAGCCGAGGTCGAGGCGGATCGGACCGACCGGGGAGATGTAGCGCGCCCCGACGCCGACGCCCACCTGCATGTCGTCGATGGGGAAATCGCCGCTCGCGCGGGTGACCTGGCCGGCGTCGACGAAGCCGGCCGCGCCGATCGTCTCGGTGATCGCGTGGCGGAGCTCGACCGAGGTGACGACGATGCTCTTGCCGCCGATGGGCTCGTCGCGCACGAGCGGGCCGACGCGCCGTCGCGCGTAGCCCCGGACCGAGCCCAGGCCGCCGGCGTAGAAGCGCTCCCAGATCGGCACCGCGGTGCCGCCGTACGGCTCGATGCTGCCGAGCCCGACGCGACTCGCGCCGACGAAGCTCCACGGCATCGGCAGGTAGCCGCGCACCTCTCCCCACAGGCGCACGAAGTCGGCGTCGCCGCCGAGGAAGCCGCCCACCGGCTCGACCACCGCGCTCATCGACACGCCGCGCGAGGGGTCGAGCAGGTCGTCGACGGCGTTCCAGTCGAGGCCGAAGCCGAGGGCGGAGATCACGGCCTGGTCGGGGGTCGCCCGCGGCAACGCCTTTTCGACGGGGAACGGCACGTCGGAAAGGAAGTCGAGCTCGGCGCGATAGAAGCCGAACACGGACAGCTTCGGCGTGACGTCCCATTCGAGGCGGGGCAGGCCGCGGGTCTGCAGGAGCGTGTAGGTGTCCTCGTCGAGCTGCTCCTGGGAGAGCGCCAGCCGCACGCGGCTGTTCTGCGTCGGGAAGTGCGGTTGGAGGAAGTCGGCGGTGATGGTGCGCCGCAGGAACGAGGCCCGCGCGGCGAAGCCGAGCTGGCGGGCGCCGCCGTAGAAGTTGTAGTCGCGCCAGGCGGCCAGCCCGCGCACCTCCTCGACGGTGTCGTAGCCGATGCCGAAGCGTACCTCGTGCTGCGGCGCCTCCATCAGGCGGACGTCCATGCCGACCTCGCGCGCCGTGCCGGCGTCCTCGACCAGTCGGACGCTCTGGAAGAGGCGCAGCGCCTCGAGCTGCCGCCGCGTCTTCTCGACGGCGACCTCGCTGAACGGCTCGCCGGGCGCGAAGCTGATCTCGCGGCGAACGACCTCCTCCTCGACGTCGCCGAGCCCGCTGACGGTGATCGGCCCGAAGACGCAGGCCGGACCCATGACGACGGTGTAGGCGACGCTCGCCTCGTTGGTCCGCACGTCGACGCGGGCTTTCTTGTCGACGGCGACGCGCGCGCGCGCATGGGTGCGATACCAGGCACGGAGCTGCGCGCGCATGCGGTCGTAGCGCTCCTCGGTGAAGACGTCGCCGGGCTCGAGGGCGAGGTCGGTCGGTTGCGGGCGCGGGACGGCGCCGTCCGGGTCGTCGGTGACGCGCACCGAGACGTCGGCGACGCGCACCGGCGGGCCCTCGTCGACGTAGATCACGATGCGCAGGACGTCGCCCTCGGCGGGCAGCTCCACGTCGTGTCCCACCTTGGCGTGGTAGTAGCCGCGGCTGCGATAGGTCGCGCGCAGGTTCTCGATGTCGTGCTCGAAGGCGGCCGGATCGAACGGCGGCCGCGGGCGCCAGAATGCGAACCAGCGCCGGGGCTGGGTCTGCATGACCGCACGCAGGTCCTTCGCCGAGACCTCGCCGGCGCCGTCGATGTCGAGCGAGCCGACGACCCAGTCCCGGCGCGGATCGAGCGCCTCGACCTGCACCGCGAACGCCGGACGCGGACCCAGAAGGAGGGCGAGCAGCCCCCCGGCGACGAGGAGCGCGCGCACGGGGCTCCTCTGCTAGCACCCGGGCTCCGGGGCGCAAGGGCCGACACGACTTGACCGCCTGCGCCGGAACCAAGACACTGCCGCTCGATCGGGACCCGTATGCCCAACGACACGCTGACCATCACCGACAACCGTACTGGCGCCACCTACGAGGTGCCGATCGAGGACGGCGCGATCCGCGCCACCGACCTGGCGAGGATCCGCGCGGCCGACGACGGCCCCGGCCTCGTCAGCTACGACCCGGCGTTCCAGAACACCGCGTCCTGCCGGAGCCGCATCACCTACATCGACGGCGACCGCGGCGTGCTGCTCTACCGCGGCTACCCGATCGAGCAGCTGGCCGAGCGCAGCACCTTCCTCGAGACGGCCTACCTGCTCCTGAAGGGCGAGCTTCCGACCACCGAGGCCCTGCGGGCGTTCACGCGCAACATCACGCTGCACACCATCGTCCACGAGAACATCAAGAGCTTCATCGACGGCTTCCGCTACGACGCGCACCCGATGGGCATGCTGGTCGCGACCGTCGGCGCGCTCTCGACGTTCTACCCGGACGCGAAGCTGATCCACGACCAGGAGAGCCGGCGCGTCCAGTCGCACCGCCTGCTCGCGAAGCTGCCGACGATCGCGGCGTTCTCGCACCGCCACGCCACCGGAATGCCCTACGCGTACCCCGACAACGACCTCTCGTACGCGGGCAACTTCCTCAACATGATGTTCAAGCGCACCGAGCTGAAGTACCGGCCCGACCCGGTGCTGGAGCGCGCGCTCGACGTTTTGTTCATCCTGCACGCCGACCACGAGCAGAACTGCTCGACCAGCGCGCTGCGCTGCATCGGCAGCTCGCAGGCCGATCCGTTCTCGGCCGTCGCCGGCGCGATCGCCGCCCTCTACGGGCCGCTGCACGGCGGCGCCAACGAGGCGGTCATCCGCATGCTGGAGCAGATCGGCTCGATCGACCGGGTGCCCGACTTCGTGCGCCGCGTGCGCGAGGGCGAGACGAAGCTCATGGGCTTCGGTCACCGCGTCTACAAGAACTTCGATCCGCGCGGCCAGATCATCAAGCGGCTCGCGCACCAGGTTTTCGCGGTGACCGGCACCAACCCGCTGCTCGACATCGCCCTCGAGCTCGAGCGGATCGCGCTCGAGGACGAGTACTTCCAGAAGCGTCGCCTCTACCCGAACGTCGACTTCTATTCCGGCATCATCTACCAGGCGATGGGCTTCCCCACGGACATGTTCCCGGTTCTGTTCGCGATCCCGCGCACGGCGGGATGGCTCGCGCAGTGGCTCGAGCTGGTGCAGGACGACGAGCAGAAGATCTCGCGCCCGCGTCAGCTCTACGTCGGCGCGGACCGCCGCGACTACCAGGCGATCGAGGGCCGGCGGCCGAAGGCCGCCTGAGCCCGGCACGCGGCGCGGCGCGGCCGTGCCGGCGTCGCGCCGGCGCTCACGGGAACCCGGCCCGGTAGTCGGCGAGCGCGCTCTCGATCACCTCGCGCGCCGTCTCGGCGCCGTAGACGTGGGTGATCTCGCACGGGTTCGGCGCACCCGTCGCGGGTAGCGCCTTGTAGGTGAGGAAGTAGTGCCGCAGGCGGTCGACCAGCGCCGGCGGCACCTCGGCGAGCTCGCGGATGTCGCCGTAGGCGGGGTCGTCGACCAGCACGGCGACCAGCTTGTCGTCGATCTCGTGGCGGTCGAAGAGCCGCAGCCCGCCGATCGGCCGCGCGCGCAGGATGATGCCGGCGTGGTTGATCGTGTGCTCGGTGAGGACGCAGATGTCGATCGGGTCGCCGTCGCCGGCGACGCCGGTGCGTCCGGTGGCCGCCATCGCCAGCTCGGCGACGCGCTCGCGGCACCACGTGCGCGGGATGAAGCCGTAGGGCGCCGGGCAGACGCTCGAGAACTTCTGCGGCCGGTCGAGCTTCAGGTGCCCGGTGATCTTGTCGACCTCGTACTTGACCGTGTCGGCGGGGACGAGCTCGATGAAGACGTTGACGATCTCGGGCGCCGTGTCGCCGGGGGCGATGCCGTGCCAGGGGTGGGCCTGCAGCTCGTTCGTGGTTCGCATGGGACTTTCAGGAGACGCTGCGGATGGTTGGCGGCGCCCCGGCGCGCGCCGCTTCGAGGCGGGCGCGCTCGGCCAGCGCCCGCTTCGCGTCGCGATAGCCGTGGGCCATCAGCATCCGGTTCTTGCGCGGGTGCGCGTGGAAGACGGCGAGCGGGCCGAAGCCGCTCCACTGCTCGGTCGGCTCGATGATGGTGACCGGCACGCCGTGGAAGCGGCCGTGCTCCATGAGCGCGTACAGGTAGCCCATGTTGCCGATCGTGCGCCACATGACGTCCATCACCCGCTGGACGAAGTCGACGATGGTGGAGAAGCGGCCCTGGTAGGGGAGCTGACTCGCGATCGGCGCCAGCAGGTAGATCTCCGTGGCCCCGAGCTGGAGCGCGCGCTCGAGCGGGATGTTCCACGCGAAGCCGCCGTCGACGTACCAATCGCCGCGCCACTCGATGGGCGGGAAGAGGAAGGGAATCGCGTAGCCCGCGCGCACCAGCGTGCGTAGCTCGCGCCAGTCGGCGCACTGGGCCTTGCTCACCATCTCGCCCTGGCCGCGCGAGAGGTTCAGCACGATGAACTCGAGCTCGAGCGGGCTGGCCAGCACCTCGCGGAAGTCGACGTGCTCCTCGATCGCCTCGGAGAGCGCGTCCATCGAGAAGAGCGACAGCCCCAAGAGCGGATTGTGGCGCAGGCTCGGGGACACGATGCGCGGCAGCGAGCGGAATCCGTGCCAGGCGCGCTCGAGCGCCGCGACGCCGCCCGAGGCGTACGCACAGGCGTTGATGACGCCGATCGAGCTGGCGACGATGGCGTCGGGGCGTATGCCCTGCTCGGCGAGGTAGCGCAGCGCGCCCACCTGATGGGCACCGAGCGCGGCGCCGCCGCCGAGGATGAACACGCGCTTGGTCACGCCACGACGCCGGCGTCCTTCCAGCGCCCGATGTCCTCCCAGCTGCAGCCCAGCTCGAGCAGGACCTCCTCGGTGTGGGCACCGGCGTCGGCGGCGGCGCTGCGGACCGCGGGCGGCTGGCCGCCGAACTGTACCGGGTTCGCGCACACCCGCACCGGGCCGTCGGCCTGCGGCGCTTCGAGCAGGTAGCCGTTGGCCTGCACCTGCGGATCGTCGGGCAGATCGAGCGGGGTCTGGAACGGACCCCAGATGCATTCCGTCGGCGCCAGGAGCTGGGTCCAGGCCGCCCGAGGGCGGGTCGCGAAATGGGCGACCAGCTCGGCGCGGATCGCCGCGTGCTCGCGGCTGCGCACCTCCGGCGTCGGCCAGCGCTCGAGGAGATCGGGACGCTCGATGGTGGCCGCGAAGAGCGGCCAGAAGCGCTCGGCCTGGAGCATCATGAGAACGATCGCCCTGCCGTCGGCGCACGGGTAGGTGCCGACGAGGGGGTTCGGCGCGCCCGGCATGTCGCCCGCCGACGGCAGCATGAAGCCGTAGAGCAGGGCGGCGGTGATGTCGGGCGACAGCACCCACATCGCGGTGCCGAGCAGCGAGACGTCGACCTCGCCGCCGACGCCGGTCCGCTCGCGCCGGAAGAGGGCGGCGGCAACGCCGCCGGCGATCGCCATGCCGCCGATGAAGTCGCCGAACGCCGGCCGTTGCTGGAGCGGCGGCTGGCCGGTCGTCGAGTAGCGGTCGGCGATGCCGCCCCGGGCCCAGAACGAGACGCCGTCGTAGCCGCCACGACGGGCGTCCGGGCCGCGGCGCCCCTGGCCGCTGCCGCGCGCATAGACGAGGCGCGGGTTCACCGCCCGCAGATCGTCCCACGTGAGGCGCAGGCGCTCGCGGGCGTCGTCGAGGAAGCTGGTGACGAACACGTCGGCGTCGGCGAGCAGCCGGTCGAGCAGGGCGCGTCCTTCCGGATGCCCGAGATCGATGCCGACGCTGCGCTTGTTGCGGCCGAGGTGCTCGACGAAGAAGTTACGCCCGGACGCACCGGGGATCAGCCCGGCGGTGACCAGCCCGCGGATCGGGTCGCCGAAGCGGGGGTGCTCGATCTTGACGACGTCGGCGCCCCAGTCGCCGAGGACGGTCGCCGCCGACGGCACGAAGCCCCAGTCGGCGACCTCGATCACCCGCACTCCGTCGAGCACCGCCGAGCCGGCATCAGGCATCGCAGCGACAGTAGAAGCGGCGGCCGGCGATGACAAGGCGCGGGCGTCAGCGCTCGGCTTCGAGCGGGAGCCAGACCTCGAGGCGCGCGCCGGGACCCTGGCCGCCATTGGCAGGCCCCATCTGCACCGTCCCACCGAGGGCACGCACGCGCTCGCGGATGCCGATGAGACCCACGCCGGCCCGCGCGGGGCCGGCGTGGCGTCCGCTGCGGAGGCCGACGCCGTCGTCCTCCACCTCGAGACGGAGCCGGTCGCCCTCGACGCCGAGCGTGACCTGGACGCTGCGGGCGCGCGCATGCCGGGCGACGTTCGTGAGCGCCTCCTGGGTGATGCGGTAGACCGCGGTCTCGACCTCGCGCGAGAGGCGATGCGGCAGCGTCGCGGCCGTGAAGCTGGTCAGCAGCTGCTCCCGATCGGCGAAGGCCTTCACGTGCTGATCGAGCGAGGGGACGAGGCCGTAGTCGTCCAGCACCGAGGGGCGGAGGAGCTGCGAGAGCTCACGGATCTGGGTCAACGTCTTCGAGGCGAGGCGGCGGGCCTCGGCGACGCGACCATGGAGCTCGTCCTCACGCGCGGGGAGCTGCTTCTCGACCAGCCAGAGATACGACAGCACCGCCGTGAGCGACTGCCCGAGCTCGTCGTGCAGCTCGCGCGACAGCCGGGCGCGCTCCTCTTCCTGGATCGACATGAGGCGCGACGACAGCTCCGTCAGCTCGCGCTGGCGCAGGTCGAGGCGCACGCGCACGCGGGCGAAGCCGACCGCGCAGGCGAAAGCGACCGCCACCCCGACCGCCAGCGCCGCGACCGAGAACGCGAAGGAGCCGTGCACCGGATCGGGCGGCGCGCGCAGGACACCGATGGCCGCATAGGCCGCGGTCAGGCCGATGCCGATCACGGTCGTGCGGCCCACCGACCAGAGCCCGAGCACGGCGCTGCCGACGAGCAGCAGCGTCAGCCCCATCGCCACCAGCGTCGGCAGCTGGGGCGAGACCCAGAAGTAGCCGAGCGTGCTCGCGGCGAGGACGAGGCTCAGGGCCACCCCGAGGGCGTCGGTGTGGCGTTCGCCCCAGGGGAGGAAGGTGAGGAGGAAGCCGCCGAGGACCGTCGCCGAGGTGACCCCGTAGAGCACCAGGTGTACGCCGAGGTCGTCGCGGTCGGTGTACGTCGTCTCGAGGGGCAGGAAGATGCAGTAGGCGAGGAGGACGATCGCCGAGGCGCCGCGGATGGTCGCGACGGAGACCGTGTCGTCCCGTGCCGGCGCAGCGTCGACGGCCATCGACGCGCCGTCTACCGCCGCCGCCGCCGGGCGACAAGCGGCGCCGGTGTCAGAAGGCGTCGGGGCGCAGCAGGGCGTCGCTGCCGCCGTCGACGAAAAGCACGCTCCCGCAGCAGAAGCGGGCATCCGGCCCGAGCAGGAAGGCGATCGCGTCGGCGACGGCGTCGGGTGTCCCGAAGCCGCCCGTGGGGATCGGGAAGCCGCGCACGGCGGGCCCCAGGACCGGGTCGGCCAGCGAGCCGTCGAGGAGAGGCGTCTGCACCGCGCCGGGGGCGACCGCATTGAGCCGCACGCTGCGGCCGGCCCAATCGGGGCCCGTGGCGCTGCGCCGCACCCAGCAGGCGAGCGCGCGCTTCGACGCCGCGTAGGCCGAAGCGCCGTGCAGCGTCGCGGCCGCCGTACGGGCCGCGTTCTCGTCGCCGGCGAGACAATGGTCGACGAGTGCGTCGACCGCGTTCGGCAGCGACGCGGAGTTGGAGGCGACGGCGACCGCCGCCGCCCCGGGGCGGCCGACGAGCAGCGGCCGCAGGCCCTCGAGGAGCTCCGCCGCGCCGAAGTAGTTGACCGAGACGAGCAGCCCGCGATCGGGCACGTGCGGGCCGAGCCCGGCGCACGCGACGGCGCCGGTGAGGCCCTGCGGCGCGAGCGCCCGCACCCCGTCGACCGCCGCGCGGCGGCCGGCCGGGGTGGCGAGATCGGCGCAGACCTCGGCATCGCCGAGATCGACGCCGATCACACGCGCGCCGTCGCAGAGGAGTCGCGCGCGCACGGCGGCGCCGATGCCGGACGCCGCCCCGGAGAGCGCGACGATCTGCTCAGGCGAGGCCGTAGAGACGCGCGCAGTTGCCGCCGGCGATGAGGGCGCGCTCGTTCGCCGGGACGTCCTTGAAGTGCTCCGCCAGCGCCTCGCGCGACTTCGGCCAGGAGCTGTCCGAGTGCGGGTAGTCGGTCGACCAGAGGATGTTCTGCAGCCCGGCACGATGCCGCTCGGCGACGCCGGCGAGATCCGAGATGAACGTGGCGTGACCCTGGCGGTACCAGTACGTGCTCGGCTTCTCGGTGAGGATCGACTTGGTCCAGAAGCGGTGCTTGTTGAAGGTCTGGTCCATGCGCTCGAGGAAGTAGGGGATCCAGCCGATGCCGCACTCGACGAGCACGAACTTGAGCTTCGGGTGCCGCGCCAGGATGCCGGTGAAGACCAGCGTCGAGACCGTCTCGCAGATCGAGATCGGCGCGATCGCGATGAAGGTCTCCTTCACGCCCGGCGTCGGGTTCTGGAACGTCGCCTGCACGTTCGCGTTGCGCGGGCCGACGATGTGGAAGGAGAGCGGCAGGCCGGTCTCCTCGATCGCGGACCAGAACGGCTCGTAGTCCTCGTGCCAGAGCGGCTTGCCGCCACGCTCGTCCGGGAACGGATCGCAGTGGAAACCGCGGAGCCCGAGCTTGGCGATGCGCCGGAGCTCGGTGATGCCCTCCTCGATGTCGACCAGCGGCACGTGCGCGAGGCCGATCAGGCGATCGGGAGCGGCCTTCGACAGGTCGACCATCCAGTCGTTGTAGCGCTGGACGATCCAGCGGCGCAGCGCCGCATCCTTCGGATACTGCGTGACGGGGCCGCCGAAGTAGAGGACCTCGGCGTCGACGCCGTCGATATCCATGTCTGCGAGACGGGCTTTCGGGTCGTACGAGCCCGGGCGCATGTCCTTGTAGCCGAGACCGTACGCCTTGAACTCCTCCGGCTTGCGGCCGGCGGAGGAGTCGAGGCCGATGGCCCCGCTGATCTGGGAGTCGACGATCCAGAAGTCGCCCATGTCGGTCGACTCGACGCGCGGCGCCCGGTCTTTGAAGGCAGCGGGCACCTCGCGTGTCCACAGGTCCTTCTCGGGGTTCACGTGCGAGTCCGCCGAGATGATGCGTTCCGTGGCCATGCGATCCACCTCCTGACGATCGACACGGGGATCTCCCCGAGTCGTCGCCGGTCTAACCGAGGTGTGCCGCGGTAATCAAGCGATCGCTCGATTTTTGCCGAGCTCAGAGCGTGAGGCCGCCGAGCGCACCCGAAGCCCCCGTGAGCGCCGCGCCGAGGGCAGACGCGACGTCGGCCGGGATCTGCTTGCCGGACTGCTTGCCGACGTACTTGCCGAGCGCCTTCAGCTGCTTCGTGGCCGCCTTGCGCGCCTTCACCGCCTTCTTGCCGCTGCTGGCACCGACCACGTCGACCTTCGTGCGGATGGCGCGGAGGCCCTTCGGCAGCTTCTTCGCGGCCTTCTTGCCGAGCTGGCCGCTCGCGCCGGCGACGATGGCAGCCGCGGTCTCGAGGCGGCAGGTGACGCTGCCGATGCCGACCTTCGGCACGTTCTCGCAGCCGGCGGCGTCGCTGCACGCGTCGTCGGTGCAGAGATCGCCGTCGTCGCACTGCGGCGCGGTGCCGGCGACGCAGCCGACCGCCGGATCGCACGTCTCGGTGCCGTTGCAGGCCTGGCCGTCGTCGCAGGCGATGGGCGTGCTGACGCAGCCGACCGCCGGGTTGCACGAGTCCTGCGTGCAGGCGTCGCCGTCATCGCACGACGGCGGGTCGGCGGGCGTGCAGATGCCGGCGATGCACGCTGCGTCGCCGCACTCGCCGAGCGGGGTGCAGTCGCCGTGCTCGGCGCACTGGATGCACGCCTCGGTCGACTCGGGCGTGCACAGCTCGCCCACCTCGCACACGCCCGCGAGGCAGGACGAGGGCGTCGTGCCGTTCGCGGCGCCGTCGTCGCACTCCTCGAAGCAGTCGATGGTGCCGTTGCCGCACTCCTCGGTGCGGCAGCTCGCGCTGCAGCCGTCGCAGGAGACCGTGTTGAAGTCGTCGCACTCCTCGCCGCACTCGACGACGCCGTTGCCGCAGCCCTCGATCTCGCAGAAGGCGTTGCAGCCGTCGCAGTTCGCCGTGTTGCCGTCGTCGCACTGCTCGCCGGGGTCGGGGTTGCCGTTGCCGCAGCCGGGCGGCGCCTGCTTCGCGCAGGCGGTGCTGCAGGTGAGCGAGCCCTCGGGTCCGTCGTCGCACTCCTCGGCGCACTCGATGATGCCGTTGCCGCAGGTCTCGACCTGGCAGGTCGCCGAGCAGCCGTCGCACGAGCTCGTGTTGGAGTCGTCGCAGCCCTCGAGGTTGTCGGTGATCCCGTCGCCGCAGACGTTGGTAGCGCGCGAGCAGTCGGCGGCGCAGCCGTCGCCGTCCTCGGTGTTCATGTCGTCGCACGCCTCGCCGGGGTCGAGGATGCCGTTGCCGCAGATCTGGCAGCGGCACTGCTCGGAGCAGGTCACGCCCTGACCGCAGACGCCCGAGAGCGCGCCGTCGCACTCTTCGCCCGTGTCGAGGAACTCGTTGCCGCAGCCGACGCCGCCGCAGGGGATGAGGTCGATATCCATGACCTTGGTGGCCGCGGGCACGATGCTGGCCCCGGTGGTGATGGGCTCCTTGGTGAGCCAGCGCAGCTCGTTCTGCTGGGTCGCCCGCATGGTGCCCGCGACGGTGAGCTGACCGCCGCTGCCGAGACGGATGCGCCCGCCGCTGCCGCGCGCGTCGACGACACGGCCGCCGGGCAGGGTGAGGTCGCACTGGGCGCGGATGTCGACCTCGCCGCCGCCGAACGCGTCGCTGCCGCGGGCGTCGATGTTGCCGAGCACGACCTTGCGGCTGGCCTCGATCTGCACGAGCGGCCCGGTGGTTCCGACGCCGACGGTGCTGCCGTTGATGCTGACGCTGCCGACCTGGATGAAGTCCTCGCCGGCGGAGATGTCGACGTCGCCGCCCGAGCCCGAGGGCCCGCCGCCGGTGACGTCGATGCTGCCGCTCAGCTCGACGCTGCCGGTGAAGGCGGTGACGGTGAGGTCGCCGCCGTCGCCGCCGAACGCGCCGCCGGCGCGGCCGGCGAGCCGCAGCGCGCCGGAGAGGGCCACGCGGCCGTCCACCGAGTCGATCTCGATGGTGCCGCCGGAGCCGTCGACGGCCTTCGCCTGGAGATCGAGGATACCGCCGAGGTTCACGTCGTCGTCCGCGACCACGGAGAAGGACCCGCCGAGATCCTGGCCGGTGAGGTCGATCTTGCCGCTGAGCGTCACCGAGGCGTCGGAGATCAGGTCGACGGCGCCGCCGCTGCTGAAGCCCTGCGCGCCGCCGGTCGCGGTGATGTCCCCCGTGATGACGATGTCGCCGGCGGTGATGGCGACGTCGCCGCCGCTCTCGTCGGCGGAGGTGGCCTTGGCGGTGATCTGCCCGTCGACCTGCACGCGGCCCCCGGCGGTGAGCGCCACACGGCCGGGGAAGGACGCGTTGACGTCGATCTTCGCGGCGTTGCTGCCCGCCTTCTGGATGCGGATGTCGTTCACCGCGTCGATGCTGAGAAGGCCGCCGGAGCCGACGAGGGCCGCGTTGGTCTCCATGATCACGCTGCCGGCGACGATGCGGAAGTCGCCGCCGCCGAAGTCGATCTTGGCGCCCTGCTTCAGCACCAGCGTGCGCGCGCCGAAGTCGAAGGTGACGATGGCGGGGCCGGGGATCGTCCAGTTCCCGGTCACGGTGCATGGGTTCGCGGCAGGCGCACACAGGTCGTTGGGCGAGTTCGCCGGTGCGGCGAACGCCATGGTGGCCGCGAGGACGAGCGGGGCAGCGAGCAGGACGCGGGTCATCGTGCGGCGGCAGAGAGCAACCGGCGTGCCCTGGAGCGGCGTGCGTGGCAGCGGCGCAAGGCCTGATCGTGCAAGGGCGAAATGGCCGCCTTGCGCTACGCCACGAATCGCATGATTGCAAGGCTCGGGCGCGCGCGCCCGGGCGCACGCCGATGAGTCGCAGTCAGCGCACGGCGCGGACGGCTCCCGAGGCGCCGTCGGCGTACCGCGCGAGTGCGGTGGCGAGCGCCGGATCGAGGCGGCGTCCCTGCGCCCGCGTGACGTTGCGGCCGAGCGCGCCCACGCGCTTCGTCGCCTTCGCCAGCTGCTTCTTGCGCTTGCCCGCCTTGGTCGTGCCCTCGGCCGCGCGCAGCGCCGCGCGCACCTTCGTGACCAGGGCGCCGAGCTTGCGCCGGACCTTCGGCGCCGCCGCCTCGGCCGGTGCCGCCGCGAGCGCCGCGGCGAAGCCGTCGAGCTTGCAGTGCACGGCGGCGAAGCCCGTGCGCTCCTCGTGCGTGCAGCCGACGACGTCGTCGCACGCGTCGTCGGTGCAGAGGTCGCCGTCGTCGCAGTTGGGCATGGTCCCCGCGACGCAGCCGCTCGTCGGGTCGCACAGCTCGGCCCCGTTGCAGGCGCGGCCGTCGTCGCAGGCGCGCGGCGTGTGCGTGCAGCCCGCGGCGCTCGGGCAGGCGTCGATGGTGCAGGCGTTGCCGTCGTCGCAGGCGAGCGGGGCGACGTCGACGCAGACGCCGCCCTCGCACGCCACGCCGCCGCAGCGCCCGAGCGGGTCGCAGTCGACGTCGCTCGCGCACGCGGTGCAGGTGGGCTCGGGTGCGTGCCGGCACTCGTTCAGATCGAGGTCGCAGGTGTCGGTGGTGCAGGCGTTGGCGTCGTCGCACTGGTTCGCGAGGCCGCTGCAGCAGCCGGCGCGCGCCTGATGCTGGCAGCCCGTTTCGGGGTCGCAGAAATCGTCGGTGCAGGGGTCGGCGTCGTCGCAGTCGAGCGGCGCCGCCGGCGTGCAGGCGCCGGCGACGCAGGTCGCGGGCTCGCAGAGGTCGCCGCAGCCGCCGATCTGGCCGACGAGCGGCGTGTGCGCACAGCGCCCGTCGCCGTCGCAGAGGTCGGCGGTGCAGGGGTCGGCGTCGTCGCAGTCCGACGCGGTCGTGCAGCAGGACGGATCCGGCGTCACCACGCAGCTCCCGTCGACGCAGGTCGCGAGCTCGCAGGCGCCCGCAGCGCACGGCCGGGTCGCACTGCAGCAGCCCGGCACGAGCACGCCGACACAGCCGCCCGGGACGCTCGGGTTGCAGCTGATCTCCGTGCACGGGTCCGCGTCCTGGCACACCGGCGGCGTGCCCGCCTCGCAGCCGCCGGCGGTGCAGGTCTCCTCGCCGTTGCAGGCGTCGCCGTCGTTGCAGGGCGTGCCCGGCAGACACGCGCCCGAGGTCGGGTCGCACACCTCGATGCCGTTGCACGGATCCCCGTCGCTGCACACGATCGGCGCTCCGGGCACGCAGACGCCGCCGCTGCACGTCTCGAGGCCGTTGCAGGCATTCTGGTCGCGGCAGTCGAGGTCGTCCTCGCACTCGGGCGCCGGGCCGCAGCCGCTGCCCGGCGTGCAGAGCTCGCCGGGAGCGCACGCGAGGGGCGTTCCCGGGCGACAGACGCCGCCGCCGCAGCGGTCGCCGGTGGTGCAGACGTCGCCGTCGTCGCAGACGGCGGTGGTGTTGGTGTGGACGCAGCCCGTGGCCGGGTTGCAGGCGTCGGCGGTGCAGGGGTTACCGTCGTCGCACGAGAGCGGCGTGTGCTTGCAGCCGAGCTGCGCGTCGCAGGTGTCGACGGTGCAGGCGTTGGCGTCGTTGCAGGAGAGCGTCGAGCCCTGGCAGAGCCCGTTCGTGTCGCACTTGCCGGTGACGCACGCGCTGCCGGTGTCGCAGGTGTTGCCCGCCTGCTTCAACGGGAAGACGCAGCCCGAGGTCTCGTCGCAGGTGTCGTCGGTGCAGGGGAACCCGTCGACGCACGACTGGCGGCGGCACTGCGGCGAGCACCAGGCGTCCTGGCCGCAGCGCGGGCCGGTGCCTGCATCGCAGGTCTCCGGCCACTCGGTCAGCCCGTCGCCGCAGGTCGGGCACGGCACGAGGCAGCCGGCCGGGGCGTTGCCCTGCGCACAGGCGACCCGCTCACAGCACGCGGCGCTCGTGCCGCCGCCCGGACAGGCGCAGGCCCCGAGGGCGGGCGTGACGACGCCGCCGGGCTCGATGCGGAGCCCGGTCTGATCTCCCGCCATCGGACGCACCGCGGTCTGCGTTCCGCTGCTCGTCAGCCGGCCCCACACGCGCACCAGCCGGCGGGCGACGATTTCGGTGCGCCCCTGGGCGTTGCCGCTGCCGTCGACCCGGCCGCCCGGGTCGATGGTCACGCCGCAGCCCTCGAGGCTGATGCGGCTCGGCGGTGCCGCGGTCGCGCCCGTGACCGTGACCGGCCCCTGGACGAGGAGGTCGCCGGGCTGGTCGTCGACGCCGGCCCGCAGGGTGACGTTGCCCGCCCCGCCGTTGCGCCCGCCGGAGGCCAGCAGCGTCATGCTCGCGCCCGTGCGCAGCTCGCCGCCGGCGGCGATGTCGATGTCGCCGCCGCCGCCGACGCCGGTGCCGGAGACGTCGAGGCGGCGTCCCGACGTCGGCACCAGGCGCACCGCGTTCAGCGCCGTGATGCTGATGCTGCCGCCGTCGTTGCCGCCGTCGGCGTTCGCGAGGCCGGCGGCGACGACGTTCTCGGTGACGACGACGTCGCGGCCCGCCTCCAGCGTGATCTCTCCCGCCACGGCCGAATCGCTGGCGAGCAGCTCGCCGGCGATCTCGACGTCGTGGAGCGCGCTCGTGATGGCGATCACGCCTCCGGTGGTGTCGTCCTTGCTCGTCCCGTTCGCGTTGATGCGCTTCTGCACCTGGACGCGCCCGGTCGCGGACAGCGTCACCTCGCTCGCCTGCGCCTGGGTCGGGGCGGCGAGGACGATCGTGCCTTCCGGGCCGGGCGTCTCGGCCGCCAGGGAGACCAGCCCTTCGCCGTCGACCGTGATGGCGGCGCCGTTGCGCTGGAGGCGCAGCTCGCCCGCGGTGGTGAGGAGGTCGACGGACCCGCCACCGGTGGCGACGATCTCGCCTTCGCCGAAGAGGGTCCCACCGGTGACGTCGATGGAGCCGCCCATCGCTCCGTCGATCGTCGTCGGCTGCTCGAAGCGCACGAGGCCACGCGCGCCGACGTCGATGATGCCCGCACGCGCGGCGAGCTTGCCGGCGCTGCCGCGCAGGCCGACGCCGCCGTCGCGCGCCTCGACGCGCACCAGGCCGCCGCTGCCGACCCCGTTGGCCTGGAGCTCGATGCGCACGTTGACGTCGCCGCGGTTGGCGTCGACGATGATCTCGCCGCCGCTCGAGCCGGCACCCGTGCCCTCGGCGACGATGCGGCCCTTGGTGAGATCGACCGCGCCGTCGGCGAACAGGGTGAAGGCGCCGCCGCCGCCCGGCCCCGAGAGGTCGATGCGGGCGTTGTTCTGGTCCATCAGGAAGGAGAGGGTGGTCTGCTGCGTGGTGTGGATGGTGAGACGACCGCCGGCCGCCGTGCCGGTCCCCTTGCCGTCGACCGCCGCGCCGACGCCGACGCTGCCGGCGCGCAGGACGAGGGTCCGCGGGCCAATGCGCAGGCCGCCGCTGATGACGACGTGGCGCGTCCCGAAGTCCATCTCGCACGACGGCCCCGTCGTCGTGATGAGCGCATCGAGGACGCATTGCTGGGCGCTGCAGCACTGGGCGTTGGCGAGAAGGGCGGTCGCGTTGCAGGCCTGGGTGATGGGACAGGCGGCCTCCGCCGTGGCGATCAGGGCGACGGAGAGCAGGGCGAGCACGGCGAGGGCGCGGGTCATCGGGCCTCCCGGTCCGCACGGCGGGTGCGGCGGCGCCCGTCGCGTCCATTGTCGGCGACCCGCCCGCCCTCGAGACGCGGCGGCCGTCCGCTCCGCGCGACACCGTCGCGGCCGTTGTCCTCGGCGACGCAGTCGATCAGCTCCGTGTCGTCGCCGCGGACGAGGAAGCCGTCGCGCCGGTTGTCGCGCGCGGCCACGGCGACGGCACGCGCGAGGGCGCCCGGGCCTGCCGACACGCCCACGTCGAAGCGCTCGACCCCGCCGGGCCCTGCGAGCACCACGCCGCCGCCGAGCACGCGCAGGCCGGTGCCGCGTCCGGCCCCGCGCAGCACGACGCCATCGAGCGTCACCGTGACCGGGGCGGACGCATCGATGACGAGGCCGTCGGTGGCACACGTGCCAACGGCGACGGGATCGTCGGCACGCAGACGCACGTCGCTGACGACGACGTCGCCGCACGCACAGCGTATCGCCGTGCCGCGACCGTCGACGTCGTCGCCGCAGCGGCGTGCCTCCGCCGGCAGGACACCGGCCGCCGAGACCAGCAGCGCGAGCAGGAGCGGGAGCGACGCGCGGCGCGGCAGGGGACGCCGCGACGACGCCCGGACGAGAGGACGCATGCGGGCGCGGACCCTAGCCGATGTCGGCCGATCTGGCCATCGCGAAGCGCATGGCGAGTCGGCGGGTTACGTCACGGCCGCGTCGCCCGAAGCGCCACCGCATCGACGCTCCGGGCGGAAAGCCCCGGCCGCGCGTGGATGGCCGGCTGGCACCTCGCTTGCAGCCGCGGAGCACCATGGCACGCAAGCAAGACAGCGGCGGTTTCACGCTGGTCGAGCTGCTGGTGGTCGTGTCGATCGTGGGGATACTGGTCGCGATCGCGCTGCCGAGCTTCGCCGGCCGCCAGGGCAAGGCATACGACGCGCGCGTCCAGTCCGATCTGCGCCGCGCGGCCGCGGGCCAGGAAGCCTACTTCACCGATCACTTCACGTACTCGAGCGACTGCAACGATCTGCCCGGCTTCGAAACCTCCGACGGCGTCGTCATCACCGACTGTGCCGGCGACGCGAACGGATTCACGCTCACCACCGACCACCCCCGCGCCACGCGAAGCTGCACCTGGTCGAGCGGCGGCTCGCCGTCGATGACCTGCGCCCCCAAGTCCTGACCCGACTCCCAGCCCGCCCACCCCGGAGCTGCCGCGCCGTCCCCCCCGGCGCGGCTTGCTCCACGCGGGCCCGGCGTGTAGCCAGGGCCCATGGTCGACCCCGACGAAGTCCACACGCGCATCGCGGCGGCGTTGCCCGGCGCGCGCGTCACGGTGGCGGACTCGACGGGCGCCGGCGATCATTTCGAGGTCCACGTGATCGCGGCCGCGTTCGCGGGCAAGAGCCTCCTCGAGCAGCACCGCATGATCTACGGCGCGCTCGGGGATCTCATGTCGCGCATCCACGCGCTGGCGCTGCGCACGGAGCCGGCCGGAGAGGGTGCCGCATGAGCGACGTGATCAAGGAGATCGAGCGCGAGATCACCGAGAACCCGGTGGTCATCTACATGAAGGGGACGCCCCGCTTCCCGATGTGCGGCTTCTCGGCCGCGACGGTCGAGGTGCTGAACGACCTCGGTGTGCCCTTCAAGGCCATCGACATCCTCGCCGAGCAGGACAAGCGCGAGGGAGTGAAGCAGTTCACGCAATGGCCGACGATCCCGCAGGTGTTCGTGGGCGGCAAGTTCATCGGCGGCTGCGACATCGTGCGTGAGATGCACGCCAAGGGCGAGCTCGCCGGCCTCGTGCGCGCCGCCGTCGACAAGGCCTAGCTCCCCGGCGTGACGCCGGCGCAGGGCGCGAGCCGCCCGCGCTCGCGCAGCCAGTAGTGCGCGAGCTTCTCCCACTCGCGCAGCACGTACTTCGCGGCGCGCCGATCGCGCCACCAGGCTGCGGCCGGGAAGGGATCGTCGGGGGTGGCCACGACGGCGATCTCGGTCTCCGCCGGCAGGAGGCGCCGCAGGATGAGCCGCGCCCGGCGCGTGTGCGCCGGCGAGGTCACCACGACGAGCGTGCGCAGGTCGTGCCCGCAGGCCCATCGTGCGATCACGCTCGCCTCGCTCACCGTACTGTCGGCGCGCGTCGGCAGGACGGTGAGCGCGTCGGCCGGGACGCCGAGCCCGGCGAGCGCACGGCCGAGGCGCTCGTGCTCCTCCTCGAGATGCACGCCCAGTGCGCGCAGGGTGTCCTCCGCGGGGTGCAGGCGCGTGCGCGTGGTCACGATGCGCGGCGCCACGCCGGCCTTCCAGAGGCGCGCGGCCTCGAGCGCCCGGTCCGGAACCGAGCCGGCGAGCACCACGATCACGTCGGCGCGCGCCGGCAGCGGATCGGCGACCACGAGGAAGGTCCCCGCGCCGCGCATGGCGAGGAGCGCGAGCCCGACGAGCACCGCCGTCCCCGCCGCCCAACCTCGCCAGCGCATCGCACGGGCAGCGTAGGAGCGGGTAGGGGAGACGGTCAAGCAGCGGTGCTGCGCGGGTGTTGACGGCGCGCGCGGCGCGCGGCTCTGCTGGCGCCATGGACGTCGTGCACACCGTCACCGGGCCCTGCGCGCCCGCCGAGCTCGGCGTCACCCTGATGCACGAGCATCTGATGGTCGGCTGGCCGGGTTGGGAGGCCGAGGCGCTCGCCGATCGGGGACAGCGCCGCGAGTTCCAGCGTCGCTGCGTCGAGCGCCTCGCCGAGTTGGCGGCGCTCGGCGTGGGCACCCTCGTCGATCCCTGTCCCATCGATCTCGGCCGCGACGTCGAGTTCACCGCCGAGGTCGCGCAGCAGAGTCGCGTGCGCATCGTCTTCGCGACGGGCCTCTACAAGGAGGACCAGGGCGCCGCGCCGTACTTCAAGTTCCGCCGCCAGTTCGGCGACGCGGTGGGCGAGATGACGGCGCTGTTCGTGCGCGAGCTGACGGAAGGCGTGGGCGACACCGGGCTGCGCGCCGGCATCATCAAGGTGGCCACCGGGGCGCACCGGATCACGCCCTACGAGGAAGCGGTGCTGCGCGCGGCGGCACGCGCCCACGGCGCCACGGGGGCGCCCATCACGACCCATACGGACGAAGGCACGATGGGCCCCGAGCAGCTCGCCATCCTCGAGGAGGAGGGCGTCGATCCGTCGGCGGTGGTCGTCGGACACTCGTGCGGCGCGAGCGACGTCTCGTACCATCTGCGCATGCTCGACCGCGGCGCGTACCTCGGCTTCGACCGCTTCGGCCTCGAGCTGCTGCATCCGGATCGCGAGCGGCTCGCGGTGCTGATCGGGCTCCTGGGCGTGGGCTTCGAGCGCCAGCTCGTGCTGTCGCACGATACGGTCTGGTGCTGGCGTGGGCGTGCGCCGACGCTGCCGGCGGAGCTGCTGACCCAGTGGCGGCCGACCTACGTGCTCGACACCATCGTCCCGCGCCTGCGCGACGCGGGCGTGCCGGAGGCACGCATCCAGGCACTGCTGGTCGACAACCCGCGCCGCTACTTCGCCCGCGCCGGCACCGCGCGCTGCTGAGCGCGTCAGCCCGCACGCAGCACGACGACGCAGGCGTTCGCGCCGCGGCCGACCGTGTGCGCCAGGCCGACCCGGGCGTCCGCGACCTGGCGCGCGCCCGCCGCGCCGCGGAGCTGCCACGCCAGCTCGACGATCTGCCCGAGCGCGGAGGCGCCGAGCGGCTCGCCCTTCGACAGCAGGCCGCCGCTGGGATTCACCGGCAGCCGGGAGCCCATGCTGCCGCCGCCGCCGCGCACCCAGGCGCCGCCGCCGCCGCGTGGGCAGAGACCGAGCTCCTCGGCGGACAGGATGTGACGGGCGGCGTCGGTGTCCTGGAGCTCGACGACGTGGAGGTCCGCGGGACCGACGCCCGCCGCCTCGTAGGCGACGCATGCGGCCATCTCGCTCGGGGTCGGGCTGGCGTCGTCGGCGAGCCCGGCGAGCGGGGTGTGCTCGCCGAGGACCGAGCCGGGCAGATGCGAGCGCAGGACCGCCGCGAGGACGCGCACCGGCGGCGCGTCGCCCGGCCGCGACGAGAGCACGACCGCGGCGGCGCCTTCGTTCGGCGCGCACAGCATGAGCAGGCGCAGCGGATCGCACACGAGCGCCGACGCCAGCACCGCCTCGGCGCCGATCGGCTTGCGGTACATGGCGTACGGGTTGTGCACGCCGTGGAGATGGTTCTGCACCGAGACCGCGGCGAGGTCCTCGGCGCGCACGTCGCTCTCGCGCATGAGACGCTGGGCGCGCAGCGCGAAGTACGCCGGCGTCGCCGCGAGACCGGCCTCCTCGCGCCAGGGCTCGAAGAAGCTGGAGCGGATCATGCCGCGGGGCATCTTCTCGAGTCCGAAGACGAGCGCCGTGTCGCAGGCGCCGCTGGCGATCTGCGCGCTCGCGAGCGCGAGCGCGGCGCCGCCGCTGGCGCAGCCGGCCTCGACGTTCACCGTCGGGACGCCGGACAGCCCGAGCGCCGTCAGGACCTTGTGCCCCGTCGCCACGCCGCCGTAGACCGAGCCGCAGAACGCGGCCTGGAAGCCGCCGCGCCCGATCGCCGCCTCGGCGAGCGCGCGCTGCACCGCCACCATGCCGAGCGCGGTGAGGCTGGCGTCGGGGAAGCGGCCGAAGGCGTGCAGCCCGACGCCGGTGACGTAGACCGGCCTCACGCCTCCCCCTCGGGCGCAAACGCCCACGCTTCGACGGGCGTGCCGTCGTCGTCCGCACAGAGGGTCTCGACGACCAGCCGCATCGGCTGCCCGGCATGCAGGTGCCCGAGCCGCGTCTCGGTGAGCCGGGTGACGACGCGGAGCCCGATCCGATCGAGCTCGACCACCCCGAACCCGTACGGCAGCGTGCCGCGATAGCCGGGCGGACGGGTCGTCACCACCGTCCAGAGCCAGAGGCGGCCCGTCGGGCCGACCGGCTCGGCCGCCGCGCCGTCGGCCCCGCAGTACGGGCACACCGGGCTGGCGGGGAAGTGATGGCGGGCGCAGGAGCGACAGCGTCCCGCGAGCAGCCGGGCGCCGTCGGACGCGGCGACGAAGAGATCGGGCGCGACGGGGCGGGCATCCGACATGGCGCTCCCTACGAGCGCCCCGGCCATGACGTCAAGCGCCCGCCCGATGGTCGCAGATGGAAACGGAAATTTCTCGTCGCCGGCCGCACGCCGCTGTGCTAGCGGAGCGCCCATGTCCACCTCCGGCGCCGGCGCGACGCCTCGGGCGGCCGCACGGCGCCTGGCGCGTCTCTTCCTGCTCGCGTGTCTCGTCCCGGGTCCGATGGCGCACGCCACCGTGGCCGGCGACCTCTGCGCCCCGGCGGCGGATCCCTGCGTGATCGAAGGCACCCGGACGTTCACCGCGGGCTCCGTCGTGGACGTCGGCGCGCGCACGCTGGAGGTGGCGGCGTCGGCCCGCGTGACGCTGCCGGCGGGGACGGCCGTGCTGCGCGCGGGCAGCGTCCGCCTGCGTCCGGGCGCGCGTATCCAGGCCGGCGCGGACGGCGCCGCGCTCACCATCGAGGCGGCGGGCGACGTCGAGCTGCAGGCGCTCGGCAGCGTGCGCGCGCGGATCGACCTCTCCGGGACCCTCGTCGCCGGCGACCTCTCGATCGTCGCCGGGGGAACCGTGCGCCTCGACGGCGACGTCGCCGCCAGCGCGCCCGGACCCGACGGCTTGCCGGGCTACGTCACCATCGACGGCAGCGGCGACGTGCTGGCCGGCGGGGGCAGCATCGTCGTGCGCAGCGGCGCCACCAGCGGCGGCGGTACGGTCGAGATCTCGGCGGCCGGACGCCTCGCCCTGGGCGCCCGGGTCGACGTCTCCGGGGGGGAGTTCGGCGGCGGCGCGATCACGCTCGAGGGCGGCAGCGACGTCGCGGTCACGGCGGCGCTCGACCTGAACGGCGGTGGTGCCTACGGCGACGGCGGCGTGCTCGATGCGACCGCGGTGGCCGGCTCGCTCCAGATCCTGGGGGCGATCAGCGGTCGCGCCGCCGGCAGCAGCAGCGAGGGCGGTGGGCTCGGTGCGGACGTGACCCTCGTCGCCGGGCAGGGCGTGACCGTGTCCGCGGCGGTCACGGTGACGGGCGCGAGCCCGGACGGCTCCGGCGGCTCGTTCGTGGTCGACGCGGGGGCGAGCGCGCTGGTGACGGCGACGGTTCTTGCCGGTGCGAGCGGAGCCGAGTCGTGCGGCGGTGAGGTGGACATCCGCGCCGGGCGCGACGTCACCCTCGGTCGCGTCGACCTCTCCGCCGGCGGCTGCGGCGGTGGATTCTTCGCCGTCGACGCGCTCGGCACGGCGTCGCTCACGGGCCTCGTCTCCGTCGACGGCGCGACCAGCTTCGGCTCCGGCGGTCTCGTGACCATCGGGGCGCCGACGGTCAACGTGGGCGCCGTGGTGCGCGCCAGCGCGCCCGACGGCGGCTTCGGCGGCGCCATCGAGGTCGCCGGCTGCACGATCGGCATCGGCGCCGCGGGCGAGCTGCGCTCGAACGGCCTCGGCGCGCAGACGGAGATACGTGCGAGCGGCCTGGCCACCATCGCGGGACGGCTGTCGGCGACGGGCGGCCGTAACGTGCTCGCGTACCGTGACCCGGCGCTCGCACCGGTGGTCACGGGGATCGTCAACCCGGCGACGGTGGCGGTGCTCGCCCCGGACCTGCCCCCGTGCCCGCCGAGCGGCGCCGTCTGCGGCGACGGGGTGCCGGCGGGCGCCGAGCAGTGCGACGACGGCAACACGCTCGCCTGCGACGGCTGCAGCGCGAGCTGCCGCCTCGAGGCCTGCGGCAACGGCCGCGTCGAGTGCGACGAGGAGTGCGACGACGGCCCGCAAACCGGCCTGCCCGGGAGCGCCTGCGACGCAAGCTGCCGCGTCATCCCGTCCGCGGGCGGCGTGCAGTGGATCCCGGGGGGCCGCTCGCGCAACGCGTGCCTCCTCGAGTGGGCGGTGCGCAACCCGGCGGCGCCGATCGAGGACGGGTTCCCGTCGCCCGCGCAGCGCTGCATCGACGGCGATCCCGCCTGCGACGCCGACGGCGCCAGCGACGGCACCTGTCTCTTCCAGGTGGCGGCGTGCCTCGCGGCGGACGACCCGCGTCTGCCCGCGTGCCAGCCGGCCGGGGTCACGAACGTGACCCTGAAGACGCCGAACCCGCTCAAGGTGACGGCGGCGGCCGACGTCGCGCGGGCCGCCGCGCTCGTGCAGGCGCTCGCCGCGCTGGGCGTCACGGTGAAGGGCGGCAGCAACGTCGTCGTTCCCGGCGCGCCGGTGCTCGGCCGCGACCGCTGCACGGCGCCGGTTCTGCTGCCGGTCCCGCATGCGCCGGGCGCGGCCGCGACGGTGTCGCTCGAGGTCGCGGCGCAGTCGAGCGCCGGCGGCCGCATGCGGCGCAACGCCATCGACCTGGTGTGCGAGCCGAACCGCGCCGTCTGCGGCAACGGCACGATCGAGCTCGGTGAGCAGTGCGACGACGGCAACACCGCCGCGTGCGACGGCTGCTCGCCCGCCTGCCGCACGGAGAGCTGCGGCGACGCCGTGGTCGCCTGCGGCGAGGAGTGCGACGACGGCGCCGCGAACGGCACGCCGGCGAGCGGCTGCACCGCCGCGTGTACGTTCGTCGTGCCGGCGCTGCGCATCCCGGGCGGCGGCTCCAAGGCGACCGACTGCCACCTCGAGACGGCCGTCGCGCTCGCCGCGCCGGCCACGGACCGTACGGGACTGCCGTCGTCGAAGCAGACGTGCCGCGACGGCGATCCGGCGTGCGACCTCGACCCCGCCCCGGGCTCGTGCGCCTTCGCCACCTGGGCCTGCGTCGGCGGTGCCGATGCGCGGCTCGGCTGCGCGGCGGCGCAGATCACCAGCCTCGAGGTCCGCCGGCCCACGAGCCGCGACGGCGGGGCGCTCGCCGCGCTGCGCGCCGAGCTGCTGGACCATCTCGGTGGCTACGTCCCGGCAGGGCCCGGCGAGGTGTGCAGCCACCGCATGCTGCTGCACCTGCCCGCCGACAAGCGCTGGGCGAGGGTGCAGCTGCGCACGCGCGACGCCGCCGGCCGCTCGGACACCGACACCTTGCGGCTGCGCTGCGTGCCCTGAGCGGACTAGAGCGCTTCGAGGATCGTCGCCGCGCCCTGGCCCATGCCGCCGCAGATCGCCGCCATGCCGTAGCGTGCGCCCCGCCGCCGCATCTCGAGCGCGGTCGTGCCGACGAGCCGAGCCCCCGAGGCGCCGACGGGATGCCCGAGCGCACAGGCGCCGCCGTTGGGGTTCATGCGCTCGGGGTCGCGCAGCCCGAACTCGCGCATCACCGCGAGCGGCGCCGACGCGAAGGCCTCGTTCACCTCGACCACCGCCATGTCGTCCCACCCGAGGCCGCTGCGCTCGATGGCGCGGCGGGCGGCCGGGACGACGGAGTAGATGAGATCGGTCGGATGGCAGGCTCCGGTGGCGATGGTGTGGATGCGGGCGAGCGGGGCGATGCCGTGGCGCTGCGCCGCCTCGGCCGACATGACGAGGCAGACGGCGGCGCCATCCGCCTGGCCCGACGAGGTGGCCGCGGTGATGCGGCCGTCCCCGCGGTACACGGGAGCGAGGCCGGCGATCTTCTCGTAGGTCGTGTCGGCACGCGGTCCCTGGTCGTCCTCGACCCGGATCGCGTTGCCGTCGAGATCGAGGCCATCGACCGGCACGATCTCCTCGCGCAGCCGGCCGCGGGCGGCGATCGCGCGCTCGTGGCTGCGCAGCGCCCAGCGATCCATCTCCTCGCGCGTGATGCCGTAGCGGTCGCAGAGGCGCTCGGCGCCCTGACCACCGTTCAGCTCGATCGGGTTCACGAGGTCGAAGAGCTTCG
Organism: bacterium; assembly: GCA_026129405.1. Taxonomy (NCBI): domain Bacteria; species bacterium. The sequence goes on from JAHCID010000003.1 coordinate 350,850, forward strand.
GGTTCGGGTTCATGGCGGCCAGCATGTGGCCGCCCTCCTTGATGACCGCGTCCATGTCCATTCCGTCCTTGATGGTGGGGATGCGGAAGTGCGTCATGCTGTCGAGCCCGCCGGCGATGAAGACGTCGCCGAGGCCGCATTGCACCTGCATGGTCGCGAGGTGGACCGCCATCATCGCCGTGGTGCACGCGCGCTCGATGCTGGTGCCGACGACGTGATCCGGGAAGCCGGCGAGAAAGGGGACGGCCGTGCCGGGATGGGCCTGCTCGCCCATCATCTCGACGGCGCCGAGGATGACGCCGTCGACGTGGCCCTTCTCGATGCCGGCGCGCTCGACGAGGGCGTTCAGCGCCACGACGGCCAGGTCGTCGGAGCGCACGGCGCGGAACACGCCGCGGCGCGGATCGGCCCGACCGAAGGGCGTACGAACGTAACCGGCGAGGACGGCGTCGCGGAGAGCGGCCATGGGCGCCGCGTCTACCGCACGCCGCTTCTCACTGGCAAACGCCGTTGAAGCACACCTTGCCGTTCGCCCCGCACGGGGTGAAGTTCGGAAGCTGGCTGTGCCCGCAGGTCGCGACCGGCGCCTCGATCGGACCGTTCAGGGTGCAGAAGTCCGCCGTGCAGGGGTTCGCGTCGCTGCACAGCTGCGACGCACCCGAGGTGCAGATGCCCTGCTGGCAGGCGTCGAGCGTCGTGCAGGGGCTGGCGCCGGCACACGAGGTGCCGTTCGGCAGGGGCGTCTGCTTGCAGCCGAGCACCGGATCGCAGGAGCCCGCGGTGCACGGGTTCGCATCGTCGCAGTCGACCGCCGTGCCGCCGATGCAGGTGCCGCGGATGCAGGCGTCGCCCTGGGTACAGGCGTTCTCGTCCGTGCAGGCGGCGCCGTTCTCGAGCGGCGTACGCTTGCAGCCGGTGGCGGGCACGCAGGTGTCGGTGGTGCAGCTGTTGTCGTCGTCGCAGTTGCGTGCCGGCCCGCCGACGCAGACGCCGCCCTGGCAGGTGTCGTTGGTCGTGCAGAGGTTGGCGTCCGAGCAGCCGCTGCCGTCCGGGCGCGGCTCGTTCACGCAGCCGCGGGCCGGGTCGCAGTCGCGCGTGCAGGGATTGCCGTCGTCGCAGCTGGGCGGCGTGCCGGGGACGCAGATGCCCGCCTGGCAGGTCTCCTCGCCGTCGCACTTGTCGCCGTCGTCGCAGTCCGCATTGCTCTCGCAGCGGCAGCGGCACTGGCCGGGCTGCCCTAGCTCGATGCGTCCGAGGCCGCTCGGGTCGCCCGGGATGCAGTCGCCCGGGCAGGCGGCGTCACCGTTCGGCGCCGAAAGATCACACTCCTCGGCGATGCTGCGCTGCCCGTCGCCGCAGCCGCCCTGGAGCGCGACCACCGCCCGCTTCGAGACGGTGACGCGATCGGCGATGATCCGCCCGATGACGGTCGCGCTGGCGCCGACGCCGACCTTGCCGCCGGGTACGCGCACCTGCGCCACGACCGTGGCCCCGCGGCTCAGCTTCATGGCGGCGCCGGCGACGTTCACCTGGATGTCGCCGGCCAGCAGCGGCTCGCCGGCCGAGGGCCCGAGGTAGCCGCGGCCGGCGATGCCGATGCGCTCGCGCACGTTGACCACCACGGCGTTGTCCGCGCTCACGCGACCCTCGAACGCCACCTTGAGAGCCGCGATGTCGTAGCGTCCGACGCCGGCTCCGCCGGTGTAGCCGCGCAGTCGGAGGCGGCCCCCGCTCGCCACCGTCAGAGCGCCGTACCGGCCGGGGGACAATATCCGGGTCTGGCCGGCGGCCACGCTGATGTCCTCGGTACCGGCGGTGAAGGACGCGAAGGCGGGGAGGGTGGCGAACACCAGCGGTGTCCGGAACGGGTAGGGACCTCCACCGGCCAGGTTCGCGTCCCTGGCCACGATCGGGTCGTTGGCGAAGAGGCGACCGAGGTTGGCGCGGGAGAGAACCTTCGTCTTGTCCCCGACCACGTGGCCGGTGACAGGCAGCGCACCGTCCTTGCCGAGGGCGAGGAAGCCGTCGGCGGCGGTCGCCGCGATGCTGCCCCCGACGATCACCGTGCTGCCGCCCAGCTTCACCTGCTTGCCGCCGATGATGGCGTAGGCGCGGAAGTCGCCGAGCGGGACCGCGCAGGTGCAGCGCTCGATCACCGGCGGCAGGATGCAGGCGCCGGGGCAGGCGGCGTCACCGCCGGGCGCGGAGGCGTCGCACGCCTCGGCCGGCTGCTTGATCCCGTCGCCGCAGACGGCGTGTGCGGTCCGTGCCAGCGGCGGCACACATGCAAGGAGGCCGAGCAGGATGGTCGAGGTGAGACGAGTCCGCATGGACCACGCCGCAAGGCAAGACACGTGCCATGAGCGTTGCGGCGATTACCCGAAAAACCTGAGGAAACTCAGCCACGCGGGCATGTTTCGCGAGCGGTAGCGCACGACAGCGCGGAGCCGCGATGCCCCTCCGACCAGGGGACGAGGAGGGTCGGTCGAGGCCTCGAGGGAGGTGAGCGGATGCGAGGAATTCGCAGCGACCGCGTTGCGGGAGTGCAGGTTTCGGGCGGTCATGTCGGGTGGTTCCCCCACTTCGTCGGAGCGCAGCACACACAGCGCCTCCGCCGGCGGATGGAAATGTTCCTGGATTTCAGCCGGTTACACCTTGCCTCGACGCACCTGGTCGTGGCATGGTTCCTGCTCGATGGGAGGCCGTATGCGTGTGGGGACGAAGATTACATCGACACTTTCGGTACTTACGGCCATCGTTGGGATGGGCGTGCTGCCCGGGACGGCACACGCGCTTCACCGCGAGACACCCGGGGCGGTGCAGATCACCAACGGTGTGTCCCACGTCCACTCGACCGGTCGATCGTGGGGCAACTACCTCACGTTCGTCTCGAGCCAGGACCTCGCGGGCACCGGCAACACGACGAAGCAGGTCTTCGTCTTCAACCTCGCCGCCTACGACTGCGCGAAGGGGACGACGGTGCCGACCACGCCGTGCCCGCCGGCGACGACGCCCCATATCTGGCAGCTGACCACGGGCAACGGCCAGCCGGACAACCCGAGCGCCGGCACCCCGTCCAACGGCGCCACCATCGGCGACCTGTGGGTGGCCTTCGACGCGCTCGGCTCCTTCTCCGTGCCGGGCGCGCTGAGCCCGCTCAGCGGAGCGGCCGGCAACCGCCGGCAGATCTACCTCGCCAACCTGAAGACGGGCGAGTACCGCCGCGTCACGACGGCGGCGGACGGCGACAGCATCCGCCCGTCGGTGAACGTGCTCGCCGGCGTCGTGGTGTTCGAGTCGACTGCCACCGCGCTGAGCGGCATGCAGAACCCGAGCGGCACGTCGCAGGTGTACGCCTATCAGAAGGGCAACGGCGCGATCACGCGCATCTCCCAGTGTGCGACCGGCCCGTGCAACGCGAGCGGCAACAGCCGGTTCCCGAACACGAACCGGGACGGTACGAGGATCGTCTTCGAGTCGACGTCCGACCTCATGGGCAACGGGCACGACACCGGGGTCTGGCAGATATACTTCGCGGACTTCGCCAAGAACGGGAACCCCCCGAGCAGCACGCTGTACCGGCTGACCAACGGCAACGCCTCGAGCCACAACCCGCACATCGCCGAGAACGGCCCCGTGGTCGCCTTCGACACCACCGCGACGAACCTCCCCGGCGTCGCCGGTGGCGCTGGCCGCCGGGTCGTGCTCGCCAACGTCTCGACGCCGGCGGCGCCCACCTTGCTGGGCATCACGACCCCCGAGGTCTACGGCGACTGCAGCTACCCGGCACTCAACCCCGGCGCGACCGCCACCGGCGCCACCCAGTTCCAGGCACGCGTACCCATGATCTGCACCGGCGACCCGCTGCAGAACGGTACGACCGGGAACCGGGCGTTCGTCTACGACACCACCGGCACGCTGAACCAGATCACCGGCGCCGGCGACGTGCAGGGCCCGCTGGCGGCGAACCTCGGCCTCTGGTTCATGACCGTCGCCACCAGCAGCGATCTCACCGGCGGCGGCGTCTGCGGCTATCAAATCTACTCGATCAACTACAACGTCGAGCAGAACCCGAACACCGGCTGGCTCCCTGCGACGCAGATCGGCCAGCTGCCGCCCGACTCGCTCGGCCAGCGTACCAGCAGCGTGGTCGGCCTGCGCAACTTCGAGGTGCTCCCGGAGTCGAGCTCGACGCGCCTCACGAACGCGGCCGGCACGACCAACGCCGCCGTACCGGCGGGCGTGACCATCGGCCTCGACATCGGTGCCCCGAGCGGCTTCAACGGCCAGGCCCCCATCAAGGTGCCGAAGGCCCGTGTCGTCCTGCCGCCGGTTCCGGTCCCGAACCTCGGCGCCATCTGTATGAAGGCGGTCGGGGACGGTACCGGCATCATCGACTGCGACGGCGGCCCGTCGCAGGCCAACGTGCTCCTCTATCGCGATCACAACATCGACGACACCGACCCCAGCTGCTTCGGCGGCTGTCGCGAGGACGACGCCACCTGCCAGGGCTCCCTGATCGGGCCGCACCGCGGCGACATCGGCCTCGGCGTCTGCAACGGTCCGCTGGTCGAAGACTTCACCGGCAGCTACGCCGCCGGCGGCGCGCGCGTCTCGATCCCCGTCGCCTACGGCCTCTCGACCGGTGCCGGCCTCGACGGCGTCTTCTGCACGGCCGACGACATCTATTCGAGCGTGCAGGGCGTCACGGCCACGCTGCGGCTGACGACCGGCAACGCCGGCGCGACCATCGACGACCGCGACAACGTCCTCATGCAGTCGATCTCGGCCGCCGCCGTGGGGACACCGTTCGAATGCAACCGCGTGCGGGCGGGCGACCTCGCCGGCGCCAAGCTGGTCGGCTTCCTGCCCATCCTCGACGCGCCGGTCGCGCGCGACGTCGTCCTCGGCTTCTCGCTGGTTGCGGCGCCGAGCGCGAACAACTCCTGCGGCGCGAGCTGCGGGTCGGACTTCGACTGCGACGACGGCGACCAGTGCAACGGGGCCGAGACCTGCAACCTCACCACCCGCCGCTGCGTCGCCGGCACGCCGCTCGTCTGCGACGACGGCAACGTCTGCAACGGCACCGAGGTGTGCGATCCGCAGCAGGGCTGCGTCGCCGGCACGCCCTGCAACGACGGCAATCCGTGCAACGGCGAGGAGACCTGCTCGCCCACGACCGGATGTCAGCCCGGCACGCCGATCGTCTGTACCGACGGCAACGCCTGCAACGGCCTCGAGACCTGCAACCCCGCGAACGGCCAGTGCGTCGCCGGCACCGCGCCGGTCTGCGACGACGGCAACCCCTGCACCAACGACGGGTGCAACCCGGCGACCGGGTGCACCTACATGAACAACACCAACCCGTGTAACGACGGCAGCGCCTGCACGGAGAACGACGTGTGCGCCGGCGGCCAGTGCAAGGGCACGCTCACGTCCGCCGCCCAGATCTGCAACGCCGGCAACGGCACGGTCTGCGACGGCATCGAGCAGTGCAGCCCGGCGACCGGCGCCTGCGAGGCCACGCCCCTCGATTGCGACGACGGCAACCCCTGCACGGACGACATGTGCGACCCGGTGCTCGGCTGCCAGCACGTGAACAACACCGCGAGCTGCAACGACGGCAACCTCTGTACGCTGAGCGACGTGTGCAGCAACGGCGTCTGCGGCGGCGTGCCGCTGCCCTGCGGCGACGGCAACGCGTGCAACGGCATCGAGACCTGCAACCCGACGACGGGCCAGTGCCAGGCCGGCACGCCGCCGAACTGCGACGACGGCGACGTGTGCACCAACGACGCCTGCTCGGTGGCGGTCGGCTGCGTCTACACCTACAACACGAACCCCTGCGACGACGGCAACGCCTGCACCGGCACGCCCTCGATGCGCGACCAGTGCAGCAACGGAGCTTGCATCCCGGGCGCCGTCATCAACTGCAACGACGGCAACGTCTGCAACGGCACCGAGATCTGCGACCCCGAGATCGGCTGCCAGGCGGGTACGCCGCTCGCGTGCAACGACGGCAATCCCTGCAACGGCGTCGAGACCTGCAGCCCCGCGGCGAACGGCTGCGTCGCCGGCAACCCGCTCGTCTGCGACGACGGCAATGCCTGCAACGGCCTCGAGACCTGCGACCCCTCGAGCGGCTGCTCGCCGGGCACGGCGCCGAGCTGCGACGACGGCAACCCCTGCACCGCCGACAGCTGCGATCCCACCGCGGAGGGCGGCTGCAAACACGTCCCCCTCGACGACGTCCCCTGCGACGACGGCAGCGCCTGCACCCTGGGCGACGTCTGCACCGCCGGCGTCTGCGGCGGCACGCCGCAGGAGTGCGGCGACGACAACCTCTGCAATGGAACCGAGACCTGCAATGGACAAACCGGAGTTTGTGAGGCCGGCACCCCCGTCGTCTGCGACGACGGCGACGAGTGCACCATCGACAACCCCTGCGATCCGCTCCTCGGGTGCAGCTTCACGCGCGTCCCGAACTTCGTGGTCTGCCGTCTGGACCAGATCAGTAGCCTGGTCCGGGCCGCCCAGCCCTTCGACGTCGGCGGGCGCAAGCGCCAGAAGGTCCTCCTGAAGCGTCTCGCCCAGGCCCGCCGCAGGGCGCAGCTCGGCCTGATCGGGACCGGCAACAAGGCGGTCCAGAACCTCCGCCGCTCGGATCGCCGCCTGCAGTCCTTCATGGGGCTGCTCCAGATCGGCCTGCTGAAGGGCCGCGTCCAGGCCGAGATGGGCGAGCGGCTGCTCGGGCTGGCGTCCGATACCGAGGGCGAGATCACGACCCTCGTGCGCAACACTCCGCGCTGAGCGATACCCCACACGCCATCGCACAGCGCAAGCGGGCCGCCCGGGACCTCGTCGTTCCGGGCGGCCCGTGTCGTTTCGGGCACGGATGAGGGCGGAACATCGAGCTCGTGCAGCCGTGCACCGTTCACGCATGCACGATACGGCCCCGCCCTTTGGTCGGACATGTAACGCCCTATGGTCTGAGCTGGAAGCCGTTGATTTTACTGTGATCCAATCGTTCTGAACGCATGGCGTCACGCCAGGGGAGTGGCATGTTTTCTGCTGCCTCACGCGCCCAATGCGGACAAAGCGGAAGATCTCTTCGTCCGGCCTCCTGCTGATCCTGCTTGGATTCGCGGCCGCCCTCACTCCGATCACGGCATTCGCGCTCCATGAGGAGTCGCCTCCGGTCACCCGCCTGAGCAGCGCCGACGATCACTTCCATCCGCCCGGCCGCTCGTGGGGCAACTGGTTCGCGTTCTCCTCGACGCAGGACCTGCTGAACATCGGCCCGGCCCGCGCGCCCGGCCGGCAGATATACCTGTTCAGCATGGGCTTCTTCGACTGCTACCAGGGCACGACCAAGTCCTGCTCCGACCCGAACGCCCCGGACGACTGTCAGCAGACGCCATGTCCGCCCGCCGGCACCCCGTACCTGTACCAGGTGACGAACTTCCCCGGCGACTTCGACAATCCGTCGGTGAGCGTGGCCCCCGCCTCCACCGATCCGCAGCGGCGCTACTACGACCACTGGATCGCCTTCGACGGCCCGGGCAACTACCTCGTAGCCCCGGGGACCTCTCCGCATCCGTCGCACAGCCGGCGCCAGGTCTTCATGTGGAATCAGCACACGCGGGAGTACCGTCAGGTCACGACCGGGACCGACGGCGACAGCGTCAAGCCGTCGCTCAGCCGCGGCGGCCAGATGATGGTGTTCGAATCGACCGCGTCGCTCGGCGGCTTCCCCAATCCCGCCGGCGTGAAGCAGGTCTATCTCTACCAGCGCAGCCAGTCGGGTCTCGGCGGCATCGGCTCGCTGAAGCGGCTCAGCGTCGGCCCGGCGCCCGCCAACGTCATCGGCCTCGGCGCGAGCACGGCGCCGATCCTCAACGAGAACGGCACCGGCGCCGCCTTCCAGTCGACGGCCGACCTCATGGGCTCCGGCAACGACACCGGCGTCTCGCAGATCTTCTACGTCGACATCGACAAGCGGAACTTCGTCACCAAGCTGACCCAGGTGACGAGCGGCAACGGGCCGAGCCGATCGCCCCATCTCGGCTTCACCCGCACGCCGAATCCGCTCCCCGGCGCCGACAACCGGCGCAAGATCCTCCTCTTCGAATCGTCGGCCACCAATCTTCCGGGGCAGGTCGCGGGGACGACGGGCAACAACATCTACGAGGTCCAGATCGCCGGCCTGCCCGACGACAACGGTGATCCGGCGAGCACGGTCACGGCGATCACGACGCAGCTGCTCGGCGACTGCCACTACCCGAGCGTCGATCCGTCGGGGAATCGTCTCGGCTTCGTCTGCAAGGGCGACCCGTTCCAGAACGGCACCACCGGAAACCGCGCCTTCGCCCTCACGCGCAACAACGGCCAGCTCTTCCAGCTGACCGGCGCGGGCGACATCCACGGTCCCATCGGCCAGAACATCGGCCAGTGGTTCATGACCGTCTCGACGACGAGCGATCTCACCCAGGGCGGCAGCTGCGGCTACCAGCTCTACGTTCTCGACTTCACGCGCAGCCGCTGGGCGGCGGCGACGAGCCTCAACCAGGCGCCGCCCGACGTCGTCGGCCAGAACCCGACCTCGGTCATCGGCCTGAAGAACTTCGAGTTCGCCCCCGGCACCGGGGTGGGCGGTACGCAGATCGCGATCACGACGCGCGACGGGACGTTCACCGGCAACCTCGCCTCGATCCCGAACACCGCCGAGGAAGGCCGGCTCGGTCTCAACATCGGAGCCCCCGACGAGTTCTTCCGTGAGGCGTCGGTGAGCGTGGCGATGAACCGCGTCAAGCTGCCGGCGGTGCCGATCCCCGGCTACGGCGCGGTCTGCCTCGAGGCCACGTCGGCGCCCATGGGTCTGCTCGACTGCGACGGCGGCGCGCTGAACGGCGATCTGCTCTCGCGCCAGGACCACCTCACCGACGACGTCGACTTCTTCTGCGAGAACGGCTGTCGTGAGAACGACGTCTCCTGCCAGCCGCTCGGTCTGTCGGGGCCGTACCTGGCGCAGTGTCCGACCTGTAATACGACCACGCGCACCTGCGACGGCGGACCGAACCACGGCATCGGCTGCAGCTCCGACGCCACCTGTCAGCTCGGCGTGCCCTGCGCCCAGTGCCCCGTCTGCGACACCGTCACCCAGGTCTGCACGGGCGGTCCGGCGGTCGGCTTCCCCTGCAGCTCCGACGCCACCTGCCGCGTCGGGCTGACGTGCAACGTGGTCCCGGCCTGCAACGGCCCCCTCACGGTGCAGTCGCAGGGGCTCTATCAGCCCGGCGGCATGCGCCTCATCGCGCCGGCGAAGCTGTCGATGAGCCTCGCTCCGGGCAAGGACGACAAGTGGTGCACCGCCGACGATCTCAAGTCGTCGGTGCAGGACGTGCCGACCGAGATCCGCCTGACCACGGGCACCGCCACCGCGGAGATCCAGGACGCCGATGCCCAGCCCGGGCTGACGATCCCGGTCAGCGTGACCGGTGCGCCGTTCGACTGCACCCGCCTGCGCGCCGGTGACCTCGCCGGGGCACGCCTGGTCGGCACCGTCTCGCTGCTGAACCTGCGCACGAACCCCGGCATCCGCGATGCGATCCTGAGCCTGCGCCTCGAGCCGAAGACCAACACCGCCAGCTCGTGCGCTGCCTTCTGCCAGACCTCCGCCGACTGCGACGACGGCAACCTGTGCAACGGCACCGAGAGCTGCGTCGCCAACCGGTGCCAGTCGGGCCAGCCGCTCATCTGCAACGACGACAACGTCTGCAACGGCGCCGAGACCTGCCATCCGGTGCTCGGCTGCCAGACGGGCACGCCGCTCAGCTGCGACGACGGCAACGCCTGCAACGGCACCGAGACGTGCCACCCCGTCAACGGCTGCCAGACGGGCACGCCGGTCACCTGCACCGACCCCGACGGCGATCCGTGCACGGGCGAGCCGGTCTGCAACCCGGCGAACGGCGCCTGCGTGATGCAGCCGCCGCCCACCTGCAACGACGCCAACGTCTGCACCGACGACTCCTGCGTCCAGTTCGTCGGTTGCCAGCACGTGCCCAACTCGAATCCCTGCAACGACGGCAGCGCCTGCACCGAGAACGACACCTGCTCGGGCGGTGTGTGCGCGGGCCAGCTCACGGCCGCCGCGGTCATCTGCAACGCCGGTGACGGCAACGTCTGCAACGGCGCCGAGGCCTGCAACCCGGCCAACGGCGCGTGCGCGCCGGGGACGCCGCTGGTGGTCGACGACGGCAACCCCTGCACCGACGACATGTGCGACCCGATCACCGGGGTCAGTCACATGCCGAACACCGCCGGCTGCAACGACGGCAACGCCTGTACGTCCGGCGACGTCTGCTCGGGCGGGACGTGCGCCGGCACGCCGATCACCTGTGACGACGGCAACGTCTGCAACGGCGTCGAGACCTGTGATCCGAGCAGCGGCTGCACCGATCCGCCCGACCTGGTCTGCGACGACGGCAACACCTGCACCTCGGACAGCTGCCATCCGATCAACGGCTGTCAGAACGTGCCGGTGACCAACGGGACCGGGTGCACCGACAACAGCCTCTGCACGACCGGCGACAGCTGCCAGAACGGCGTCTGCACCGGCACTCCGATCGTCTGCGACGACGGCAACGTGTGCAACGGCACCGAGAGCTGCGATCCGGGCAGCGGTTGCCTCTTCGGGGTGCCGCTCGACTGCGACGACAACAACTTCTGCACCAACGACTCGTGCAACCCGGGCTCGGGCTGCGTCAACGCGCCGAACAGCAATCCGTGCAACGACGGCAGCCTCTGCACCACCGGCGACGTCTGCTCGGGCGGGACCTGCGCCGGCACGCCGGTGAGCTGCAGCGACAACAACGCCTGCAACGGCGAAGAGACCTGCAACCCCGGGACCGGCGCCTGCGAGCCGGGCCTGCCGCCGTCGTGTGACGACGCCAACGTCTGCAACGGCGCCGAGACCTGCAACCCGGCGACGGGCTGCGTGGCGGGCGCGCCGCTCAACTGCAACGACGGCAACGCCTGCAACGGCCTCGAGACCTGCGATCCGAGCGGCGGTTGCCTCCCGGGCACGCCGCCGAACTGCAACGACGACGACGTCTGCACCGCCGACTCGTGCGACCCGGTCCTCGGCTGCGCGAACGTCCGCGATCCGAACTACGCCCTCTGCCGCATGAACGTCCTCGCGGACACGCTGCTGGCGACGCCCGGAGAGAGCCTCGGCGGGGTGCGCAAGAAGCGCAAGCTGATCCGCATCGTCACCGGCAGCATCAAGCTGCTGCAGAAGTCGCTCGCAGCGAACCCGCGGCAGGCGGCCGTCAATCTGCGGCGCTCGCAGCGTAAGCTGCTGAAGTACACGAAGCAGCTCCAGAAGTACGTCGACAACCGCATCGTGTCCGGTGCCGTGGGTGACCCGCTCCTCGAGCTCGGTCGCGTCGCGGCGCTCGCCCTGCAGGAGCTCGGGCAGTGAGGGCGCGCGGAACCGAGGGCTTCCCCATGTCGCTCACCGCCTCGCACCGCCCCGCGGCACACGCAGGAGGACACCACATGACCCGCCGGCTCCTTCCCGCCGCGCTCGCACTTGCCGCCGCCCTGGCGTCCTCGGCGGCGGCCGAGATCCGCTACGTCAACGACGCCACGCCCGACCCCTTCCAGTGCGAAGGGGCGCCGTACTCCACCATCGGCGCGGCGCTGGCGGTCTCACAGGCCGGCGACGAGATCCGCATCTGCCCGGGCGTCTATCCGGAGCAGATCGTCGTCACGACCGACATCCGGCTGACCGGCGTCCCGCTCGGCACCGCGCGGCCGCTCATTCGGCCGACCGCGCTGCCCACCTCGCGGCCGAGCCTGCTCGGCGGCGCTCCGGTGACGGGCGCGATCATCGCCGACGCGGAGTCGGCCCGTATCCGCAACCTCGACGTCGACCTCGGCGCCATCGGGGAGACGTCGTGCACGCCGCTGCTCACGGGCGTCTACCTGCGTAACGCGAGCGGCATCGTCGAGGACGTCAACATCCGGAACGTCTACGGCGGCACGGCGTGCGACAGCGGTGTCGGGCTGTACGTCGAGAGCGGCCAGATCCGCGATGAGCTGGGGAAGCCGATCCTCGGCCTCGCCCGGGTCATCATTCGCAGCACCAACTACGAGGGCTACCGGAAGGCCGGGCTCGTGGGCGCCGGCCCGCGCACGATCCTCAGCGTGAAGGGCGGCACCGCGACCGGTCCCGGCGACGGCGGCGGCATCGTACCGTACGGCCTCCAGATCGGCTTCGACGCCAAGGCGCGGGTCTCCGGCTTCACCACCAGCGGCAACCGCTCGAGTGATCCCGCCCGCGCGGCCGCCGGCTTCCTCGTCTGGCGCACCGATCAGATCACGATCCGCAAGAGCTCGGTGACGGACTCGGACGAAGGCATCCTCGTCGTCGGGGATCGCGTCAAGGTGAAGAAGAACAAGCTGTCCGGGCTCGGCCGCGACGGCCTGGTCTTGCTCGGTGACGCGAACATCGCCACCGGCAACCTGATCGAGGCGACCAACGTCTCCGGCGCCTTCATCAACGGCAGCCGCAATACGGTGCGCGGCGGCGTCATGCGCAACCTGCCCGTCGGCCTCTGGTTCCAGAACGGGATCGGCAACCGCTTCGGCGGCGTGCGCTTCGACGTCGTGCCGAAGGCGACCCAGGGCCTCGAGGCCGGCATCCGTGCCGACATGACGGAGGCGGCGGCCGCGCCCTTCACGACCAACTGAGTAACCGGCACGGCGCGCGCGCGTCGTTGCCGTTCCTCGAAGCCGGGCCGGGTGACTCCGCGGAGTCACCCGGCCCGCGTCGCTTCTGGGGCGTACCGCGGAGGCGGATCGCAGCTCCGGTCACGGCGCTCGGCTCACATGCGGAGCGATACGGCCGGCAAAGGGCAGTGCACCGCGGGCGGCGGCTGGTTGCCGCCTCGACCGATGCGGGCCGACGGCCGTCGGAGACGAAACGGCCCGCCGCGGCAGGTGCCGGGGCGGGCCGTCGATCGATCAGCGGCTCGGGCGCCTCAGTGGAGCGGCTCGAGGTTGAGCCCGACGACCGGCGTGTCCATCGCCGTCCAGTCGTCGAAGTAGCCCCCGTCCTTCGGCTTCAGCTTGAAGCTGCTGCCGAGGAGCGCGTCCGGGCTGAAAATGCGCAGCGAGCGCCCGGCGGCGCGGAAGAACCCGACCGGATAGTCGTAGAACGCGGCGTGGGCGAAGCGGACCGCGATGTTCGCCTTCGACACGTCGTAGGTCGGCAGGGCCCCGACGGCCTCGCAGCCGCCGCAGGCGTATTGGGCCCAGAGCCAGTCGTACTCGCTGACGATCTGGGTGGTGCCCAGCTGATAGCCGGGCAGCTGCATCTCGACCCGGTAGTCGTTGTCGCGCTGGAGGCGCACGACCGCCGGCGTGGTGACGACCTGCTGCTTGTCGTCCTTGAAGTTCGGGCCTCGCTGGGAGCCCTGGGTGGTGATGGTCGCCGTTGCGCCGGCCGGATTCGAGACGATTTGCACGTCCTGGTAGGGACCGTGTGCGATCGTCGCGCAGCCGCTCAGGAGCGCGAGGGACGTTGCAAGGAGCAGGGGTCGCCGCTTCATGGATCACCTCCCGGCGGACGCCGCGCCGGCCCGTCGGGTCCGGCGTCGTCTCCGCAGCGCGACGGCCTCTCCCCCCGGAGCGGGCGCCGCGGATTCAGGGTGCTCACTTGGGCTTGCCGAGCACCTGCTCCTTGAAGGTCTTCGCCACCGAGAACCCGACCTTCTTGCGCGCCGGGATCTTGATCGGCTCGCCCGTCTGCGGGTTGCGCCCGACGCGCGCCTTCATCTTGCGAAGCCGGAAGATACCCAGCCCGGGGATCTTCACGGATTCGCCCTTCTTGACGCTCTTCACCACCGTCTCGACGAGACCGTCGAGGATCGCGTCCGCTTGCTTCCGGCTGACGTCGCCCATCTCCGCCAGCTTCGTCACCAATTGCGCCTTCGTCATCGCCGCACCTCCATCCGTGGGGGCCAGGTTGTTCCGATTCACTCGGAGAAACGGCGTCGCTTCTACGGCAGCGCCATGGCGAGTGTCAAGAAAAGCCGCGCCCATCAAGGGGTAGCGCGGTATCGCGCGCGGGAGGCCACGCCCCGCAGCGGGTTGCGCGTCGGGGCGTGCGCCGGCCGGCGGATCGGCGATGCTTCAGCGCACCTCGCCGATGCGGAAGGCCTTCGACTCGGTGACGTCCCACTGGTCCTGGCGCTCGACGTAGGCCTGATCGACCGCGTCGCGCGGCAGGCAGCCGGCACGGCCGCGCACGCGGTCGCGCATCTCGGCGCCGGCATGGGTCGTCACCGGCGGGACGTCGACCGGCGTCGGGCTCGACGCCTGCTTGGCGGCCACGGCGTAGCCCTCGTAGGTGTTGCCCGCGACGAAGACCGGCCCGCTCTGCTGCAGGCGCAGCGCGCTGTCGGCCTTGCCGCCCTCGGCGCGCGCGTGCGTCCCGAGCACGAAGAGCGAGTTGACGATGTTGCCGCTCGCGGAGGCCTCGAACCGCGTGCCCCAGAGCGTCCAGTCCTCGACGATGAGGTTGCGCAGGTCGACCACGGCGGAGCCGGAGACGAGGGGGCCGCGGATCCACTGCTTCATGATCCAGGTGTGATGCACGCTGACGTTCGTCGTCGAGCCGTATTTTAGGAAGATGGAGCGCGTGTTGCCGGCGAGGAAGCAGTACTGGACGGTGACGTCGCGGGCACCGTAGCCGATCGAGATGCCGTCGTCGGAGGCTCCCGTCGACGAGACGTGACTGAAGACGATGCGCTGGGCGCCGTTGCCCTGCGCGCGCAGATTGTCGGAGCCGTTGCGCAGCCGCAGGTTGCGGACGATCACGTCGCTGCCGCGCACGTCGATCAGGTTGACCGAGGCGCCGGACCTGGCGACGAGCGTGGCGCCGTTGCCCTCGATGGTGACGAAGCTGCCCTCGAGACGCGGCAGGCTCTTGCTGATCTGGATCGGACCGGGGGTGTCGAAGCGGACGATGGTGCGCCCGGCGTTCGCCGCCTGGATGGCGGCCCGTACCGCCGCCTCCGTCGGCTCGCTCACGATGACGACCCGGCCGCCGGCGCCGCCGGGCGTGTCGGCGCCGAAGCCTTCGAGCGGATCGGCGTCGTTGTCGTCGGGGCCGCCCGGCGGCGGCGGCAGGACGTCGTCGCCGACCGTGATCGTGACGCTGGCCGTCGTGCTCTGACCGCCCGCCGTCACCGTGACCCGCGCCGTGTAGGTGCCGGAATTGAGATACTCGTGGTCCGCGCGCGCGCCGGCCGCGGGAATCGCCATCGTGGAGGCGAAGACGGGCCCTTCCGGCGGAATCGCGCAGCGGCCGTCGCGCAGCTTCTGCTCGGCGCGCTTGATGTTGCCGACCGTTCCGTTGAGCTCGGGCAGCTTGGGAAAGCCGCCCGCAATGGCCTGCGCCTTCGACTCGCGCGAGTACCGCAGGGAGGCTGCGTAGCGCTCGCATCCGGAGCGGTCGACGTCGTTGAACAGGTAGATGCCGCCGAGATCGTGCGCGATCTTCTGGAGGTACCAGCGCGCCACGCGATCGATGCGGTTGGTACCCTTGCGGGCGATCGGACCGATCTCCTGCACCGCGGTCAGGGGCACGAGGTTCGTGACCAGCGCGAGGTAGGCGCTCACCGCTTCCGGATACTTCTTGCCGTCGCGCTTGCTGCGGGCCGCGGTGTAGGCCGGCGGCGCTGCCTTGATGCCCACGGCGGGGTTGCCGCTCGGCGCCGGCGGGCCGCCGGTCAGACCGTCGCCGAACGACCAGGAGTAGGCGAGGGCATCGCCGTCGGCGTCGCTCGAGCCGCTGGCGTCGAGCTGCACGCGCAGCGGCGGCGGTCCGGCCACCGGAGTCGCCGTGAGCTTCGCGATCGGCGCGCTGCCGCCCTTCGGGGGCGGCGGGGGCGGCGGCGTCGCGCTCAGCTCGCCGGGACGCAGCGCCGGGACGGCAGGCCCCGAGCCGGGATCGGCGATCGCCCAATCGGAGCGCAGCTTCCAGCCGCGACCTGTGTTCTCGTACGCCACCGAGCGCGCGCTGCCGTCGGCGACGATCACGTCGAAATCGCCGTCGCCGTCGAGGTCGCCGAGCCCGGGATTGGTGCGCGTCGAGGTGCGCGGCAGATCCCACCCGGGCGCGCGTACGAACGGCGCACTGGGATCGCCGGTGGCGAGGAAGGCGTAGACGTCGCCCGGTGCGGTGCCGACGAGGAGGTCGAGCCGCGCGTCGCCGTCGAGCCGACCGAACGCCGGACGGGCGTACTGCGCGCCGCCGGCGAAGTCCCACGCCGTGCGCCGCTGCCACTTCGGGCCACCCACGCCGCCGACGTTCGCGAACGCGACGATGGCGCCGCTCGCGGCACCGATCAGCAGATCGGCGTCGCCGTCGCCGTCGATGTCGCCGAGCGCCGGCGCAGCCGCCGAGCCGACGTCGAGACCGGGGTCCCACGCGGCGCGGCGCTCCCACACGGGCGCGGCGTCGCTGCCGACGTTGGCCCATGCCTGCACGAGGCCGCCGTTCTCGCCGACGAGCGCATCGTGATCGCCGTCGCCGTCGAGGTCGGCGAACGTCGGCGCGGCGTAGCCGCCGACGTCGGGCAGGTCGCTCGTCGCGCGCGCCTTCCACGGCATCGCGCCGCCGACCGTCGAGTAGGCGATGCTACGGCCGTTCGGGAGACCGAGGTAGAGCACCGCTGCGTTGCTTGCCGTCGCCGAGACGGTGAGTGCCACCGCACCCGCCATCGACGTCCACCACTGCCGCGTGTTGCACTGCATTCCGGGCGTCGCGGGTTGCAGTCGGCGTGCCGCACACGGATGCCCGGAATTGCTGGTACGCGCAGGCTGCGAGTGCACACGCGCGTCCGCGAGCGGCGGCGCGATGCCGGACGCTCCGCGAACGCCGCTGCGCAGCGCGTGGCGAACGACGAGCGTCGCGAGCGGCGACGACGCGCACGGCGCGCGCGCGCATGGACGGCGCACCACACCCGCGCGGGCGGCTGCCGCGAGAAACGCTGCATCCTGCGAAGCGAGTGCGGCACCGCCCGCGGGTGACGCGCAGGAACATGCCGGCAGTTGTTGCGCGCTCGCAGCGCGCGCGAGCGGTCGTGCATGTCCGCAAGGCATCTGCGTGCAGGCGGACGTCGAGAACGCCCGTCCCGGCTGGCGAATCACCTGCGCGCGTGGCATCCGACTTGCTCGACGCCAAGCTGCGCCCAGGAGGGGCAAACCGCTCGTGCACGACTCGTCCGGCAACGACACCGTCCGCGAGGTGCTGGATCGCATCCTCACCTCCTACGAAGACATCGACCGTCGCTTCGCTGCGGCCGGCGGGCTCGGCAGCCTGCTCAACCTCTACGAGCAGGTTCGCCGCGAGCTCGAGCGCGTGTCCTATGCCGAGATCGATCGCATGACCGGGGAGATCAAAGGCGTCATCGAGGCGCTCCTCAAGATGGACTACCAGCTGAAGCGGGTGCACCACCTGAAGCTCACGTTCGACGCCCGCCCGCTCGGCGCCGCGCCCGGAAGCTGAGCCCGCATGCGCTCGCCGCCACCGGGCGGCGGGCTTGCGCGAGCGCCACAGCGAGCGCCGTGCGCCGCACGGATGCGCGATTCGTGCTTGCAAGCGTGAGGCATCCGGGCCTACACTCGGGGCTCCTCGTCGCCATCCCGGGACGAGCCCCACGCGCATGCCGCGCGAGCTTGCCTCCAGTCGTTCCCGTCGCTCGACCTACCGGAAGACGGTGGCGTCGCGCGGTGTTGCATCCGACGTCGCGCCGATGCGCGACGACGTCACCGCAGCGGCGCAATCGCAGAGCGACACGCCCGCACCTGCACCCGCGCACGGTCCGGCGCGACCGCTCGCGGCCCGCAGTGAGACGGCGCCGCCGGCGGCGGTGCAGGAGCGGGTGCTCGCGGAAGTGGGACACGAGCTGGGGAACTTCTTCCACAAGCTCTACTACTGGGCCGAGTACCTCCAGGAGCGCCGCGCCGGCCATGGCGGCGACACCACGGCCACCCAGATGCTGGGGCGCACGGTGCACAACCTGGAGGAGTTCCTTCGCACCACGCTCGACTTCTTCCGTCCGATCACCCTCACGCCGATGAGCCTCTCCGTGACCGAGCTGGTCGCGGGCGTCCTCGGGCAGCTGCGCGCGCAAGCCGACGGCATCTCGCTCACGGTCACCGACCCGGGTGCGTGGGAGGGACACACGGTCGTCGTCGATCCCGTGCGACTGCCGCCGGTGTTCCTGCTCGCGATGCGGCGCCTGGCCGAGCAGGCGGCGCCTGGCAGCCGCCTGCGCGTCAGTCTCGCCGAGGTCGAGCAGGGCGGACGAATCGGACTCGAGGTCGCGTTCGCACTGGCAACACCGGGCAACACCACGTCGCTGTTCCAGACGGCGGCGGCGGGGATCGAATGGGCGGTGGCGGAGCGGGTGGTGGCCCTGCACGGTGGGGCGCTCACGGAGCACGACGCCGGGCAGGACGAGCGACGCATCGTCGTCTTCCTGCCGTTTCACGCCTAGATTCGAGGACCCCGAATGGAAACCCGCATCCTCATCGTCGACGACGACCCCTTCATCTGTCGCCAGCTCGAAGAGCTCTACGTCTCGCAGCGCTACGCCGTGTCGTGCGCGCCCAACTCCACCGAGGCGCTGCGCCTGCTCGGCGAGCACGACTTCGCTCTGGCCGTCGTCGATCTCAAGATCCCGGGTACCGACGGCATCGGCCTCACCCGCGAGATCAAAGACCGCTGGCCCGATCTCGACGTCATCATGATCACCGGCTACGCGAGCATCAAAGGCGCGGTCGAGGCGATCAAGCAGGGCGCGAGCGACTACATCACGAAGCCGTTCCAGAAGGAGGAGATCCTCCTCGCGACCGAGAAGATCCTCGAGAAGCGGCGGCTGCTCGACGAGATCAACTACCTCCGCAGCCAGCTCTCCGATCGTTACTCGTTCGCGAACATGGTGAGCCGCAACCGCGTCATGCACGAGATCTTCGAGACGATCTCGGTGCTGGCGCAGAACGACGCCACGGTCCTCATCTACGGCGAGTCCGGCACCGGCAAGGAGCTCGCCGCGCGCGCCATCCACTATCAGGGCAAGCGCAAGAACGGCCGCTTCGTCGCCATCAACTGCGCGGCGTTCCCCGACACGCTGCTCGAGTCCGAGCTCTTCGGCTACGAGCGCGGCGCGTTCACCGGCGCCGTGCACGACCGCGTCGGCAAGATCGAGCTGTCGAGCGGCGGCACGCTGTTCCTCGACGAGATCGAGTCGATCTCGCTCAACATGCAGCTGAAGCTGCTGCGCGTCCTCGAGGAGCGCGAGGTCGAGAAGCTCGGCTCGAACCGCCGCATCAAGGTCAACATGCGGATCATCTGCGCCACCAACATGGACCTGGCGCAGGCGGTGGCCGAAGGCCGGATGCGCGAGGACTTCTACTACCGCATCAACGTCGTGCCCCTGCGCATCCCGCCGCTGCGCGAGCGCATCGAGGACATCCCGCTGCTGGTCGGCGAGTTCCTGCGCAACAGCGAGATGGCGCGCGAGAAGGGCATCAACCGCCTCTCGAACAAGGCGCTCTCGCAGCTCATGAGCTACTCGTGGCCGGGCAACGTGCGCGAGCTGGGAAACGTCATCGAGCGCGCCATCCTGCGCACGAGCGGATCGGTGATCCGCGAGGTCGATCTGCCCGGGCACTCGAGCGTGGGCCGTGAGACCGCGAACGGCACCGGACGCCAGTCCGGCTACGACTACGAGGTTCCGCTGAAGGAGTATCTGCGGCGCGCGGAGAAGGATTACCTGACCCGCGTCCTGCGCAAGTACCGCGGCGGCATCAACCTCACGGCCAAGCACGCACTCGTCGATGCGGCGACGCTGCACCGCAAGATGAAGCTCCACGGTCTCCGGCGCGAGGACTACCGCCTGCGGGGCGGGAAGCTCGACGCCGCCGAGGCCGTCGGCTGACGCGGCCGATCGGCGCCGTCTCCGCGCGGGCGTCTCTCGCCCGCGCACATCGCGCCGATGCGGCAACTGCCTTGCAGTGATGCACGGATTGATGCGCCATGACGAGAGGTGTGACCTGGATCGTGCGCCATCGCACGATCCGATGTGCGCGCGCGGCGGGCGGCTCCGGCCCATGTGCCGCCGGCGCCCGTCCGGACGGGGCGGTGCGATCGTGCACGGACGCCGCATCAGTGCGAGGCATCGAGCGATTCCTCTGCGTTTGCGCGAGGGTCGAAAGCGTCGAGAAATCAACGGCTTTCCCGTCATGGCGCGATGTGGCGTGGCATTGAAATTGCACACCCGCAGGCCAAGATGCGCTGGACCTTCGCACGCCCTCGCCAGTTTCTCCAGGGCGTCGCGACCGTGGCGAGAACCCGGGCAGCACTGCCGCCGCCGGCAGCGGCTTCGGGCGGACCAGGTGGGGGCAGGTGAGGGCGGCCCGGCACGCCGGCACCGACAGCGGGGAACGCGAGCGCACCGAAAGGTTCACATGACGATGAAAACGCTAGGAAACCGGGATCGTCGGCGCTATACGCCAACCTCGACGGAATCCGCGATGTCCCCCCGTGTCTCCGCGCGAATGCTGCTCGTCGCTGCCGGCGTGGCCTGCCTCCTGGTCACCGGGTGCAGCTCCAAGCGCAGCTCGGTTCCGCCCGGCGCGAACGTGGCCCCGGGCGACATCGCCGCTCTCGGTCCGGCGCCCGTTCCGGAGGTCGGCCCCGACTACCGCATCCAGGTCGGCGACGAGCTCCACGTCCGCTTCCTGCACCACCCCGAGATGAACGAGCAGCTGCCGGTGCGTCCGGACGGGCGCATCTCCCTCGGCGCGACCGGCCAGATCGAGGTGGTCGGTATGACGCCGGCGCAGCTCGAGACCGCCATCGTCGACAAGTCCTCCGACCGCTTGCGCAATCCGGTGGTCACGGTGGTCGTCACCAAGGTCGGTGAGCAGCGCGTCTACATCGGCGGCGAGGTCGGCAAGCCTGGCTACGTCACCCTGCGCAACGACATGACGGTCCTCCAGGCGGTTCTCCAGGCGGGCGATTTCCGCCGCACCGCCAAGCTCGACGGCGTCCTCCTCCTGACGCCGCAGGCGGGCGGCACGTTCAGCGCCGCGCGCGTCAACATGGAGCAGGTCGTGGACGAGGGCGTGCCGGAGCGCGTGCGCCTGCGGCCCAACGACATCGTCTACGTGCCGCCGTCGACGGTCGGCGAGATGATCAACGTCGTCGACCTCTACGTGCGGGGGCTCATCCCCGTCCTGCCCCGCGTCGGCGTGGGCTACTCCTTGTCGGGTAACTAGGCCCGCACACGCCAGGCAGAGGACCCCCCATGGCCACCCTCCAGAACCTCCCCGCAGAGACGACCCTACTCCCGGCGAACCCGTCCGGGACGCCCGCCACCACGCTCGCCGCGCGCAGCTTCCTGTACGCCGTCTTCAAGCACCGGCGCCTCGTGCTCGGCGTCTTCGCGCTCGTCTTCATCGGCTCGACGATCGCCGCGTTCATGCGCCCGCGCGTATGGCTCGCGAGCTCGAAGGTGCTCGTGAAGCTGGGTGAGACGGTCCAGCTCGCACCGGCCGAAGCTCCGTCGCGCAGCATCAACCTCCCGCTCAACCAGGAGGTGGTGAAGACGGAAGCCGACATCGTGAAGAGCTACCAGGTCGTCGAGCAGGCCGTGCAGCAGCTCGGGGTGAAGCCGGAGGCGGGCGTCAGCATGGCGGAGCTGGTCGACGGGCTCCGCCGCGGGCTCGTGGTGTCGCAGACGCCGGGCACCAACATGCTCCAGATCAGCTTCATCGGGAAGAATCCCGAGCGGGCTGCGCGCATGGTGAACGCGATCACCGACGTCTACATCAACCACCACAACAAGGTGTACCGTCGCGAGGGGCTGTACTCGTTCTACAACGAGCAGTTGCGCATCCTCGAAGTGCAGATGAAGGAGGCGCAGGAGAAGCTCCGCGCCTACCTCAAGAAGAACGACGTCGTCGATGTCGAGCAGGAGATCAAGCTGCTCTCGAACGACGCGGTTCAGCAGGAGAAGGGGTACCGGGCCCACCGGGCCAAGATCAAGGCGATCGAGCGCAAGATGGAGCACGTCAAGGGAAACCTCGCCAAGACGCCGCCCCAGGTCGCGTTCTCGCAGGAGTTCACCTCGAACCCCACGGCCGTGGCGCTGAAGGGCGAGCTCACGAAGCTCGAGGTCGAGCGCTTCGATCTGCTGCAACGCTACCAGCCGGGCTCGCGGGAGGTGCAGGACGTCGAGGCCCGCATCGGCAGCCTGAAGAGCCGCATCCGGGGCGAGCAGAGCAGCATCCTCGGCAAGGAGACGGTGCGCAGCAACGACCTGCACACCGAGCTCCAGCGCAACCTCATGTCGCTCGAGACCCTCTACGCCGACGCGAGGGCACGCGAGCCCGCCATGCGCCGCCGCCTCGCGGCGACGCAGAAGCGGCTCCACAAGCTGCGGGATCGTCGCTTCGTGATCGCGAACCTCCAGCAGCAGGCCGAGCAGAAGAAGTACGCCTACGACCTCTATTGGAAGAAGCACGAGGAGGCCCGCATCACCGAGGCCATGACCGACCAGAGCATGGTCAACGTGAGCGTGGTCGAGCACGCCAATCCGCCCCTCGAACCGGAGAACGGCCTGCTGCTGCCGCTCCTCCTCGGTCTCGTGGGCGGTCTCGGTCTCGCCACCGCGATGGCGGTCGCCGTCGAGTACATGAACCGGCGCCTGCGCTTCGAGGAAGAGGTCGAGCGCTACCTCGAGCTCCCGGTGCTCGCCGTGATCCCCGATCTCGAGACCGCCCCCGATCTCGCGAGCGCCTGACACCGGAGGCCCCACAGATGAGCAAGATCTACGAAGCCCTGAAGAAGCTCGAAGCCGAACGCCACGGCGCCACCGAGACCAACGGTCACGGGAACGGTCATGGCAACGGTAACGGCAACGGGAATGGCAACGGCCATCACGCCAACGGCCACGGCAACGGCAAGCGCCGCGGCTGGCAGGATGCGATCCAGTGGCTGTTCCAGGGCAACGGACCTCGGCGCGGGCGCAACGGCGGGCCGGTGGTGAACTTCGAGCTCGCCCCCGATGCCGAGGAGGCCTACCAGCGCCTCGGCACCAACCTCCTCGTCGGCCCCGGCATCGAGGTGGAGGCGCCGCCGAAGCTGCTGGGCATGGTCGCGTCGCGCCACGGCGAGGGCACCACGACGACGGCCGCGGTGCTGTCGTCCATCCTCGTGCGACGTCGCGGCGGCCGCGTCGCGGTGGTCGAGGCGAACTTCCGTTCGCCGGGCTTCGAGACCGCGTTCGGCATCAAGCGCAACGGCGGGCTCGCCGAGCTCGTGCGCGGCGAGCACACGCTCGCCGAGGTCGCCCAGGCCACGCCGATCCCGCAGCTGTTCGCCATCGGGTGCGGACACAGTGACCAGTCGCCGTCGGCGATCTTCGACGCCCCCGGCTTCGCGACCGCGCTCACGCAGCTGCGCGAGCACTTCGACTTCGTGATCTTCGATCTGCCGCCGGTGAACGTCTACGGCGACTCGCTCATCATCGGGCCGCGCCTCGACGCCGCCATCATCGTGATCGAGGCCGACGCCACGCGCATCCCCGAGGTGGAGCGCGCGCGACGCACGCTCGAGCGCTCCGGCGTGCGCTTCGTGGGCTCGGTGTTGAACCGGCGTCGCAACTACATCCCCGCCTTCCTCGAGGAGATGCTCTGAGGCGCGCCGGCACCTCTGCCGGTGCCCGCCCATAGCATGCCCGTGTCCGCCGCCGCTGGCCGCTCGCCCGCCGGCACGCCGGCGATCCTTCGTCTGATCGCTGCGCTGGCGTTCCCGTTGATCGCCGCCATGACGGTGGCGGGCACTTATCTCAACAAAGAGGTCATCATCACGGCGGGCTGGCTCGCGCTGAGCCTCGCCGGCTTCCTCTTCGTCCGCCCGGTCGTGGGTATCGCGGTCATGACCGCGGCCTTCCTGCTCGCCGCCTATCCGACGCTGCTGCAGACCCTCGGCTTCCTCACGATCAACAACCTGCTCGGGCTGTGCTTCGTGGCCTTGCTCGGGCTGCGCATCCTCGAGACCCGCGATCTGTCGTTCCTCAAGGTCAAGCAGGTCCGCATCCTGCTGCTGATCGGGGCGCTGCTCATCATCGGCTACTTCGTCGCCGACTGGAACTTCCCGCTGCTGACGCAGACGCGCGGGCGCGGGAAGATCATCGATAAGACCAGCGACATGGGCCACAACTTCGTCGCCCGCCTGGTCTTCCTGATCTTCTTCTGCGTGTTCGTGCGCAGCCGCTCCGACATCAAGGTCGTCTTCGTCGTCTTCATGCTCGCGCTCTTCGCGGCGGTGCCGTCGGCGCTCTTGAACTGGGCCAGCGGCAACCTGAACCGCGGCTTTCGCGCCGCGGCCAGCGTGACCGCGGGCGCCAATCCGAACCGCCTCGCCATGATCTGCCTCATGGAGGTCGCCTGCTGGTGGTTCTGGGCGCACTCCCGGCCCGGCTCGTTCCGCCGCATGCTTGCCGCGGCGGCCATGGGCGCCTCCGTCATGGTGCTCCTCGCGACCGGGTCCCGCAGCGGGCTGCTCGGGCTGGGCCTGCTCGGCGTGCTTCTGCAGACCGGGCCGCGCAGCTATCGCGTGCCGACGTTCCACATCGGCCTCCTCATTGCGGCGGGCGCCTTCGCCGTCGCCACGATGGTGCCCGCCGAGAGCTGGACGCGCATGACGACGTTCAATCCCGAGAAGGGCGAGATCGGCGCCTCGTCGAACAAGATGCGCGAGGAGACCCTCGAGCGCGCGTGGCAGATCTCGATGGACTATCCGCTCTTCGGGATCGGCCTCGGAAACTTCCGCGAGGTGTCACGCCAGGTGTACCTCGACAGCTATTTTCGCCCCCCGCACAACTCGTATCTCTGGGCCATGTCGGAGGGCGGCATCTTCGTACTGGCAGCCTACCTCTGGCTGTTCTGGGTGACCTGGAAAGACCTGCGCACCATCAAACGCCTCGCCCACCGCGATCAGGAGATCGCGGCGTGGGCGCAAGCGGTGCGGGTGCTCTTCATCTTGTACTTCTTCTTCTCGGGGTTCGCCGACTTGTGGCTGAACCCGATCACCTACGTGCTGCTCGGCCTCGTGATCACGATGCGCCAGTACGTCGAGAGCCTGCCGGCGGTGCATGAGACGACCATCGTGCAGCGCCCCGGCCAGCGACGCATCGGCACGAGGGCCGTGGCGTGACCATCCGCATCGCCTTCTTCGCGCCGCTGCTCGCCACCGGCGGTACCCAGCGCCACCTCCAGCAGATCCTGGCGCTGCTCGACCGCCGGCGTTTCGAGCCCGTGGTGGTCACCCTGAAACCCGGCGGCGAGATCGAGGGCGAGCTGCGCGCCGCGGGCGTACCGGTGATGTGCCTCGGCATGGGCACCCGGCTCGGGGCGCCGAGCTCCGTGCGCGGCGTGCTGCGCGGCGCCCGGGCGCTGCGCCGCGCACGCGTCGACGTGGTGCACGGCTACCAGTGGCGGCCGGCGCTGATCGGGACCGTCGTCGGACGGCTCGCGGGCGCGCGGCTCATGCTGGCGAGCAAGCGCAGCCTCACCGGCGACGACTCGCGCGCGCGCCACGCCTGGCGCCGCATCGCCCGGCGCGTCGACACCGTGATCGTGAACGCCGATGTGCTCCGCAACGAGGGCGAAGCGCAGGGCATGCGGGCGCGCTGGATGCTGCTCCAGAACGGCGTCGAGGTGGACCACTTCGACGTCGGCCCCCCGGACCCGGCCGCGCGCGCCGCGCTCGGCCTCGATCGCGAGCGACCGGTGGTGGCGACCGTCGGGCGGCTCGAAGGGCGCAAGGGGCAGGACGTCCTCGTCGCCGCCACGCGCCCACTGCTCGCGACGGCGGGGGAGCGGCCGCCGCAGATCCTCATCGTGGGCGACGGCCCGCTGCGCAACGCCCTCGCGGCACAGGCACGCGAGCTCGGCGTCGCCGCGAGCGTCCACTTCGCCGGCACGCTCGCCGACGTGCGCCCCGCGCTGGCGGCGACCGACGTCTTCGTCCTCCCGTCGCGCGAGGAGGGGATGTCGAACGCGCTCATGGAGGCGATGGCGGCGGCACGCCCCGTCGTCGCCACCGCCGTCGGCGGCAATCCCGAGGTGCTCGCGGGCGGACGGTTGGGCCGGTTGGTGCCGCCCGACGACGCTCCGGCGCTGGCCGACGCGATCCGCGATCTGCTGGCCGATCCTGCCGCCGCCGGGGGGCTCGGCGCGGCGGCGCGCGCCCACGCCACCGCCCACTGGAGCGCCGCCGCCCAGGTGTCGCGGCTCGAAGCGCTCTACGCGGAGCGGCTCGCAGCACGGGGCGGACGCCGGAGGGCCGCATGAGGCCGCGCGCCGCGGTGTTCTGCCTGCACGACATCGTGCCGGCCGAGCGCATCCCCGAGGTCCCGGTCACACACCGGCCGTACGCGCTGACGCCCGCCGAGTTCCGCGCCCTCCTCATGGCGACCATCGACGGCGGCCGGCGTGCGGTGCCGGTGTCGCAGGTGCCGGCCGAGCTCGGCGGCGGCTTCTTCGCGCTCACCTTCGACGACGGCTGCGCGAGCGACTACCGCGAGGCCTTCCCGGTGCTGTCCGAGCTCGGCATGCGAGCCACGTTCTTCGTCGTGCCGACGCTGGTCGAGACCGCGGGCTACGTCACCTGGCGCGAGCTGCGCGAGATGGTCGCGGGCGGCATGGAGATCGGCAGCCATTCGATGACCCATCCGTTCCTGCACGACCTCGACGCCGCCGGCGTGCGGCGTGAGTTCGGCGACTCGAAACGGGCCATCGAGGATCGTCTCGGGCAGGCCGTGCGCTCCGCGTCGCTGCCGCGCGGCTGGGAGCCGCCGCAGTTCGAGGACGTGCTCGGCGAGCTCGGCTACCGCGTGTTCTGCACCAGCCGGGTGGGATGGTGGTATCCGGGCGCCCGGCCGCTGCGCATGCCGCGGGTCGCAGTCCGCCGCGGCATGGAGCCCGACGAGTTCACCGCCATCGTCAACGCCGAGCCGCGGTCGCTCTGGCGGATGCAGGCCATCGAGGCGGCGAAGAACGCCGCCAAGGCCTGCCTCGGCAACGGCGGCTGGCAGCGGCTGCGCGCACCGCTCCTGGCCCTGCGGGAGCGGGTCTGATGGCGACGGTCCTCTTCGTCGCGGCGCTGCTCACCATCGTGTGGGTCTACGCCGGCTATCCCGTGTTCCTCGGCCTCGTCGCCCGCTTGCGCCGCAAGCCCGTGGCGAAGGCGCCGATCGAGCCGATGGTCTCGCTCGTCATCTGCGCCTACAACGAGGAGCGCGACATCCGCCGCAAGCTGGAGGAGGTCACCGCCGCCGACTACCCGGCCGACCGCCTCGAGATCATCGTCGCCTCCGACGGCTCGACCGACGCCACCGACGACATCGTGCGCGAGTTCGCGCCGCGCGTGCGCCTGCTGCGGGTCGAGGGGCGTGGCGGCAAAACCGTGGCGCAGAACTTCGCGGTCACGCAGGCGGTCGGCGAGATCCTCGTCTTCTCCGACGTCACCACCGTCTACACGCCGACGACCATCCGGGCGATGGTCGAGAACTTCGCCGACCCGTGCGTCGGCTGCGTGGGCGGCGACCTGCACTACGAGAAGGAGCCGCGCAACACGTCGGCCGAGGGGCGCGCGCTCTTCTGGTCCTACGAGCGGCAGCTGCGCATCTGGGAGAGCCAGGTGCACTCGATCATCGGCGTCGCCGGGTGCGTCTACGCGATGCGGAAGTCGCTCTACGTCCCGCTCGACCGCGCCGCCATCAGCGACTTCATCCAACCCGGCAAGGTGACGGAGCGCGGCTGGCGGACCGTGCTCGAGCCCGAGGCGCTGGCCTTCGAGCCCGTAGAGTCGGTCAGCCTCGGCGAGGAGCTCAACCGCCGGGCGCGCATCATCACCCGCGGCCTGCGCGGCGCCTTCCACATGCCGGCGCTGCTGAACCCGCTCCGGCATCCCTGGTTCGCGATCGAGCTGTGGTCCCACCGCGTGCTGCGCTGGCTGATCCCGGTGTTCCTGATCGTCCTCTTCCTCGCGAGCGCGGCGCTGGCGGGCGAGGGCGCGTCCTATCGGCTGGCGTTCCTCGGGCAGCTCGCCGTCTACGGCTCGGGGCTCCTCGGCTTCGCGCTCGAGCGCCTGCGCATCCGCGTCCCCGGGCTCTTCGTCCCGCTCTACTTCTGCGTCGTGAACCTTGCGCCGCTGATCGCGCTCACGCGCCTCGCGCGCGGCGAGCGCAACGTGGTCTGGGAAACGGGCCGATGAGCGGCCCCCTGGTGAAGCGCCTGCTGTGGCACTCGGGCCTGCTGTCGCTGGCCCGCCTGGCGCGGCAGCGGGTGCGCGGCGTCATCCTGCGCTACCACGCGCTGACGCCCGACGGGCGCGACGTGCCCTACGCGGCCCCCGACATCTGCCTCCCGGCGCCGCTGTTCCGCCTGCAGATGGGCTTCGTGAAGCGCGCGTACCGTGTCGTCACCCTCGACGAGATCGTCGCCGCCCTCGCCGCCGGCGGCAAGCTGCCGCCCCGAGCCCTCGCCATCACCTTCGACGACGGCTACGCCGACAACTACCACCTCGGGCTGCCGATCCTGCGCGAGCTCCGGCTGCCCGCCGCCGTGTACGTCGCGACCGGCGGCATCGACGACGGCGTGCCGTTCTGGGTAGGCGCGGTACGCGCCCTCGCGATCCGGGCCGAAGGTCCGGCCCTCGAGATGCCGGGACGCGAGCCGATCCCGTTGGGTGCGCCGTCGGAGCGGGGACCGGCCATCAAGGCGCTCACGCGCGCGCTGGTGCCGCTCACGGCGCCGGAGCGCGAGGCGTTGCTCGCGGCGACCGCGGCAGGTGCCGGCGTCGACCTCCGCCGGCTCCTCGCAGGCACCATGCTGACGCGCACGCAGATTCGTGAGCTGGCGGCCGCCGGCTGGACGATCGGCGCGCACACCGTGACGCACTCGAACGTCGCGCTCGCCGATCCCGCCGACGCCGAAGCGGACATCATGACGTCGCGCGACACGCTCGCAGCCATCACGGGCGCACAGGTGTGCCACTTCTGCTACCCGAACACCGGCGGCGCGCACCGCTACTTCGGCCCCGAGGTCGCGGCGATCCTCAAGCGGGGCGGGTTCAAATCCGCCACGACGTCGCGCCCCGGCGCGCTCCGCCCCGGCGCGGATCCGTTCTTGCTCCCGCGACTCGGCGTCTCTCCGCGGCTCGGCCCGGTGGTCGAGCTGGCCGCAGCCCTCGAGCGACAGCGACTCGCAGCCTAGGACCGCAGATCATGTGTGGCATCGCAGGTGAGCTCAGACTGACCCTCGGCGAGCGGCCCAGCCGCGAGCGGGTCCGCGCCATGAACGACGTCATGGTGCACCGCGGGCCGGACTCGTTCGGCGAGTACACGAACGCCGAGGTCGCGCTCGGCATGCGACGCCTCGCCATCATGGACGTCGCCGGCGGGCAGCAGCCGCTCGGCAACGAGGACGGCAGCGTGCAGGTCGTCTGCAACGGGGAGATCTACAACGCCCCGGCGCTCACCGCGGAGCTGCTCGCGCGCGGACACCACCTGAAGACGCGCTCGGACGTCGAGGTCATCGCCCACCTCTACGAGGAGAAGGGGCTCGACGTCGCGCAGCACCTCGACGGCATGTTCGCGTTCGCGATCTGGGACGCGAAGGCGCATCGGCTGATCCTCGGACGCGACCGCACGGGCATCAAGCCGCTGTACCTGACCCGCATCGGCGACCGTCTCGCCTGGGGCTCGGAGCTGAAGTGCCTCCTCGCCGGCGGGCTCGATCCGCGCCTCGACCACCAGGCGCTGCACGACTACCTCACCCTCGGCTACGTCGCCGGGCCGACGAGCATCCTCGACGGCGTCTGGCAGCTCCCCGCCGGCTGCATCCTGATCGCCGAGCCCGGCAAGACCGACGCCGTGCGCACCGTCCCGTACTGGACGCTGGCCGGCCACGCCGCCGACGCGCAGCGCAGCGACGCCGACTGGGAGACCGAGCTCGAGGCGACGCTCGAGGGCGCGGTCCGGAGCCACCTCATGAGCGACGTGCCGCTCGGCGTGTTCCTCTCCGGCGGGCTCGATTCCGGCTCGATCGTCGCGCTCATGTCCGAGCTCGGCGTCAGCCCGATCCGCACCTTCACGATCGGCTTCGAGGAGAAGAGCTTCAGCGAGGCCGACACGGCGCGCGAGGTCGCCACGCGCTACGGCACGCAGCACCACGAGCTGATCGTCCGCCCCGACGCCGTCAGCCTGCTGCCGAAGCTCGTGCAGCACTTCGACGAGCCCTTCGCCGATTCGTCGGCGATCCCGGTCTACCACGTCTCCGAGCTCGCCCGCCGTCACGTCACCGTCGTCCTCTCCGGCGAGGGGGGGGACGAGATGCTCGCCGGCTACGAAACCTATCGCGCCTGGAAGATCGCCTCGGCCTACGCGCGCCTGCCGCGCTGGATCGGTGCGGGGCTGATCCCCGCCGCGGCGCGCCTGCTGCCGGTCTCGCACGCAAAGGTCAGCTTCGACTACAAGGCCAAGCGCTTCACCACGGGCGCGTACCTGCCGCCGGCGAGCGCGCACCTGTGGTGGAAGACGATCCTCGACGAAGACATGAAGGCCGCTCTCTACGGCTCGCCCAAGCCCGGGATCACGCCCACCGCGCGCCTGTTCGAGTCGCTGTGGCGCGAGGACGCCGGCGACGGCCTCGATCGTCTCCAGTACGTCGACACCGCGCTCTATCTCCCCGCGGACATCCTCGTGAAGGTCGATCGCATGAGCATGGCGCACTCGCTCGAGGCGCGCGTGCCGTTCCTCGACCGCAGCATGATGGAGCTCTCGCGCCGTCTGCCGTCGCGGCTGCGCATGAAGGGGCTCAACACGAAGTGGCTCCTGCGCCGCATCATGAAGGACCGCCTGCCGGCGTCGGTGCTCCAGGGCAAGAAGCGCGGCTTCAACGTGCCGATGCCGGCCTGGCTCGCGGGCAACCTGCGGGAGTTCACGCGCGACGTCCTCGGCGAGGACCGCGTGCGCCGTCAGGGCCTCTTCCAACCGGCCGCGGTGCAGCGGCTGATCGACGAGCACACCGGCCGCGTGCGCGACCACAGCCGCGCCATCTGGACGCTTCTCGTGCTCTCGGTGTGGCAGGACGAAGTGCTCGGCACCGGGACGGCAGCCGCCCGCCGCGCCGCCGCGGCATCCGCGTGAACGGACGTCAGATCAAGGGAACGGAGAACCAGCACGTGATCGCCCTCGAAGCCACGGAGATCAAGGTCGCGGAGCCCGCCGGGGCTCCCCGCGATCTCGGGCTCAAGCCCGATTCGAGCCTGAGCCGCTGGTGGCAGATCGCCCTGGCGGCGTTCGGGCTGCTGCTGACGCTTCCGGTCGCGCTCGCCATCGCGGCTGCGACCAAGCTCACGAGCCGCGGGCCGGTCCTCTACAAGGGAACCCGCATCGGGCGCGGCATGACGCCGTTCTCGATCTACAAGTTCCGCACGCTCCTGGTCGACGCCGAGCAGCGCATCGGCGCGCGCCTGCTGACCCCGGGCGACCCGCTCTACACGCCGGTCGGCCGCTTCCTCAAGAAGACCAAGCTCGACGAGATCCCGCAGCTCTGGAACGTGATCCGCGGCGACATGAACATGGTCGGTCCGCGTCCGATCCGTCCCGTGTTCCTCGCCACCTCGTTGCGCGAGATCCCGAGCTACTCGGCGCGCTTCACCGTGCGCCCCGGCATGACCGGCCTGGCGCAGCTGCGCGGCGGCTACTTCACGCACCCGCGCGACAAGCTGCGCTACGACATCCTCTACATCCGCAACCGCAATCTGTGGCTCGACCTGAAGCTCATCGTCGGCACGTTCGTGAAGCTCGCGAACCGCTGGCTGACGCTCGGCCTCCTGCTCGCGCTGGTGTTCCTCTGCGCGTCCTTCGTGCCGGCGATCTTCCGCTCGCCGTTCGAGCTCGAGATCGGCGGCTTCCACCTCTCGCCCTTCGAGGCCCTCGGCCTGCTGGTCGCCGCGGCAGCGCTGGTGCAGCAGATCCCGGCGCACCGCCTCTATCTCTACCAGACCCCGACCAACCGGCCGATCGCCTGCTTCCTGCTCTTCTCGATCCTCGCCGGCCTGGTCGGCGGCGACCTCGTCCCGCGCCTGCGCGACGTCGCCTACTTCAGTGCCTCGGGCTTCCTCCTGCTCCTGCTCGTGGTCAGCGGCGACATGAACGCGTCGTTCGCCCGCCGGGCCACGCGCCTCGTGGCGCTGGCCGCGGTCTCGGTCGCCCTCGTCGGCATCCTGCAGCTCGTCCTGCAGACGCACGGCAGTGAGGACGGCACGGGCGGCATCCCGCGCGTCGTGTCGACGCTGGGGAGCCCGGTCGTGCTCGCCGCATACCTGGTGCTGGGCCTGCCGCTGGTGCTCGTCGAGCTGGTCTCGGCCGAGCGGCGGGAGGAGCGCGACTTCTGGCTCATCTGCAGCACCCTCGTGCTGGTCGCGGTGATCCTCACCCAGACCCGCACCTCGCTCCTGGCGCTGTGGGTCACGGCGGCGCTGTTCACCTGGCGCGTCTCGCGGCGCTCGTTCCGCCTCGTCCTCGGTGCGGCGATCGGCTTTCTCGCCGTCCTCGTGGTGACGGGCGCGTTCCGCCTCTCGCCGACCGACGTCGGCGCCGAGCTCCAGCGCCGGGTGACCGTCACCGCGGCCACCGTCTCGGAGGAGGCGCGCTCGCTGCGCGGCTTCATCGGCACCGACCCGGGCAAGGGCGCCGTCGCCATGGTCAACGTGAACCGCGGCCCCGACGAGGAGCCCGAGGCGATGCGCAACGAGAACATGCACCTGACGCTCGTGCTGCGCACCGGCTTCATCGGCTGGGCGCTCATGATGTGGGTCATCGGCGCGGCGCTCGCGGGCATCTACCGCGGCAGCCGCATCGTGCGCGACGACCGTCTCTCGCTGGTCCTCTGGGCGATCTTCTCGTCCGGCGTGGGCTTCCTGCTGTCGATGAGCAACTTCAACGCCTTCTACAACCCCACGATCCAGATCCTCTTCTGGGGCCTCCTCGGCATCGGGCTCGCCATCGTCACCCACTTCGCGGGACGCCGCCCGACCTTCAACGTCATCTACCGCTTCGGGCAGGGGGACTGAGATGGACGTGCGACGCCATCTCGGCGGCGCCCTGCGGGGCGCGGCGCTCGGCCTCGTAGCCGGCGCGCTCTGGTTCACCATCGAAGCGGTCGCGGGCTGGGCGGCGGGCAGCTTCCTGCCCGCCGGCGTGATCCAGAAGCTCGCGCTGCTCGACCTCGGCCTCGGGGCCGCGGCCGGGCTCCTCGTCGGGCTCGCGCTGCCGGGGCTGCGGGGCGGGGCGCTCGCGCTCGGCATCGCCGCGTTCTACGGCCTGCTGCGCGTGTACGCGCCGCCGGGCTACGGCGCCGAAGCGGTGTACGTGGTCGCCGCCGTCGCCGCCTGCGCGGCCGGCATCCGTCTCCTCGGCAGCGGCGCAGGCGGGCTCCTCGGCTTCGTCCACGTGAGTCTCCTCGCCACCGCCGCGCTCGTCATCCTCGAGATCGGCAGCCAGGAGGTCCGCGCCGCGCTGCGCGGGATGCGGCTGCCGCTGGTGGTCGCGGCGGTCCCGGTGCTCGCCGTGCTCGTCGATCGGCTGCTCGCGTTCGGCCTGCGCTCGCGCGCGGCGCGGCTCGGCGTCGAGCTCACCGCGGGACTGGTTGCGGCCTTCGTGCTCGGCCGTCCGCTCACGACGACGCCGCTCGAGCAGACGCTCGTGACGGCGGTGCCGCCCCCGGCCGGGACGCCCGACGTCTTCCTCGTCTCGTTCGACACCACCCGCGCCGATCACCTCTCGCTCTACGGCTACGAGCGCGAGACCTCGCCGCGGCTCACCGAGTTCGCCAAGGACGCCCTCGTCTTCACGCAGGCGCGCTCCACCGCCGGCTGGACGCTGCCCGGCCACGCCTCGATGCTGACGGGCCTCTACCCGAACAAGCACGGCGCGCACCTCGCCGGCGGCTGGCTCGGCGGGCAGTCGATCGACGGGCGCCGCAACGTCGCCTACCCGCTGAAGCCCGACAAGACCACCGTCACCGAGCTGCTGCGCGACCGCGGCTACAGCACCGGGGCGTTCATCGCCAACTTCTCCTACCTCTACCGCGATTTCGGCCTCTCGCAGGGCTTCCAGCACTACGACGACGCCCCCGGGCTGCTGCTGCGCTTCGAGCCCGCCGCGATCCGCTTCGCCCGCCGCTTCGCCCCGGGCTTCTGCCTGAAGCCCTTCCGCTCGGCGCGCCAGATCAACGCCGCCGCGCTCGAGTGGCTCGACGTCGCCCCGAAGGGCCGCCCGGCCTTCATGTTCCTCAACTACATGGAGCCGCATCAGCCCTGGCTCGCGCCGGCGCCGCACGACAAGTGGGTGTGGGGGCTGCCCGAGGCCCACGAGCTGGCGCAGCGCAACCTCTATACGCACGAGGTGAAGGACTTCACGGCGGACGAGATCGGCTTCATCACCGCCAACTACGACGGCCAGGTCGCGGCCATGGACGAGGCCTTCGCCGAGCTCATCGAGGCCCTGCGCGCCCGCGGCCGCCTCGACAACGCCCTCATCATCGTCACCTCCGATCACGGCGAGCTGCTCGGCGACCACGGCCAGGTCGGCCACATGGGACGCATGCTCTACGAGGGCCTGCTGCACATCCCGATGATCGTCCGCTTCCCCGGCGCCGATCGCCCGATGGGCACCACCGATCGCCACGTCCAGAACCTCGACGTGACTCCCACCGTCCTCGAGATCGCCGGCGTGCCGGTGCCCGAGGACGTGCAGGGCCGCGACGTCCGCACCGTCGAGCGTCCCAGCTTCGCGGAAGAGGACATCAACCCGTTCCTCGTCGCCGAGTACGGCGAGTTCTACGACCGCGCCACCCGCGTCCTGTTCGAGGGCAGCTGGAAGCTCATCACGACGTCGCGCGGCGAGAAGAAGCTCTTCGACCTCGCCCGCGATCCGGGCGAGACGCGCGATCTCGGCGCCGAGGAGCCGGACCGCCTGGCCGCGATGTCCCGTCGCCTCGAGGCGGCCATGCCGACGCGCGTGGCGGCCGCCAACCCCGACCAGCAGGTGAACTGATCCATGGCTTCCAACGGACACGCCAACGCATCCCAGCCCGCCAACGGCGGCGGCCGCGTCACCAGCATCGCCCGCTGGCTGTCGCGC
Organism: bacterium; assembly: GCA_026129405.1. Taxonomy (NCBI): domain Bacteria; species bacterium. Next base: position 386,156 of record JAHCID010000003.1, read on the forward strand.
AAGAAGCAGCCGCAGGCGCAGCCGGCCCCGAAGGTGTCGGTCGTGATGCCGGTCTACAACGCCGAGTCGACGCTGGCGGAGTGCCTCACGCGGCTGCACCAGTCGAGCTTCGGCGACTTCGAGACCATCATGGTCGACGACGGCTCCACCGACGGCTCGCGCGCCATCGCCGCGGGCTTCCCGGTGAAGATCGTCCCCTCGTCGGGACGCGTCGGCCCGGCCGCGGCGCGCAACCTCGGCGCGCGCGTGGCCACCGGCGACATCCTCTTCTTCATCGACTCCGACGTCATGGTCCGTCCCGACACGCTCGATCTCCTCGCCCGCGGCTTCGAGGGCGGCGAGATCGACGGCTTCTGCGGCGTGCAGGCGGCGGAGATGCGCCACCGCAACCTCCCGAGCCAGTACAAGAACATCTGGATGCGCTGGACGTACCTGCGCAAGACCGGCGACGTGCCGCTGTTCTACACCACCGCCGCTGCGATCCGCCGCGAGACCTTCCTGCGCGTCGGCGGATTCGACGCCGCCTACGGTACGCCGAGCGTCGAGGACACCGCCTTCGGCCAGAAGCTCGCCCGGCTCGGCGTCCGGGTGCGCGTGCATCCCGAGCTCGAGGTCGAGCACGTGAAGCGGTACTCGCTCTGGGGCCTGCTGAAGGTCGACTTCATGCGCGCGGCGTCGATGGTGCGCCTGAAGCTGCGCCATCCGAACGACCTCGGGCAGAACAACAGCTCGGTCCCGGGCGGCTTCATCGCCAGCATCCCGCTCACCGGGATCGCGGCGCTGCTGCTCGTCGCCGGGGCGATCTTCGGCTCGTGGATCGTCGCCGGCCTCGGCGCGCTCGCGGCGCTCGGCGTCGTGGCCCTCAACACCGGCTTCCTCGGGGCGATCCGCGAGTCGGACGGCCTCGTGCGCGCCATCGCCTCGATCCCGCTGCTCTGGCTCGAGCTGCTGGTCTCGGGCCTCGGCGCGGCCGTGGGCTTCGCCACCTATCCCTTCGGCCGCCGCTACTGAGACGAATCGCTTCAAGGAGATCGCGATGGGTTACCTCGACTACCTGCAGCACGGGAAGAAGATGTTCCGCAAGAAGGGCGAGCTTCCCGTGTACCTGGTGCAGTTCATCACCGACGCCTGCAACGCGAAGTGCAAGCACTGCCTGCTGGCGGACGGCGCCCACCCGGGGTGGGAAGAGCCGTCGATGACGTACCGCAAGCAGGAGCTGTCGCTCGAGGAGCTCGAGAAGATCACCGCCAGCTACGGCAAGGGCAGCCTGATGTTCCTCTTGCCGACGGGGGGCGAGCCGTTCCTGCGCAAGGACATCGGCGAGATCGTCAAGATTTGGCACAAGAACACCGGGGTGCGGAACGTCGGCATCCCGTCGAACGGCTCGACCACGGCGCGCACGGTGGCGATCGTGAAGGACCTGGTGGAGAGCTGCCCGGACCTCGACCTGCACATCGACATCTCGCTCGACGGGGTGGGCGAGCTGCACGACGAGATCCGCGTCTTCCCGGGCCTCTTCAAGCGCTCGATCGAGACCTACAAGGCGCTGCGCGAGCTCGAGAAGCACTACAAGAACTTCTCGGTGCAGGTGGAGACGACGGTCTCCAAGCACAACGAGGACGTGCTGATCGAGAACTACGAGTGGTTCCGCACGCACCTCGACGTCGACACGGTCTTCACGCTGCTCACGCGCGGGTCGCCGAAGGAGCCGCTGGCGAAGTTCTTCGACGTCGAGAAGTACCAGGCGTACGCGGACCACATGGAGCGGGAGTACAAGTCGGGGTCACTGAGCGGCTACGACCACTTCCCGTTCGCGGACTTCATCAACGCGAAGCGGATCGTGCGGCACAATCTGATTGCGAAGATCGCGCGCGAGAACACGTACCAGATTCCGTGCTACGCCGGGAACCTCGGCGGGGCGCTGTTCGCGAACGGCGACGTGTATCCGTGCGAGCTGCTGATCGACCGCAAGCTCGGGAACGTGCGCGAGGCGGACTACGACTTCAAGCGGATCTGGTTCAGCCCCGCGGCGGACGCGACGCGGAAGTTCATCCGCGAGTCGAAGTGCTTCTGCACGTACGAGTGCTTCCTCACGGTGAACATCCTGTTCAACCCGCTGATGATGCCGGCGGTGCTGAAGGAGTGGTCGAGCCTCAAGATGCGCAAGATGTGGCGCAAGCTCACCGGCCACCAGCCCGTGCCCCGGGCGCAGCTCGGCACCTGCGGAACCGGAGCACCGGACGCCGCTTCCACCAACCCGGCGCCGGCACCGGCTCGCGCCAACGCCTGACGTTTCGCACCACCCACCAGGAGGCTCCCCATGTTCCGCGGCAAGCGCATCACCGTCGTCATCCCCTGCTACAACGAAGAAGAGGGCGTCCGCACCGTCATCGAGCAGATGCCCCCGATCGTCGACGAGATCCTCGTCGTCGACAACGCCTCGACCGACCGCACCGCCGAGGTCGCCCGCGAGCTCGGCGCCCGCGTCGTCCACGAGAGCCGCAAGGGCTACGGCCGCGCCTACCGCACCGGCTTCGAGAAGGCGCGCGGCGACATCATCGTCACCATGGACGGCGACGGCACCTACCCGCCGAACTCGATCCCGCTGCTCCTCACCGTGCTGCTCGAGGAGAAGGTCGACTTCATGACCGCGCGCCGCTGGCGGTCGAAGAACGACAACTCGAAGAGCCCGCTGCGTCTCCTCGGCAACGCGATCCTCTCCAGCGTCACCATGGTCCTCTACCGCCGCTTCCTCATCGACTCGCAGTCGGGGATGTGGGTCTTCCGCCGCGACATCCTGCAGAAGATCGACCCGCAGTCGGACGGCATGGCGCTCTCGCAGGAGCTCAAGATCCTCGCCTTCACCCACCCGGACATCGTCTGCCTCGAGATGCCGATCTACTACGGCGAGCGCGTCGGCGAGTCGAAGCTGAACCTCTGGCGCGACGGCTTCGGCAACCTCTGGCACCTCTTCAGCATGCGCTTCACGCTGCGCAGCCGGCAGCGCGCGATGACCCAGATCACGCCGCTGACGCCGGTGGCGCGCGAGGAGGAGTCGGTCGAGGAGCCGCGGGCGCGTCAGGCACCCTGATCGGGGCGCCGCGTCGCGGTCGGTGGCGGCGAACACGGTCGGCCGGTGCCCACCGGCCGGCCACGGCCGTGCTCTCAGCCGCCCGCCGCCCGCGCTTCCACACCGTAGCGAGCGACGCTCTCGGCCGCGGCGGGCTCGCGCCATGCGAGCCCGCTTCCCCGTCGCACGTCCGTTCCGAGGTCGGCGAGAACGCCCTCGCTCGCTCGGCCGAGGTCGCCGATGTGGTCTCGCACCTCGTGGTGCTGAAGACGTCGCTACCGCGATTGGTGCCGGCGTCCAAGAGATCGTCGGCAGCGCTCACAAACGCGAAGCGGCGCCCATCGCTCGACACCGTTGCGTGGTAGCTGCAGCCGAGGCCCGGGCCCCCCCGGGAGATGACCCGAGCAAGCCACCGAGCCGTCTCCGAGGACGGCAGATTCGTCACGTTCGCCGATCCGTCGGGGAGCGCCCCGTCCAGGCCTCGAGACATCCGCGTCGGAAGCGTCGAGCGTCGGATCGACGCTCGGCCGATGCGCCTGGCCCGGCGTGACCTGGGCAGTCACACGAGATCACGTGCAACCTCAGGCGAGCACGACCCGGGCTTCCGCACCGCGGCGCCCGGCGATCGCCTCCTCGGCGATGTCGAGCCACGCGAGCTCGCTGCGCAGCCGCATCTCCGTGCGGTCCAGCAGCAGGCGGGTGACGAATCCCGCGTCCGCGAGTCGCGCGCGGCGCTTGCCCAGGCGCGAGAGCCGCTGAAGATGCAGGGCGCGCTGCGCGCGGAGCACTCCCAGGAGTACCTGCGTCCGTTCGTCGGTGAGGAGGAGTAGCTTCACCGAGAGATCGTCGTTCAAGGGCGGCGGCCGATCCGTCGGCGGGCTCAGCATCCAACGCACGAGGGTGCGCTCGCCGCGCGCGGTGATCTTGAAGACCCTCCGGTTGGGGCGCCCGGTTTGAGCCTGATCGAAGCCCTCGATCATGCGACGCGTCCTCAGGCGCTCGAGGGCGCGGTAGACCTGCCCAGGAGTCAGCGCCCAAAGGTCACGGTAGCACCCACCGAGCTCGCTCGTGATCCGATAGCCATGGATGCCGTCGGCGTTCGCCGCGATCAGTCCGAGCACTGCATGGTCCACCGCGTCCCTCGCCATGCGTTCGCTCCTCTCACGTCCTGCGTTCGTGTTCGCCGGGTACGCCGGTCGGGCGCACCGGTCAATGGCGGCTCGCGCTGCACGGCTTGCACCGAGCGTGTATCTAGATGCTCGAGATACATGTCATCCGATGCCCGACGGAGCAGGTCCGTCGGCATGGTCAGGGCCGTGGTGCGCCGTCGGGCTTGACGCCTGCGGATCCGCCGCGGTAGCGAGACCCACGGTCCCCAGACGCTCGTGAGGAGGGTCTCGGATGCTCGCGCACCTGATTCTTGGGCTGTTGCGGAACGGCGAGCCGCGGCACGGCTACGAGCTCGTCACACACCATCGCGCGCTGACCGGAGCGACGCTCAGTACCGGGAACGTCTACCGCGAGCTGTCACGGCTGGCGGCCAGGGAGCTGGTGCGCGCGCGTGCGGACGACTCGCGTGGCGATGGGAGGCGGATTCCCTATCAGATCACCGAGCAGGGTACGGAGCTATTCGACCAGTGGCTGCTCGCCCCGGCGAAGTACGGGGACGAGCTCGCATCGTGGCTCATCTTCATGGACCGCGTCCCGCGCGACGTTCGCGACCGTACTCTCGAGCGGGCGCGCGACATGCTCTGGTCGCAGACCAAGGCGCTCGAGCGCGCACGAGAGGACGCGTTGTCGAGGCAGCACGCGACGCGCGGACCGTACCATCCGCTGGCGGTCCTACTCTCACGACGCCTCCGGCAGGTGACGGCGGACCTCGAGTTCCTGAACGAGCTACGGGCCGACCTTGCCACCGAGAGTACGACCGCCGAGCCATCGCTCCCCGCGGCACGATCGGAACGCGCGGGGCGCGCCACCAAGGGCGCAACGCGGTAGGCGGACTGGAATGCGACGGCTCAGCGGAAGACTCCGGTCGCCGGGCGGGAGGGGGACGTGACGATCGATCCGCCGCTGCTGACCCTGCTCAGCTACTATCGGGATGCGGAGCTACGGGGGGCGGGATTGCTGCTACGGCTCATCGCCCTCATGCCGGACGACCCTGAGGCGCAGGTCGAGCTGACGCGACACGTGGCCGAGGAAACCCGCCATGCCTGGCTCTGGACGAAGCGCATCGTCGATCTTGGGGCCGCACCGGCTCCGATCCCGGCTGGCTATCAGAGCCGGATCGGGTTGCGAACGATCCCGCGGAGCCTCGCCGATCTCCTGGCGCTCACGATCGTCGTCGAGGAGCGTGCGCTCGCCCGCTACCAGGAGCACGCAGCCCGCCACGACGTGGATGTCGCCACGCGCAAGGTGCTCGCGGCGGTCGCGAAGGACGAGCAGTGGCACGTCGCGTGGATTCGCCGGAAGCTCACCGAGCTGACCGCGCACGACGCCACGCTCGGCGAACGGGCGGACGGCATGATGGAGCGCTACCGGCAGATCGATCGAGAGGTGTACGCCGAGCTCAGACGGGAGGAAGATATCGCCTTTGGTCGAAGTGGCCCTCCAGACGGCTACGCTGGTGGCCGGACATCCCAGCCGCGCGGAGGTGCCTGATGGCCCACGCATCGCTTCACATTCCGCTGCGCTTCCTGCGTGGGCATTACGGACGGACGACGCTCACCGTGATCGCGGTGGCGCTCGGCGTCGGGCTGGTGTGTGCGCTCGATCTCGTGACTCGCTCGATGCAACGCGCGTTCGACGAGGTCATCGACAACCTGGCCGGTCGCACGGCGCTGGAGGTGTCGGCCGGCGAATCGGGCGTCGTGCCGGAGACACTCGCATCGCAACTCCAGCGGCTGCCCGGCGTGGACATCGCCGTACCCATCGTGCACGGGACCGCGTTCCTCGCGGACGGGAGCGGCGAGGCCCTCACCGTCCATGGGGTCGACGTCCTGAACGAGGATGCGCTGCGCGTATACGAAGCACGCGAGCCTGGGGGGCAGACGGTCGACGATCCCGTCCGCTTCATGGCGGACCCGCGCTCGGTCATTCTCACCCGAGCCTTCGCGGCGCGCCGGGGTCTCGACGAAAACGACACGCTCGAGCTCGATACGCCCCGAGGACGCCGGCGTTTTCGGATACTTCGGCTTCTCGAGCCGACAGGCGTCGGGCGGGTCCATGGCGGCAACCTGATCGTGATGGACGTCGCCGCAGCGCAGGAGCTGTTCACCGAGCCCGAGTTCGTGAGCCGCATCGACGTCGTCGTCGATCGGTCCACCGACGTAGCCTCCGTGCGGGCGGCGATCGAGCGAACCCTTCCCCCCGGCCTCGTCGTCAGCACACCCGCGCAGCGGAAGCTCGATCTCCATGCCGTGATGCGCTCGTTCGGGACACTGCTACGCGCCATTGGACTCCTCGGAGTGCTCATCGCGTATCTGATCGCATTCAACGCGTTGTCCTCGGGTTTCGAGCGCCGCAGGTGGCAACTCGGAGTCCTGGCAGCGATTGGCGCGCCACCGCGCGCCATCTGGCTGTCCCAGATGCAAGAAGCACTGCTGCTGGCGGGTGTAAGCGTGGGTCTCGGTCTCGGCGTGGGAATGCTTCTCGCGTGGATACTCCTACCCATCATCGCCGCGACGACCGCCTTGAACTTCAATCTGGTCGCGCCACAGACGAGCCTCGTGCCGAGCCCGATCTCGTTCGCCCTCGCGACCACGCTCGGAGTCGGCGTGACGCTCCTGGCTGCGTGGCTGCCTGCAGCACGGGCGGTCCGCGCGGGCGTCGCCATGACCATTCGGGGGCGGGGTCGCGAGGCCGATCGCACCGAACTGCGCCCCGGGTGGGCCATGGCCGCGGGCCTGTGGTCAGCCGCAGGCGCCGCCGTGGTCCTGCAATCGCTCGCGGGCGAGGTGGGATTCGGTTTGCTCGCGACGGCCCTGATCGCGGCCGCGATCGCGGCGTCCGCACCGCCGTTGATCCCATTCGCCGCACGCGTCGCGCTGCCAGCTCTGGTCGCCTCAGCTGGCAGCAGCGGACGGCTTGCGGCGATGGGGCTGCGCGACCACGGCCGACGGGTCGGAATCACCACCGCGATGCTCGCCGTCGGTCTGGGTGTCGTGGTCTGGCTAGGGGTGCTGGCCCGCAGCTTCGAAACCTCCGTGGTCGATACGCTCGGACGGGCCATCCGGGCGGACGTCGTCGTGACGTCCGCCAACATCGGATCGGGGTTCCTCGAGGCACCGCTCGACGGGGAGCTCGTGGCCGCCGTGCGCGGCATGCCGGGGATCGAGGACGCCGCGGGCTGGCGGGCGTTGGAGTGGCCGTACGGCGGCGAGGCGATCGGGTTGAGCGCCTACGATCCACAGTACTTCCGGAATCGACGCTTCGGTGAATGGCCGCTCGAAGAGGCAGCGGCGGGGAACGTGTGGGAGGAGGTGGCGCTCGGGCGAGGCGTCGTCGTCTCGACGAGCTTCGTCGCGTCGTTCGGACGCGGGGTCGGAACCCGAATGGTGCTCGACACGCCGACCGGACCGCTCAAGGTACCGATCGTCGGCGTGACGGTCGACTTCGTCTCCCCGAAGGGCACGGTCGAGCTCAGTCGAGAGCTGTTCATCGAGCGCTGGCGGGACCGCACCATCACGAGGATCTTCGCCCTGAAGCGCCCCGACACGGAGACGGCCGACCTGCGACGCCGTATCGCCAGCGAGATCGGCGCCACGTACCGCCTCCGCATCCTGTCGGCGCGCGAGCTGCTCGACTACTTCGTGATCCAGGTCCGGCGCGCGTTCTCGGTTATCCCCGTATTCGCCGCGGCCATCTATGTGGTGATCCTGATCGGACTCGCCAGCTCGTTGATCACGTCCGTCCTCGATCGCCAGCGCGAGCTGGCGATCGTGCAGGTCATCGGGTTGCGGCGGCGGCTGGCCCGGCGGGTGGTGGTCCTCGAAAGCCTCGTCGTCGGTGTCGTCGGGCTCGTGCTCGCCGCCGTGGGCGGGCTCGCGCTCTCGGCTCTCTGGGTCGGACGCACCTTTCAGCTCCTCCTTGGGTGGACGCTCCATCTCAGCGTGCCCGCGGCGCATCTCGCTCTGGTCGCGGGCGCGGGCGTTCTGGTGTGTGTCGTCGCCTCGGTGATCCCGGCGCGGCGCGTGGGGCACCTCGGGGTATCCGAGGCGCTCCGCCATGAATCGTGACGACATTCGCGATGCGAAGGGAGGCCAGGATGGTCCGTATCGGCTGCGTATCGTCGGTGGTGGCCGGGCACGAGGTGCGCATCGACGCCATGCGCGAGTTCCTCGCAGCGCAGACGGGATCGGCGACTGGTACGCGTGTGCGCCGCGCCCTCGCGGCGGCCGGAAGCCCCACGCGCTTCAGCGTCCTACCCCTGGACGAGCTTGCCCGGCTCGGCGACGCCGGTGAGCGGAGCGAGCTCTATCGAAGACATGCCATCGCGCTGGCCGAGCGCGCGGTGGCTGGCATCGTAGACCTGGATGCGCTACGCCCCGAGACCGTCTCGACGCTCGTCTTCGTGTCGAGCACGGGTTGGAGCGCGCCGTCTATCGACGCCCACCTGGTACGTCGCTTCGGCATCGCCCCCCATTGCCGGCGTATCCCGCTGGCTCAGCTCGGATGCGGCGGCGGGGTTGCGGCGCTCTCGCTTGCCGCAGAGATCGTCCGTCGTGATCCGACGGAACGGGTCCTGGTGGTGAGCGCGGAGGTGCCGTCCCTCCAGCTGCAGCTCGCGGAGCCGTCCTATCCGGAGCTGCTCGCTGCCGCCCAGTTCGGGGATGGAGCCGGTGCGGCGGTCGTTTCCCGCGACGAGGGCGGCTGCGAGGTGCTCGGCACGCGCAGCGTCCTTCTCGCCGAGCACGAGGAGGGGGGGCGCATCGTTCCTTCTGCGACCGGCCTCCGGCTGGTTCCGTCCGCCGGACTCCCGCGGGTCATCCGCTCCCGGGTACGGCGGCTCGTCGCCGACTGCGCTCGAGCCAGCGACGTCGACGAAGCCGCGCCGGCATTCGTCATCGCCCATCCCCGAGGGGCCGCGGTGCTGCAGGCGGTGGCATCCGGGCTGGATGTGGAGCGAAACGCCATGGGCGCCTCCTGGGCGGCCTGGGAGGCCTCCGGCAACATGGTATCCGCCAGCGTCTTTAGAGCGCTGGCCGAGGTCGACCGCACGGGAACGGCGAGGGAGGGCGACGTCGGGATGATGCTGGCATTCGGCACCGGAGTGGCCTGCGAGCTGGCGGCGATCCGTTGGCATTCCCCCCTGCGCGTAGCGGAGTCGCAGTGCGGATGACCGACCCGATCGTTCTCGTCGACGGCGTCACCAAACGCCACGGTGAGGGTCATCGCGCCATCGAGGCCCTGCGGGGCGTATCCTTCAGCGTCGAGCGGGGGCGGTTCGTGTCGGTTACGGGACCGAGCGGGTGCGGCAAGACCACGCTCTTGCACATCCTCGCTGGCATCGATCAGCCGACGACCGGGCGCGTCACGGTGGCGGGCCACGACCTCGGCACGCTCGGCGCCGATGCGCGGAGCGATCTTCGGCTGCGACAGATCGGCTTCGTCTTTCAGGCTTCGAACCTGTTGCCCAGCTTCACGGCTCTCGAGAACGTCGCCGTCCCGCTGGAGTTCCAGGGTGTACGCTGGCGGGAAGCACGGCAGCGCGCCGCGGCCGTGCTGGAAAGCGTCGGAATTCCGGTCCCCGCGCACGCGCGCCTTCCCTCCGACCTGTCCGGAGGCGAGCAGCAGCGAGTGGCGATCGCGCGCGCGATCATCGGCCGCCCCGCGCTCCTGCTCGCGGACGAGCCGACCGGCAATCTCGACTCGGTCACGGGGCGCCGGATCCTGGATCTGCTGAGCGAGCTGAACCGGTCGGAGGGCGTGACCATCATCATGGTGACCCACAGCGTGCTCGCCGGCAGCTATGGCGACCGGACCCTCGTGCTGGAGGACGGCCGGGTCGTCCGCGACGTCAGCGCGCCGTCGCCGACCCACCTGCGCAGCGTAGCGGCGGACGAGAGCTGACGATCGGCCGCCGCGGCGCCGGGGGCCGTAGCCCCGACGCGGCGGCGGCGACCCCCACCGCTCGACTGGGACAGGGCCCGCGATCCGCGGTCGGTTGTGCGGGCCGGAAGCCCATGTGTAGAGTCCCCCCGCGGAGGGGCCAGAGATCGTGCGAGACTCCAACCGGCCGGGCACGCTCGGCGAGCTTAGGGCCTCCGGCTACGTCGTCCGGCCGGTGCGCGAGGAGATGCGGCGCAACCTGCTCGCCAAGCTCCAGAGCGGCGAGCGCTTCCTGCCCGGGATCGTCGGCTACGACGACAGCGTCATCCCGGAGATCGAGAACGCCATCCTCGCCGGCCACCACATCGTGTTCCTGGGCGAGCGCGGGCAGGGGAAGAGCCGCATCATCCGCGGGCTCGTCGGGTTGCTCGACGAGGCGGTGCCCGCCATCGCCGGGTGCGCGATCCAGGACGACCCGACGGCGCCCATCTGCGCGGCGTGCAAGCGGCGTGCGGCCGACGAGGGCGACGCGCTGCCGATCGCGTGGACCCCGCGCCACCAGCGCTACGGCGAGAAGCTCGCAACGCCCGACGTCTCCATGGCCGACCTCATCGGCGAGATCGATCCGGTGAAGGTGGCCGAGGGGCGCTATCTCGCCGACGAGGAGACGATCCACTACGGCATCATCCCGCGCACGAATCGCGGGCTCTTCGCCATCAACGAGCTGCCCGACCTGACGGAGAAGGTCCAGGTCGGGCTGTTCAACCTGATGGAGGAGAAGGACGTCCAGATCAAAGGCTTCAAGATCCGCCTGCCGCTCGACGTCGTCATCGTCGCCAGCGCGAACCCCGAGGACTACACCAGCCGCGGGCGCATCATCACGCCGCTGAAGGACCGCTTCGACGTGCAGGTGCGCACGCACTACCCGCGCACGCTCGAGGACGAGATCGCGATCATGGAGCAGGAGGTCGCGGTCGGGGAGCGCGTCGGGCGCGAGGTCCGCGTGCCGCCGTTCATGCGCGAGATCGTGGCCCAGCTCACCTTCGAGGCGCGGCAGTCGAACGAGATCAACCAGGCGTCGGGCGTCAGCGTGCGCGTCAGCATCAACAACTACGAGACGCTGCTCGCGAACGCCGAGAAGCGCGCGGTGCGGACGGGCGAGCGCGAGATCGTGCCGCGGCCGACCGACCTGCCGGCGGTCGTCGCGTCGACGGCGGGCAAGATCGAGCTCGAGTACGGCGGCGAGGACAAGCGCGAGGAGGACCTCCTCGATCGGCTCGTGAACCGCGCCGTGCTCAAGGTGTGGGACGGCTACCTCGGCACCGAGGCGTGCGGGCGCGTCATCGAGCACTTCGAGTCGGGGTGGGGCGTCGAGGTGTCCGACCGCATGGCGTCGGAGGACTACCGCGAGGGCGTGCAGAAGATCCCGGGCCTGCGCGAGGCCGTCGAGCGGCTCGGGCCGTTCGAGAGCCCGGGGCTCACCGCCGCGGCGATCGAGTTCGTGCTCGAGGGCCTGCACCTCCACCAGAAGCTCAACAAGGACCGCCAGGGCGGCCGGTGGTCGTATCGCGCCTGAGCGATGCACGTCGTTCGCTACACCGCCTGGGACGGCACGCAGCAGGTCCGGCTGACGGCCGAGCAGGTCTTCGACAAGCTCGCCGAGTACCTCTCCTTCACCGACGACGTGCAGCAGGCCCTCGACTGGCTGCTGCATCAGGGCCTCGACTGGGAGGGCGTCCGCGTCCTCGGCCTCGACGACTTCCTGGAGCGGCTGCGCGAGGCCATGCGCAGCCGCTACCGCGAGGTCAACGTCCGCGACGCCCTCTCGGGTCTCGAAGAGAAGCTCGACGAGCTGCTCGACCTGGAGCGCGAGGCGCTCGACGGCCAGGGCGACGCCGACCGGGCCGCCGCGCAGAAGGCGCGTCTCGACCGGCTGCCGCCGCGGCTCTCCGAGGGGCTCGAGCGTCTCGCCGACTACGACTTCACCGACCCCGACGCCCGCGCCGCCTACGAGGAGCTGCGCGACGAGCTGGACCAGATCAGGAAGCTCGAGGACTTCCAGCGCCGCTACGGCGACCTCTTCCACGGCCCGCGCTCGCTCGACTTCGAGGAGGCGCTCGAGCTGATGGAGGAGATGGAGCGCTGGAAGGCGCTCGAGGAGCAGCTGCTGTCGGGCGAGCTCGGCGGCGTCGACATGGACGCGCTCGCGGCGCTCCTCGGCCAGGACGCGTTGCGCAGCTTCCAGCTCCTGCGCGACGTCATGGAGACGATCGCGAAGTCGGGCTACGTCGTGCAGCGCGAGGGCAAGGCGCAGCTCTCGCCGCGCGGCGTGCGCAAGCTGGGACAGCTCGCGCTGCGCGACATCTACCAGGGGCTCCTGCGCGACAAGCCCGGCGGGCATGCGACCGACCACCGCGGCGCCGTCCTGCCGCGGCCCGACGAGACGCGCCCGTACCGCACCGGCGAGCCGCTCGACCTGCACCTCATGGGCACGCTCAAGAACGCGCTCCGCCGCGCGCCGCGGACGCCGCTCGAGCTGGTGCCGTCGGACTTCGAGGTGCACGCCACCGACCAGACGGCGTCGAGCTCCACGGTGCTGCTCCTCGACATGAGCTGGTCGATGTCGTGGGAGGGCCGCTTCGCGGCGGCGAAGCGCGTGGCGCTGGCGCTGGAGAGCCTCATCCGCTCGAAGTACCCGCGCGACTACTTCGCCATCGTCGGGTTCTTCACGCGCGCCGTCGAGCTGAAGCTGCGCGACCTGCCCGAAGCCAGCTGGAACATGGGCGACCCGTTCACGAACCTGCAGGACGGGCTGCGCCTCGCCGCGGAGCTGCTGTCGCGGCATCCGAGCAACAACCAGCACGTGATCGTCATCACCGACGGGCAGCCCACGGCCTACTTCCTGAAGGGGCGGCTCTACTGCGAGTGGCCGCTGTCGTTCGGCGGCATCAGCATGCGCGCGGCGCAGGAGACGCTGAAGGAGGTCGAGCGCGTCACCCGGCGCGGCATCACCATCAACACCTTCATGCTCGACGACAGCCCGAGCCTGCGCGCCTTCGTCGAGCGCATGACGCGCATCAACAAGGGCCGCGCCCTCTACACGCGGCCGGACCGGCTGGGGCAGTACCTGCTCGTCGACTACCTCGCCAAAAAGAAGAAGCGGGTATGAGTGACGTGGTGGCGGCGGGGCGCGCCCGGTAGTGCGAGGCAACCTTCTCGCCCAGTACCTCCGGGTCAAGGCGCAGCACCAGGCCGCGATCCTGCTCTTCCGCCTCGGGGACTTCTACGAGATGTTCTTCGAGGACGCGAAGGTCGCGTCCGCCGTCTGCGACCTGACGCTCACGGCGCGGAACCGCGGCGAGCCCGACGAGGTCCCGCTCTGCGGCTTCCCTGCGCACGCGGCGCAGCCGTACGTCGCCCGCCTGCTGGCCGCGGGACACGCGGTCGCGATCAGCGAGCAGGTCGAGACCAAGGGGCGCGGCATCATGGAGCGCGAGGTCGTGCGCGTCATCACGCCGGGCACGATCCTCGAGGAGGAGAACCTCGACCCCGGTACGCCGAGCCTGCTCGTCGCGCTGGTGGGCGAGGGCGACGAGCGCTTCGCGCTCGCCGTCGTCGACTTCGCGACCGGCACGTTCCGCGTCGCCGAGATCGCCGGGTGGCCGGCGACGCGCGAGGAGCTCGGCCGGCTGGCGCCCCGCGAGCTGCTGCTCGGTCCCGACCTGCCGGCGGCGGTGGCGGCGTGGTGCGGTCCGCCGCGGCCGTGGGCCACCGCGGTGCTGCCCGAGCCGGTGCCGGTCGCGGCGCCGCTGCCGCCGCTCGCGACGCGCGCGGCGGGGGGCGTCCTTGCCTATCTCGATGCCGTCTACCGGCGCCGCCCGGCGCATCTGCGGCCGCCGGAGCTCTACGCCCTGGCCGGCTTCCTCGGCCTCGACGCCTCCACCTGCCGCAACCTCGAGCTGCTCCAGACGCTCGGCGGCGAGCGCCGCGGCTCGCTCTTGTGGGTGCTCGACGCCACGCGCACGCCGATGGGGGCGCGGCGACTGCGCGAGTGGGTGCTGTACCCGCTGCTCGACGCGGCCGCGATCGGCGAGCGGCTCGACGCGGTCGAAGTCCTCGTCGAGGGGCTCGAGATGCGCGCCGCGCTGCGCGAGGCGCTGGCCGGGGTCGGCGATCTCGAGCGCCTCGCCGGCCGCATCGGCGCGCGCAGCGCCGGCCCGCGCGACGTCGCCCAGCTCGCCGCGGCCCTCGACCGCGTCGGCACCGCCCGCGCGACGCTCGGTGGCGCCGGCGCAACGCTGCTCGCGAGCCTCGCCGCCGCCCTCGACGCGCTCCCGGACACGGCGCAGCTGATCCGCACCACGCTGGTCGACGCCCCGCCGCCGCACACCCGCCTGCCGGGCTACATCCGCACCGGCCACCACCCCGAGGTCGACGCGCTCCGCGAGGCGTCGAGCGACGGCAAGGGCTGGCTCGCCCGCTTCGAGACGGCGGAGCGCGAGCGCACCGGCATCCCGTCGCTCAAGGTCCGCTACAACAAGGTGTTCGGCTACTACGTCGAGATCACGAAGCCGAACCTGCCGCTCGTGCCGCCGGACTACGAGCGCAAGCAGACGCTGGTCTCGGCCGAGCGCTTCGTCACGCCGGCGCTGAAGGAGCACGAGGCGCGCGTCCTCGGCGCCGAGGAGCGGCTGCGCACGCTGGAGCAGCACTGCTTCCAGGAGCTGCTCGACGCGGTCGCGAACCATCACCCGACGCTCGTGCGCACGGCCGACGCGCTGGCCGCGCTCGACGTCACGGCCGGGCTGGCGGAGACGGCGCACCGCCGCGGCTGGGTGCGGGCCCGCATCACGCGCGAGCCGGTGATCCGCGTGCGCGCCGGGCGCCATCCCGTGGTCGAGGCGGTGGCGTCGGAGCCGTTCGTGCCGAACGACGTGCTGCTCGACGCCGAAGCCGAGCAGCTGCTCCTCCTCACCGGTCCCAACATGGGCGGCAAGTCGACCTACCTGCGGCAGGTGGCGCTGCTGACGCTGCTCGCCCAGATGGGCAGCTTCGTGCCGGCCACCGAGGCCGAGATCGGGCTCGCCGACCGCATCTTCACGCGCGTCGGCGCCAGCGACAACCTCGTCGGCGGCGAGTCGACGTTCATGGTCGAGATGCGCGAGACGGCGCAGATCCTCGCCGGCCTCACGGCGCGGAGCCTCGTCGTGCTCGACGAGATCGGGCGCGGCACGAGCACCTTCGACGGCATCTCGATCGCCTGGGCGGTCGCCGAGCACCTGCACGACGCCGCCGAGCGGCCACGCACGCTGTTCGCCACCCACTACCACGAACTCACGGCGCTCGCGGCCGAGCGGCCGCGCATCCGCAACCTGTCGGTGGCCGTCGCCGAATGGAACGGTCAGGTGGTGTTCCTGCGCCAGATCGTCCCAGGCCCCGCGCCGCGCAGCTACGGCGTCGAGGTCGCGGCCCTGGCAGGGGTGCCGCCGGCCCTGGTGACGCGCGCCCGCGAGATCCTCGCCCGCCTGGAGGCGGGGCAGGAGGCCGGCCGCGAGCCGCGGGCGCGGCGGCTCGGGACGACGCCGGGGCAGCTATCGTTGTTTGCGCCCCCGGACGCGCGGCTGCGCCAGGAGCTCGCGGCGCTCGAGCCGGAGCGTCTGAGCCCCCTCGACGCCCTCGTCACGCTCACGCGCATCGTCGAGCGGGCGCGCCAGCCGCCTTGATTCGCAGGGGGCCGGTCGCCTATCTTCCGCGCCTGGTGGGCTCGAGGATGCGGTGGGTAGGGGCGGTGGTGGGTCTCCTCGCCCTGCTCGGGATCGTGGCGCACGCGGCTGCCGGCGCGCCGCTCGATCTCCGCGGCCTCGCCGTGAAGCCGGTCGCCGGCGGGCAGGCGCTGGTGCTCGAGCTCTCTCAGCCGGGCAGCGTCACCGTATCGCCGGTGCGCGGCGCCGATCGGGGACTCGTGCGGCTGTACGTCGACCTGCCGGCGGGCGCGCGGCTCGCACCGGGCGTGCGGCGCGCGCTGCACGCCGCGGCGCCGGTGCGTAGCGCCCGCATCGGGCAGACCGACGCCGGCCAGGTGCGCGTCGTCGTCGACGTCGACGGCGGCGACGCGTATCGCGTACAGCGCGAGCGCGGCGGTCGCGTGATCGCGGTGACGGTCACCGGCAGCGGCAAGCGCAAGGCCGCGGGCGTGGTCGCACCGCGGGAGACGCGGACCGCCCGCGGCACGCCGGCGCCCGCGGCCATGCCGCGCGCCGTACCGCCGCCACCGCGCATCGCCGCCGCCCGCGGTCGCCGCGGCTCGCCCGCCGGCAACGCCCGCGCGGCCGGCAGCGGCACGGCAGCCGCTGCGCAAGATCGTCATCGACCCCGGCCACGGCGGCGACGACCCCGGCGCGATGGGCTTCGCGATCGAGAAGCAGGTGACGCTGGCGATCGCGACCCGCGTCGCGGCGCTGCTGCGCGAGCGGCTCGGCAGCGAGGTCGTGCTGACGCGCGACGACGACCGCACGCTGACGCTGCCCGCGCGCACGGCGCGCGCCAACACCGAGGACGCCGACCTCTTCGTCTCCATCCACGCCAACGCCAACCCGACCGGCAAGCTGCGCGGCATCGAGACCTACTACCTCGACAACACCGACGACCACGCGACCCTGCGCCTCGCCTCGCTCGAGAACGGTCTCGACATGGTGCGGCCGGGGGACAGCACCGACCTGCGCTACATCCTGAGCGACCTCCTCCAGGTGGGGAAGCTCGAGGAGTCGGTGCAGCTGGCGCGCGCGATCCAGGGCGCGCTCGTGACCCGGCTCCAGTCGAGCTACGACGGCATCGTCGACCTCGGCGTGAAGCGCGGCCCGTTCTACGTCCTCGTCGGAGCCCACATGCCCTGCGTCCTGGTCGAGACCTCGTTCGTCTCGCATCCGGTGGAGGGGCCGCGCCTGGCCACGGACGCCTACCAGGAGACCGTGGCCGAAGGCATCTACGACGGCATCGCCCGCTTCCTGGCCGACGACGGCCGGCCGAGGACGCTGTGATCCCCGCCGCACCGGGGAGCCGCGCCGGGTCGGGCGCGAGGCTTTTTCCCGCCGGGTGCCCCGGGTATCCTCGGCCTCGGCGCGCGGGCCTTCGGGTCGCCGGGCGTCGCGCACACCGATGATCCTCGCCACGTCGCCGCCGGTCGAGCCGCTCGCGAGCCTGGCCACGCTGCCCGAGCCCTCGGGCGACCTCGAAGCCGCCCAGGCGCTCGCGCGCGACTTCCTCGGCCGCGTGCGCGCGGAGCTGGCCGCGCGGCACGACGCGGGCGCCGGCGGGCTGGCGCTCGTCGCCGCCTACACCGACGCGATGGACCGCTTCCTCGCCTTGCTCTTCGCCAACGCGCAGCTGCGCTACCAGGCACGCAATCCGTTCATCAATCAGCGCTGCGCGATCGTCGCGATCGGCGGCTACGGCCGGGGCGAGCTGAACCCGGCGTCGGACATCGATCTCCTCGTGCTCTACCCGTGGAAGGTCAACCCGTACGTCGAGACCGTCACCGAGGCGATCCTCTATCCGCTCTGGGACGCGGGCATCCACGTCGGCCACGCCATGCGCAACCCGCGCGAATGCGCCCGCCTCGCGGCCTCGGACCTGAAGGTGAAGACCGCGGTGCTCGATGCGCGCTTCGTCTGCGGCGACGCGGGGCTCTACGCCGAGTTCGACGCCCGCATGCTGGACGAGGTGTGGGCGACCAACCCGACCAAGTTCTGGAAGGAGAAGCTGGCCGAGAACACCGAGCGCCACGCGCGCGCCGGACACAGCGTCTACCTGCTCCAGCCCGACCTGAAGGAGGGGCAGGGCGGGCTGCGCGACCTCCACACCGCGATGTGGATGGCGAAGATCAAGTACAAGGTGCGCCGCATGCGCGACCTGGTCGCGCTCGGCGTGCTCTCCGAGCAGGACGTCGCCGACCTCGACGGCGCGCTCGACTTCCTCTGGCGCGTGCGCAACGCGATGCACCTCCTCACCGGCTCGCACACGGACCGCCTCACGTTCGAGCTCCAGGAGCAGCTGGCGCCGAGCCTCGGCTTCGGCGAGGGCCGCGCCGGCACCGAGCGCTTCATGCGCACCTACTACGGCAACGCCGCCACGCTGCACCGCCTGGGCGAGCTCGTGATCCAGCGCTCGACGCAGGTCGCGGAGCCGTACCGGCGGACTCCCGTCCCGGTCCGCGTCATCCGCGAGGGCATGCGCATCCAGGGCACCGTCCTGTCGGTGACCGGACGCGAGGTGTTCGAGCGCGATCCCGCGGCGGTGCTCGGCGTGTTCGTCGAGGCGCAGCGCCACGGCGCCACGCTCGCGCCGGCGACGCGCGATCTGGTGCGCGGCGCGCTGCCGCTACTCGCCGCCGTGCGCGACGATCCCGCCGTCGGCCAGCGCTTCGTCGGCATCCTGCGGGCGCGCTCGCAGGTGGCCGACACGCTCTTCGAGATGCACCGCCTCGGCGTCCTCGCGACGCTGCTGCCCGAGTTCGGCCATCTCGAGTGCCTGATCGCCCACGACCCGTTCCACGTCTACACGGTCGATCACCACTCGCTGATGGGGGTGCGCGAGATCGAGCGGCTGCGCGGCGGCGAGTTCGCGGAGACGCTGCCGCACCTGACCCAGGTCGTGCGCGAGCTGCACCAGCCGGAGCTGCTGATGCTCGGCATGCTCTTCCACGACATCGGCAAGGGGCACGGCAAGGACCATTCGGGCCGCGGCGCCGACATGACGCGGACCATCGCGCAGCGGCTCGGCCTCAACGAGGACGAGACCGCGGCCGTCGTCTTCCTCGTGCAGCACCACCTCCTGATGTCGCACCTCGCGCAGCGGCGCGACGTCAACGACGACCGCCTCGTCATCGACTTCAGCGGCACCGTCGGCAGCCTGCAGAACCTGCATCGGCTCTTCGTCCTCACCTACGCCGACATGCGCGCCGTCGGCCCGGGGGTGTGGAACAACTGGCGGGGGACCCTCGTCACCGAGCTCTACTGCCGCGCGCGCGACTTCTTCGAGCGCGACGTCCTCGCCATGGGGGACCGCGCCGCGCGCGCCGCGCGCGTGCGCCGCCGCGTCGGCGACGCGGTCGCGCCGGGGCGACGCGCCCAGGTCGACGCGTTCATGGCCTCCATGGCCGAGGGCTACGTGCTCTCGACCCCGGAGGACGCCATCCCGGCGCACGCCGACCTGCGCCGGCGCTTCGAGGAGCGCGAGGCGGCCGGCGAGCGGCCGGCCGTGACGACGGCGCTGACGGCCTACCCCGACCGCGGCATCACCGCCTTCGCGGTGTGCACACGCGACCGCCCGGGCCTCTTCGCCATGCTGTCCGGCGTGCTGGCGGCGCACGGGCTCAACATCCTCGCCGCCCGCATCGACACCAGCAGCGACGGCGTCGCGCTCGACGTGTTCGACGTCTCGCACGACGGCTCGGACCTGCGCATCGACCACGAGCGCTGGGAGCGGGTGGAGCGCACGCTGCGCGGCGTCCTCGGCGGCGAGATCGACGTCCAGGAGCTGGTGCGGCGCAGCCATCGCTCGCCGCTGCTCGCCAAGCGCCGCCGCCCGGTGCCGACGCGGGTCGAGATCGACAACCGGGTGTCGGCCGAGCGCACCGTGCTCGACATCTACACCGGCGACCGCGTCGGCCTGCTCTTCGGCATCACCAACTGCCTCTACCACCTCTGGCTCGAGATCCATCTCGCCAAGATCACCACGATGGCGAACCAGGTGCTCGACGTCTTCTACGTGACCGATCACGAGGGCCGGAAGATCGAGGAGCCGGAGCGCCTCGAGATCATCCGCGGCGAGCTGGTGCGGGCCCTGACGAGCGAAGGCGCCGAGGCCGGCGCGCCGGCCCCGCCGAGCGGAGCCCGCGTGGCGTGAGCGCACGCGGCGGCGGGGCGGGGCGGGCGCGCGGGCGCGCGGGCGGCGTCGGCGACGGCGGCTGCGCCGGCAGGTGGAGGCGTGGCTCGACCACTGCGCCGTCGAGGCGCGGCCTCGCGCGTCGCTCCGTCGAGGCCTACGCGCGCGACCTCGCCGCCTTCGCCCGCACCTGCGCCGGACGCCGCGTGCAGCGGGCGCGGGACCTCGGGCCGGGCGAGGTGCGGGCGCATCTCGCCGCCCTCGACGCGGCCGGGCTCGGCCCGCGCAGCCGCGCCCGTGCCCTCGCCGCCGTCCGCGGCTTCACGCGCTGGCTGGTCGCCGAGGGGACGCTGCGCGACGATCCCGCCGCCGACACGGCGGTGCGCCGCCCGCCGGGACGTCTGCCGCGCGTGCTCGGCGTCGACCAGGCCGCGCAGCTCGTCACGGTGAGCGTACCGGGCGGCCGGCGCCCGGCTCGCGACCGGGCGTTCCTCGAGCTGCTCTACGCCTGCGGGCTGCGGGTGTCGGAGGCGGCCGGGCTGCGCACCGCGCAGATCGATCTCGAGGCCGGCTGGCTGCGCGTGGTGGGGAAGGGCGGCAAGGAGCGCGTCGTGCCGATCGGACAGGCCGCGCGAGACGCCATCGTCGCCTACCTCGGCGGCGAGCGCGCCGCGATGCTGAAGGGGCGCACGAGCCCGTTCCTGTTCGTGGGGCCGGGGGGACGGCCGCTGTCGCGCCAGGCGCTGTGGAAGCTCACCAAGAAGCGCGCCCGGGCGGCGGGCGTCGACCCCGCCGTGTCGCCCCACACGCTGCGGCACTCGTTCGCGACCCATCTGCTCGGCGGCGGCGCCGATCTGCGCGTCGTGCAGACGCTGCTCGGCCACGCCGACGTGGGCACGACGCAGATCTACACCCACGTCGCCCCGGAGCGTCTGCGCACCGTGCACCGGCGCCATCATCCGCGCGCCTGAAGTCCGCGGACTTCCTTGCGCCGCCGGGACCCGGTGGATAGACTCGCCCGCCGATGGAGGCCAGCACGAGCGCCGCGACCCACGGGGCGCCGGTGCCGGCGACGTGAGCGGAGCGGACGTGGCGGCGGAGCGGGTGATCGTCAGCGGCGCGCGGCCCACCGGGCGCCTGCACCTCGGCAACTACCACGGCGCGATCGAGAACTGGGTCCGCCTCCAGGACGAGGCGCGCTGCTACTTCTTCGTCGCCGACTGGCACGCGCTGACCACCGCCTGGGACGAGCCCGGCGGCATCCCCGAGGCGACCATCGAGATGGTGCTCGACTGGCTGGCGGTCGGGCTCGATCCCGCGCGCTGCACCATGTTCCAGCAGTCGGCGGTGAAGGAGCATGCCGAGCTCTACGTGATCCTCGGCATGCTGACACCGGTGCCGTGGCTGGAGCGCAATCCCACCTACAAGGAGCAGCGCGAGCAGCTGACCGACCGCGACCTCTCGACCTTTGGCTTCCTCGGCTACCCGGTGCTCCAGGCCGCCGACGTGCTCATGTACAAGGCCACCGCGGTGCCGGTCGGCGTCGATCAGGTGCCGCACATCGAGCTGGCGCGAGAGATCGCGCGCCGTTTCAACGCCACCTTCCGCGAGGTCTTCCCCGAGCCGCAGAGCCTGCTGACGGCCACCCCGAAGATCCTCGGCACCGATGGCCGCAAGATGAGCAAGAGCTACGGCAACGCGATCTACCTGACGGAGCCCGCGGCCGACGTCGACAAGAAGCTCTCGCGCATGGTGACCGACCCGCGCCGCGCGCGGCGCACCGATCCGGGCGATCCGGCCGATTGCCCGGCGTTCCAGTCGTTCCACCGTACCTACTGCACCGACGACGAGCTGCGCTGGGCGACCGCGGGCTGCACCACCGCCGGCATCGGCTGTCTCGAGTGCAAGAAGGTGGCGATCAAGCACGTGCTCGCCGAGCTGGAGCCGTTCCGCGAGCGCCGGGCGCAGCTGCGCCGTGACGACGCTCTGGCGGCGCTCGCCGCCGGCAACGCGGTGGCGCGCGCGCAGGCGGAGCGCACGATGGCCGAGGTCCGCGACGCACTGGGGGTACGATGACGACCGCCGTGGCACCGTGCACCGTCAAGCTCGCCGTCTTCGAGGGTCCGCTCGACCTCCTGCTGCACCTCATCAAGAAGAACGACATCGCGATCACCGACATCCCGATCGCGACCATCACCGATCAGTACCTGGCGCTGCTCGAGGAGATTCCCGAGCTCAACCTGGACGGCGCCGGCGAGTACCTCGTCATGGCGGCGACGCTGACCTACCTGAAGAGCCGCATGCTCCTGCCGGAGGCCGAGGGCGCCGAGGAGGAGGGCGAGGAGGATCCGCGCGCGCAGCTCGTGCAGCAGCTGCTCGAGTATCAGCGCTACCGCGAGGCCTCCGCGCGCCTCGCCGAGCGCGCGCTGCTCGAGCGCGACGTCTTCGCGCCGCCGGGCGAGCCGCTGCCGAAGGACGTGCCGCTCGAAGGCCCCACCGTCCGCGCCGCCAGCCTCGGCGATCTGCTCGATGCGCTGCGCGGCGTGCTGGCGCGCGTGAAGAAGCCGGCGCCGCATCGCATCTTCCGTCCCGGGATCACCGTCGGCGAGTGCGTGCAGCGCATCCTGGCGCGCTTCACGCTCGGCCGCCGCATCGAGTTCGGGACGCTCTTCACCGACCACACGGATCGCACCGAGGTGATCGTCACCTTCCTTGCGCTCCTCGAGCTGATTCGGCTTAAGGTGGTCCGGGCCGCGCAGGACGAGCGCTTCGGCCCGATCGAGCTCGATCTCAGGGTGGCCGACCTCTCCGAGGCGGCGGACCTCGTCCGGGACGTGGGTGTGCAGGACACCTGGCGGGGATGGGAGGACACGGATGGACGGGGACCTGGCGATCAGTACTGACGGCTACGGCGACGCGATCCTGAACGAGGAGCCGCCCGTCGCCGCCGAGCGCATCGCCCCCGAAGCGTGCGCGGACGTCCCCGCGCCGGAGGCGGTGGCCGATGCCGCGCACGAAGTCGCCGCGGTCGACCCCGATCGGTCGGAGGTCGTCGCCCAGGCCGACGGCGCCGGCGACGTCACGATGCCGGACGGCGACGCACCCGCCGCCGACGGCGTCCCCGCCATCGTCTTCGCCCCCGTCGCCAGCGCCGCGGACCTCGCACGGCCGGAAGGCGCCGGCGAGCTCGCGCTCGCCGCGGCGCCCGCGATCGACGTCGACTCCGAGCCGGCCGTCGACCTCGTCCGTCTGGAGAGCCTGCTCGAGAGCCTGCTGCTCGCCGCCGGCGCCCCGGTGCCGCTGCCGCGCCTCGTCGAGGTGCTCGACGGGCCGGCGCGCCGCGACGTGGTCGCGGCGCTGAAAGGCCTCGGCGAACGCTACGAGCGGGAAGGGCGCGGGCTGCGCCTCGTGCACGTGGCCGGCGGCTGGCAGCTGCGCAGCGCCCCGGAGCACGGTCCGCTCGTGCGCAAGCTCCTCGGCGGGCGTCCGCCGCGCCTGTCGCGCGCCATGCTGGAGACGCTCGCGATCGTCGCCTATCGCCAGCCGTGCACCAAGCCCGAGATCGAGGCCATCCGCGGCGTCGACGCCGACGCCACGCTGAACACGCTGCTCGAGCGCCGCATGGTGAAGATCACCGGGCGCAAGGACGCGCCGGGGCGGCCGCTGCTCTACGCCACCACGCGCGAGTTCCTCGAGGTCTTCGGCCTGCCCGACCTGAACGCGCTGCCGCCGCTCGCCGAGCTGGGGACCGGCGCGGAGCTGCTCGCGGCGCCGGACCTCACCATCGGTCCGGGCGGCGTGCAGGCGACGCCGACGCCCGCCGCGGCGCTCGGCTTCACGAACGGCGTGCAGCCGGTCGAGCCGAGCGCTGAGAGCGAGGCGGCGGCGCCCGGCGACGAGGCGGCAGGCTGAGCGAGCGGCTCCAGAAGCTGCTGAGCGCCGCCGGGCTCGCGTCCCGCCGGCACGCCGAGGAGCTGATCCGCGAGGGGCGCGTCACCGTCAACGGTGTCGTCGTCACCGAGCTGGGGGTGCGCGCCGATCCAGCGACGGACGTGGTCGCGCTCGACGGCGAGCGCATCGCCACCGGCGGCCCGCGGCACACGGTGATGCTGCACAAGCCGCGCCTCGTGGTCAGCACCATGTCGGATCCGGAGAACCGGCCGACGGTGCGCGAGTACCTGCCCCCCGGGCTGGGACGCCTCTATCCGGTCGGGCGGCTCGACTTCCAGTCGACCGGCCTCCTCCTCCTCACCAACGACGGGGCGCTCGCCGAGCGGCTGCTGCACCCGCGCGGCGGCATCGAGCGCCTGTACCAGGTGAAGGTCGACGGCAGCGTCGACGGGCGTCTCCTCGGACGCTTGCGCCGCGGCGCGCGCCTCGAGGACGGGCGCGTGACGCCCACTCGCGTCGACCGGGTCTCGGCGCTGCCGACGAAGACCTGGCTCGAGGTCGCCGTCACCGAGGGCCGCCAGCACCTCGTGCGCCGCCTGTGCGCCGCCCACGGCCTGAAGGTCGACAAGCTCGTGCGCGTGGGGCTCGGGCCGCTGACGCTCGGCGAGCTGCCGCGGGGCGCGTGGCGGGAGATCACCGGCCGCGAGCTGGCGCAGCTCTATGCGGCGGTGAAGCTCACGCCGCCGCGCGGCGGCGGCGCAGCCGGGGCACCGGCACCCCGAGCACCCGGCACGCGACCCAGAACGCCCCCACGGACACCGGAATCGCCACCGCCACGCGGGCGGCGTGGCGCGCCGTCCCGGCCGCGGGCCAGTACGGGGCGCACACCGCGTCGAGCAGGACCGAAACCGCGGTCATGACCGCGGCGGCGAGCGCGATGCGTCCGACCGCCGTGCCGAGCCCCGCTCCCAGGGAGCCGATGCGCCGCCGCAGCACCCAGAGCAGGACGGCGCAGTTGCCGATCGCCACCGCGGAAGTCGACAGCGCGAGCCCGACCGTCCCCCAGCCGAGGACGCGCACGAACAGCCAGTTGAGGCCGAGGTTCGTCGCGATCGACAGCAGGCTCACGCGCGCCGGCGTGCGCGCATCGTCGAGCGCGTAGAAAGCCGGCGCGACGACCTTGATGCCGGCGTAGCCGGCGAGCCCGATCGCATACCCGGCGAGCGCCTGTGCCGCGTGGGTGGTGTCGTGGGCATCGAAGCGGCCGTGCTCGTAGATGAGACCGATGATGGGCTCGCCGAACACCGCCAGCCCGACGGCCGCAGGCAGGCACAGGAGCACCGTCATCTCGAGCGCCTGGCGCAGCGAGGTGCGCATCGCCGCGTGGTCGCCGCGCGCCGCGTGGCGTGAGACGAGCGGCAACGTCACCGTCCCGATGGCGACGCCGAAGAGCCCGATCGGCAGCTGCATGAAGCGAAAGGCGACGTTGAGCCAGGAGACCGCGCCGTCCCCGAGGTAGGAGGCGAAGTTGTTGTTGACGAAGACGTTCACCTGCACGGCCGCGGCGCCGATCGTCGCCGGCGCCATCAGCGCCAACACCTGGCGCAGCGCCGGGTCGCGCCACGCCAGCACGGGACGCCAGCGGAAGCCGACGGCGAACAGCGACGGCAGCTGCACGGCCAGCTGGAGCACCCCGCCGATCATGGTCCCGATCGCCATGCCGGTGATCGCCCGTGCCGCCAGATCGGGATCGAACGCGGCGACGGCGCCGCCGCGCAGCTCCGCCCACACCGCCCCGAGGTAGCCGGGCGCCATCCAGTGCACGCAGGCGAGCCCACCCACGACCGAGCCGAGGTTGAAGAACGTCGACGCCGACGCCGGGACGCCGAAGTGGTTGCGCGTGTTGAGGATGCCCATGACCACCGCCGCCAGCGCCACGAGCAGCAGGAACGGGAACATGATGCGCGTCAGCGAGACGGTGAGCTCGAGCTTGCCCGGCACCGCCGCGAACCCCGGTGCCATGGCGTGCGACAGCGCCGGCGCCGCCCAGATGCCGAGCAGGCAGAGCGCCCCGACCACGATCGCGAGCACGTTGAGGACGAGGCTCGCGAGCCGCCACGCGGCGCGCTCGCCGTCACGCTCGAGCGTCTGGCTGAACGTGGTCACGAAGGCGGCGGAGAGGGCGCCCTCCGCGAAGAGGTCGCGCAGGAGGTTCGGGATGCGGAAGGCGGTGACGAACGCGTCGAGGGAGCGGCCCGCGCCGAAGGCGACCGCGAACACCTGCTCGCGCACCAGGCCGAGGACGCGGCTCGAGAGCACCGCCGCGCTCACGACGCCGGCCCGCCTCGCCAGCTGTGCGCGGCTTCCCGCCTCCCCGCTCATCGTCCGCGGCCGGTGGTATGCGAGCCGCGGGAGGGGCGCAAGGCGCGGCGGCCTACACCGGCACCGGCTCCGGCTGCCGCACCCGGTCGGCCGCGGCGGGTGCGCCGAGCGCTCGTGCCAACGCCACCAGCGCCCAGGCGAGGCAGGCGAAGGCGAACCAGTCCCCGAACCGTACGTACGGCGTCAGCGCCGTCTCCGGGACGACCTGCGCGCTGGCGATCGTGGCGAGGCCCGTCGGCGCCGCCGTCACCGTGCGCCCGAACGGATCGACGACCGCCGAGACGCCGGTCGTGGCCGCGCGGACGAGGAAGCGCTGAGCCTCGACCGCGCGCACCTTCGCCATCGCGAAGTGCTGCCGGCTGCCGATCCCGTGGCCGGCGTCGAGCCAGCCGTCGTTGGCGACGTTGACGAGCACCGTGGCACCGGCGGCGACGGCGTCGTGGACGACGTCCGGGTAGAGCAGCTCGTGGCAGATCGACACCCCGAGGCGCGTGAAGCCGGCGAGCAGCCCGGGATCGGTGCCGGGCGAGAACGCCCGCGGCGATTCCAGGGGTCCGGCCTCGGACGGCACGGCGAGCGGCGGGCTCTCGGCAAAGGGAACGAGCCGCCGCTTGTCGTAGTGGCCGCCGGCGGTGCCGTCGGGCCGGACGAGCCGGACGCTGTTGTAGGTGCGCCCGGCGGCCCAGCGCGGACCGCCGATGAGGAGATCCGCGTCGAGGCGGGCGGCGAGCCGCGCGAGCGTCCGCGCGACGAACGGCTCGTGCTCGAGGTAGAGCGTGACGGCGTTCTCCGGCCACACGACCAGCGCGGGACGCGTCGCCTGCGCGATCGTCTCGGTGAGGCGGACGTTGGCGAGGAACTGCGCCTCGGCGAAGGCGCGCGTCCAGTGGAACGCCGGGGGCACGTTGCTCTGCACGACGACGACCGCGCGCGCGCCCGCAGCCGGGGCGAGCCCGCGCGCGACGCGGATCTCGCCCGCGAGCGCGACGCCGATCACGACCGCGGCCGGTCCGGCGAGCCGGCGCAGGGCGGCGCGCCGGCCCGGGCCGCGCAGGGCCGCGAGCGCGTCGGCGATCCCGACGCTGCCGAGCGCGACCACGAACGACAGCCCGTAGATGCCGGTCGCCGCCGTCAGCTGGAGGAGCGGCGTGACGTCGTGCTGGGTGTAGCCGAGCAGCGCCCACGGCTGGCCGAAGACGCGACCGCGCACCAGCTCGCACGCGACCCACAGTGCGGCGATCGCGATCTGGGTGGGAAAGCCGCCGCCGTGGCGCATGAGCACCGCGGCGCCCGCGGCGAAGGCGCCGAAGGTGGCGCCGATGGCCACGAGGTAGGCCGCCGACATCGCGACGGCCCCGGCGACGATGCCGGCCGCGAAGTAGCTCGCGACCGCCCCCGTCAGCCACCAGGTGACGGCCCACCCGCACGCGAAGCCGTACAGCGCCCCGAAGCCCCCCGCCGCGAGCGGCCGCCGCCGGCGCACGACGAGGAGCAGCGGGACGAGCGTCAGCCAGCCCGCGATCGGGTGATCGAAGGGCGGCAGTGCCGCCGCATAGCAGCCGGCCCCGGCGAGGACCGCGAGGACTCGGCGCACCATGCGTCAGCTGCCGGGCGTTCCCTCGGGCTCGGCGGTGACGACCAGCTGGAAGGGCGGGGTCGCGCCCGGGGGCAAGGTGAGGCCGTTGGCCAGCTGCCCGCGCACGGCGACGACGATCACGTCGTGGTCGACGTGCCGGGTCCCGGTGACGTGCCACTCGCCGTCGGCGTCGTCGACGAGGAAGTGCTCGCTGCGGAAGTGCTCGGTCTTCCAGGTGACGAATTCGTGACGCCAGTAGGCCAGCGTGGTGCTCGTCGACTGGTCGCCCGCATAGAGCTCGAAGAGGCCCGGGACCGACGGGTCGAGCAGCTGCATCAGATAGCCCTGGGGATTGTACATGGCCACGTTCGACGCCTGGAACTGTATCGGCAGATCCAGCGCGGTTCCCCAGAAGCGGGTGGCACGCGAGATGCGGCTGACGTCGACCGGGATGTAGATGGTGCCGTCGAAGCCGACGGCGGCCCGATAGGCAGGGCGCACCACCGACCCGGCGGTGTCGAGCGTGAGGGGCCTAGGGGCGACCGTGAACAGCTGGTGGCTCACGGCGAACACCAGGCTGTTGTTGCGGTAGACGTTGATCCGCGTCGGCCCGAGCGCGACCTCGGGCACGCGCACGCGCAGGTGCACGCGGTTCTGGCCGTCGGCGATGTCCCGCTTGCGGCGAGCCTTGCCCTGGCTCCAGGCGCCGACACCGGTGCCGGCGCCGCCGGTCTCGAAGAAGACGTCGTATCGCTTGCCGTCGTCGAGGGTGTTGTCGAACACGGTGACGGTCTGGTCACCCGAGGCGACGAAGGGCCGTACGCTTGCCCGTGGTGGGGGGGGTTTGTCGCAGCCGCAGCCGGCGTGGGCGGGGGCAGCCGTGAGGGCCATGCCGATGGCCAGCAATCCGATCGCGACGGTCGTGGTGCGCATCCGTGTGCTCCTCTTCATGGACGGGACGTGGACGGGACGGGATCGGGCCGCGTCAGGCGGCCCGGCTCGCCGCGGCGCGCGCCGCGGGCAGGGTGACGCGGAACCGGGCGCCGGTGCCGGGCCGGCTCTCCACGTCGAGGTCGCCGCGCATCAGGCGCGCGAAGCGACGGGCGAGGGCGAGGCCGAGGCCGATCCCCTTGCGCTCGCCATCGTGGGGCTGCAGCTGATGGAAGGCATCGAAGATGCGCTCCTGCGCCTCGGGCGGGATACCCGGGCCGGTGTCGGCGACGGTCATCCACACGGTGCCACCCGCCAGCCCGGCGCTCAGCCGGATCTCCCCCGCGTCGGTGAACTTGGCGGCGTTGGCGAGCAGATTCTGCACCACGACCTTGAGCTTCGCGCCGTCGACCTCGACGAGCGGGAGCGTCGGCGGCAGGTCGGCCACGAAGGCGACCGGCTTCGCGCGCACGAGCAGGGCGAACGCTTCGCCCAGCTCGCGCAGGAGCGGCAGGAGATCGATCGCCTCGTTGCGCAGACGCAGCGCGCCGGCCTCGAGCTGCGAGAGGTCGAGGAACTCTTCGACGAGGTCGAGCAGATGCCCCGCGTTGCCGCGCACCTTCTCGAGGACGCCGCTGGCCTCCGGTGCACAGGAGCCGAACGTCCCCTCGCGCAGCAGATCGAGATAGCCGACGATGATGTTGAGCGGCGTGCGGAACTCGTGCGAGACGTTGGCGAGCAGCTCGGTCTTGACGCGCTCGGCCCCGTGCAGGGACGAGAGCTGGTCCCATGCCTTGAGCGCGACGTCGACCCAGAGCAGGAGGCGTTCGGGATCCTCGCTCTTGTCGTGGTAGCCCTGGATCGCGAGGCTGCGCAGCAGCTCGCGCGGCGGCGTCGCGCCGGCGTAGCCGGTCTGGAGAACGATCTGGAGCAGGGTGTCGCGCGCGCGGGCCTGCGCGATCACCTGCTCGCCGCTCATCTCCGGCATCACCCAGTCGACGAGCAGCAGCTGCACCGTCTCGCGCGCGAGGAGCTCCAGAGCCTCCTCGCCACGCGACGCCGTCAGCACGCGATGTCCCTCGCGCTCGAGCAGCATGCGCACCGACGAGAGCGTGTCGTGCTGGTCGTCGACGACCAGGATGGTGCGCCCGCTCGCCGGCACCACGCGGCGCAGGCTCATCGCGCGGGCTCCGGGCGCGGCGCGCGTCGGCGTGCGCCGCACGCTGTGCGGGGGGCTCTGCTTTCTGTCATGTCGGTCCTCGATGCAGCGAGGGTCGCGGACGGGGATGCGTGCACACGACTGCACGAACCGGACCGCGGCGCGGCGCACGCAATCGTCGAGCGTTCTCGGGCGCCGCTCATCGGCGTGTGCCAATCCGGCACGCGGCGCGGCACACGCGTGGCACGCGGGTGTGTCGCGCGTGGCACGCGCAAACGGCCCGCGTTGGGCCGCCTCGCCTTGACAACCCCTACTGCCCCGGATAACCCCACCGTCGCGGGGTGGAGCAGTCAGGCAGCTCGCGAGGCTCATAACCTCGAGGTCGGTGGTTCAAATCCACCCCCCGCAACTCCGCAGCAACGCCCACGGGCTCGGCGTGCCTCCAGCGCGCCGGGCCCGTGCTGCATTCGGGGCCGCGCGTGGCGCGAGCGGGCCGCGACGCCGGCTCTCAGGCCGCGCGGCCGGTGCTGCGATCGTCGCGGCGCGCCTCCGCGCGCGTCGACGCGCCGAGGATCGCGCGCAGGCCGCGGTCGTACGTGAGGTAGTTCCAGGCCCAGTTGACCAGCACCACGGCGCGATTGCGGAACCCGATCAGCATGACGACGTGGAGGACGAGCCACGCCCACCACGCGAGCGGGCCGGTGAGCTTCACGCGACCGATCTCGGCGACGGCACGGCTGCGGCCGATCGTCGCCATGGCGCCCTTGTCGTCGTAGACGAAGGCCTCGAGCGGCTGGCCGGCGATCGCCCGCAGGACGTTGCGCGCGGCGTGCGTGCCGCCCTGCATGGCGACCTGCGCGACCTGCGGCAGGCGCTCCGCGCCGTCGACGAGCGCGACGTCGCCCGCGACGAAGACGGCCGCGCTCCCGAGGGACTGCAGGGCGGGCGTGGTGCGCAGCCGGCCGCTGCGGCCGGTGGGGAGCCCGAGCCCTGCGGTGATGCCGCCGGCGCGGATGCCGGCCGCCCAGACGACGGTACGTGCCGCGATCGTCTCGCCGCCGGCGAGGTGGACGCCCTCCGGGCTCACGGCATCGACGCGGGTGTCGAGCCGCACTTCGACGCCGAAGCCGGCGAGGTCGCGGCGGGCACGCGCGCGCAGGCGCTCGTCGAAGGCGAGCAGGACGTCGCCCGCGGCCTCCAGCAGCACGATGCGCAGCGCCGCCGGCGGGATCGACGGATAGTCCGACGGCACCACGTGACGGCGCAGCTCCGCGAGCGCGCCGGCGGTCTCGACGCCGGTCGGCCCGGCGCCGACGATGACGAACGTCAGCCGCCCGCTGCGGTCCGGGCCGTCGGGCTCGACGGCCGCGTACTCGAGCTGCGTCAGCACGCGGTTGCGCAGCAGGCGCGCGTCGTCGACATCGTAGAGCGCGCAGGCATGCTCGCGCACGCCCGGGATGCCGAAGTCCTCCGCAGCCCCGCCGGTGGCGACGATCAGCCAGTCGTAGCCGATCTCTTCGCCCGCGTCGGTGCGGAGCACGCGGCGCTCGGGGTCGCCGCCTGCGATGCGCGCCATGCGGAATTGGACGCCGGGCAGACGGCGCAGAAAGCTGCGCGTCGGATAGACGATGGCCTGCGGCTCGAGCCCCGCGGTCGCGACCTGATAGAGGAGCGGCAGGAACGTGTGATAGTTGCGCGCGTCGAGCCAGACGACGTCGGCCGGGCCGCCTGCGAGCTGGCGGACCGCGCGCAGGCCGGCGAAGCCCGCCCCGAGGACCACGACCCGCGGCCGCCCGCTCGCCGACGACATCACGTCGGACCCTAGCACGCGTTGACGCCCACGGAAGCCGTCCTCTACTGTGCGCCCGTGCACCGGATCGTCGCGCGCTCGCAGCCCGCCATGATCGTCGCCGACGTGCGTGGCCGCGGCGGCGGCGAGCTCGCGGCGCCGAGAGCGAGCGCGGCATGAGCGTGCGCGCCGCCTTCGTCCTCGGCGTGTTCCTCGTGCTGGCTGCGCTCGCGCACGGCGGCTTCTACGCGGCGGGGCACGACTTCGTGGTCAACCGCTTCACCGGCCAGTTCGAGTTCGTGCCGGGCGACGACGAGGACGGCGATGCCGCGACGCCGACGCACCGCTGTCGTGCCTTGACCTCCCCGGGGGGCGCCGCTAGGGTCGGCTTCCTTCCGCGCCGGAGGTGACGCCATGGCTGGAGGACGGGCCTTCAAGAGCAACGTCCGAGAGCGCCGCGAGGCCGAGCGCCGCATGAAGGCGCTGGAGAAACGGCAGAAGAAGGAAGAGAAGAAGAAGCTCGAGCAGCCCGGCGACGCGACCGCCGGCGGCGTGCCCGGAACCGGCACGCAGAGCTGATCGACTGCTGGACACCCGGAGACCAGGCGCGTAATCGTTCGAGGCAGGGCGGCGTACCCAAGTGGCTAAGGGAGAGGTCTGCAAAACCTCCATTCACCGGTTCGAATCCGGTCGCCGCCTCTCCACTTCCTCTCCTCTGCCGAGTCGCCCGGCCTGATCGGCGTCAGGCCGGGAAGCCGGCGACCAGCTCCCGCAGCCGCGCGTTCGCGTTCGACAGGATCGGCGCCCCGTCGCCGAGGAGCAGCACGTCGAGGTCCAGCTCGAGCAGGGCGCGTACGCTGGCGCGCAGGCGGGCGGGATCGTCGAGCACCTTCTCGCGCAGGAGCGCGAGCTGCCCCGGCGGCTTGCCGACGACGGCGTCGCCGACGATCAGTAGCCGCCGCGCCGGCCAATGGAACGCCACCTCGCCCGGCGATTTTCCCGGCACCGGCGTGACGACGAGCGGCCCGAGCTGCTCGCCGGGCAGCAGCGTCGCGTCGACCGGCGTCCCCTGGTCGCGCGCGTATGCGGCGTCGCCGTCGTGGATCGCGATCGACGCGCCGGTGCGCTCCTTCACGCGCGCCGCCGCACGGCTGTGGTTACGGTTCGTGAGCAGGATGCGGGCGACGCCCAGCTCGGCGAGCTGCTCCAGCCCCTCGGCGCCAGGATCGACGGGATCGATGCAGAGGCTGCCGCCCGCGTCCTGCACGAGCCAGCCGTTCCAGTCGTAGCCGTGCGGCTCCGAGAAGACGCTCCAGCCGAGAATGCCCGGCACCACCTCGCGCAGCATCACGCCGTCTCCAGGGCGTCGATCCTAGCGGCGAGGATGAAATCGTTCTCGGAGAGACCGCCGATCGTGTGCGTCCAGATGGTGACCTGGACCTCGCGGTAGTGGACGGTGAAATCCGGGTGATGGCCTTCGGCTTCGGCGAGGTCGGCCATGCGGTTCACGAAGCGCATCGCGGTGGCGAAGTCGCGAAAGGCGAAGGTGCGGTGCAGCTTCGCGTCGCGGACGA
This sequence comes from bacterium, assembly GCA_026129405.1. NCBI lineage: Bacteria > bacterium. The sequence continues at coordinate 419,459 of JAHCID010000003.1, forward strand.
CCCAGTCGGGGATCTCGCCGGCGAGGCGGGCGACGTCGTCCGCGTCGAGCTTCGGGACGCCGCCCTCGCAGGACACGCAGTGCTTCGCGCGCAGGCTCATGCGCGCGAGCAGAGCACTTCGCGCGCGGGTTGGCCAGTCCCGTTCAGCGGGGGAACGGGCGTGCCGCGAGGAGGGCGCGCAGGAGCTCCTTGGCGATCTTGTAGCCGACCAGGCAGAGGAGCGCGTCGCGCACCGATACGACGCGGAGAGCGTCGCTCACGTCGAGGAGCCGCACGGCGGCCAGCTGCTCGAGCACGTTCCAGGCGACGGACACGCAGTAGCCCAGCAGGACGAGCAGGCCGACGGTGGTGGCGACACGTGCCGCCGCCCGCCACGGACGGCGTTCGAGGCGTTCGCGATGGAGCGAGAACTCCGCGGCGGGCGGCGACACGTCGGCGAAGGCCCACATGCCGTTGCGGCGATGCAACGCCGGTGCCACCGGATGGCAACGCGTCGGCGCGGGGCAGGTCGTCCGTCACCGTCACGCGCGTGACGGTGCGACGGCCGGGCGCGCGGTGTCCCCGGCCTCGTCCGCGACGCCGTCACCGAAGGTTCATCTACTCGGGTTCCGCGGCACGCTAGGGTGCCCGCATGGAGCACGACAATCAGGCGCGCCGCGCCCAGACCTGCGCCCAGCTCCGCCGAGCCGCCGAGCACCTCGAGACGATGCCCATCGAGCACGCCAAGGAAGCCATGGAGGAGCTCGCCGCCGCCCTCGACGAGCTGGGTCGCTGGTCCGAGCGGGCGGGCTTGATGGCGGCCACCGGCGAGGAGCCGTAAGCCGCCGATCGCCGGGGTCGGGCTCCCAGCCTCGGCGCGCGGCCCCGAGGCGACGCGGCGGACATGGTGCCGTCCGGCGGAGCGTCGCTGGGAGGGGGGCGCGGTGCAGGAGCAGCACGGCGCGTCGGCTCAGCGGGAAGCTGCTCATCGGGGAATCTAGTGTGCTTGCTCCCGGCGCGTGGGACACGATGCCGGGAGGGGGACTCGAACCCCCACATGCATCGCTGCATCGCGGGTTTTAAGCCCGCCGCGTCTGCCAGTTTCGCCATCCCGGCGGCTCTCCGCTCATACCCGACGCCGATGCAGACTGCGATGCTCGGGGCACGTCTCGTTGCCCCGCGCCTTGGTCGGCGGCGTCGGGGGGGGTCCGACGGAGCGCGGACTCGGCGCTGCGGGCCGCCGTGCGTTGCGCCTCGTCATGCGCGCGGTCGGCGACGCGTGTCCGTGAGTGCGCGACGACACGGCGCTTGCGCAAAGTTACGACGCCTTGTTGCCGGCGCGTCGCAAATACGACGATGTCGCCGTGTCGACGCGTTGAATTTCCGCGGGCGCGCGAGGGCACGGGCGTTGCTCCGGTAGCGCACCATGCTCCAGCTCTCGCTCGCACTCCTGGTCGGTACCTGGGCTCTCGCGCTCTACCGCCTCGCGCGCACCTGGCGCGATCAGCCGGCGGTGCCGCTCGAGGAGCCGGTGACGCCGATCACGCGTCTCGCGGCCTGACGCGACACCGGCCCTGGATGAGGTCGCGCCACACCGCGTCGCGGTTGTGGCGTCCGGCGCACGTCGCTAATCTCCGCGCGTCGCGCCCCCACCATGATCCAGGCCACCCTGCGCCCGCTTCCCGAGCGGGCCCCGACCCCGTTCCTCGACGGGGTGCCACCCACCGTCGCCGGCAAGTTCTTCTTCGTCGGCGACCGCAAGCTCTACCTCCGCGGCGTCTCCTACGGCCCCTTCGGGCCGGCCAGCCACGGCTTCCCGTTCCCGGAGGAGGACGTCCTCGAGCGGGACTTCGCGCTCGCGGCGGAGATGGGCGCGAATTGCCTGCGCACCTTCACGGTGCCGCCGCGCTGGCTGCTCGACCGCGCCGCCCGCCATGGCCTGCGGGTCATGGTGACGATCCCCTGGGCCGAGCACATCACCTTCCTCGACCGCCACGAGGTCGAGAACGAGATCGTCGGCACCGTGCGCGCCGCCGCCGAGAACCTCGGCGGCCATCCGGCGCTGTTCGCGCTCCTCGTCGGCAACGAGATCCCGCCCGACATGGTGCGCTGGTATGGGCCCGAGCGAGTGCAGGCGTTCCTGCGCCGCCTCGCCGAGGAGATCCGCGAGCGGGCGCCGGGGACGCTCGTAAGCTACGCCAACTTCCCCTCGACCGAGTACCTCGACGTCACCGAGTTCGTCGACTTCGTCTCCTTCAACGTCTACCTGCATCGCGAGCCGGATTTCCGCCGCTATCTGTCGCGGCTCCAGAACCTCGCCGAGGACAAGCCGCTCGTCCTCACCGAGTTCGGCGTCGACTCGATCCGCGAGGGCAACGACCACCAGGCCGAGCTGCTGTCCTGGATGATCCGCGCCGGCTACGAGTCGGGCGCGGCCGGCTGCTTCGTCTTCTCCTGGACCGACGACTGGTTCACGGGTGGGGCGCAGATCGCCGACTGGGCCTTCGGCGTCGTCGACGCCCGGCGCGCGAAGAAGCCCGCCTTCCACGCCGTCCAGCAGCGCTACCAGGCGCCGCTGCCGCCGGCCCTCGAGCGCGCACCGCGCGTGTCGGTCGTCGTGTGCGCCTACAACGCCGAGCGGACGATGGAGGCGTGCCTCGAGTCGCTGCGCCACCTCAACTACCCCGACTACGAGGTCGTGGTCGTGAACGACGGCTCGACCGACCGCACCCTCGCGATCAGCGAGGACTTCGCGCGCCGGTATGCTGCCGACGCCAGCGGACCGCGCTTCGTCCTCATCAGCCAGGCGAACGAGGGCCTGTCGATCGCCCGCAACGTGGGCGCCGAGGCGGCGACGGGCGAGATCGTCGCCTACACCGACTCGGACTGCGTGCCCGACCCGGACTGGCTCTACTTCCTCGTCTACAAGTTCGTGCGCCACGGCTTCGTCGCCGTCGGCGGGCCGAACTTCCCGCCGCCCGAGCCGAGTCTGGTGCCCGCGGCCGTCGCGGTCTCTCCGGGCGGCCCCACGCACGTGCTGCTCGACGACGAGGTCGCCGAGCACATCCCCGGCTGCAACATGGCCTTCACCAAGCAGGCCATCGCCGAGGTGCACGGCTTCGAAGCGATCTTCGCCGCCGCGGGCGACGACGTCGACTTCTGCTGGCGCCTGCAGAACCGCGGCCACGCGGTGGGCTTCAGCCCGGCGGCGACGGTGTGGCACTACCGCCGCAACACCGTGAAGGCCTATCTCAAGCAGCAGATGGGCTACGGCAAGGCGGAGGCGCTGCTCTACTTCAAGCATCCATACCGCTTCAACATGCTCGGGCAGTCGCGCTGGCTCGGCCGCATCTACGGCGAGCTCACGACGGCGGTGCTGTCGCGCCGCCCGGTGATCTACTTCGGCGCCTTCGGCCGCGGCCTCTTCCAGTCGATGTACGAGGCGCCGTCCTCGCTCCTCAGCTACCTGCCGTTCACGCTCGAGTGGAATCTGATCGGCATCATCCTGTTCCTCGCCGGGCTGGTCTCGCCGCGCATCATGCCGGTCGCGATCCTGCCCCTGGCGGTGTCCATCGCCTGGGCCGTCGGCACGGCCGTCAACGCCCGCGTCGACCCGCGCTTCGGCGGCTTCCGGGCCCGCGCGCTGATCGCCGTGCTCACCTACCTCGGCCCGCTCGCGCGCGGCGTGCAGCGCTACCTCTGGCGCATGCGCGGCATGGCCGAGATCGAGCCCGTGACCATGCCCGGGCGCCACACGCCCGCCCGCGTCGACCTCCCGACGCGGTCCTACACCCTGCGCTACTGGAGCGAGCAGTCGCACGAGAAGGAGAACCTCCTCGGCGCGCTCATGGAGTTCCTGATCCCGCGCAAGTACCTGATCGCCGTCGATCCCGGCTGGAATCGCTGGGACGTGGAGATCTACCGCGGCATCTGGGCGAAGGCGCGCATCGCCGTCGCGACCGAGAACCACGGCGGCACCAAGCGGCTGCTCAACCTGCGCTGCGAGATCCGCCCGACGCGGGTCTCGCAGCTCTCCCTCGTCGGCTTCGCCCTGGCGGTGATCGCGGGGGTCGTCTTCGGTGTGCCCGAGATCACGGCGGTCGGCGGCGCGCTCGGGCTCGTCAACCTCGCCGTCATCGTCGGCGAGAACGTCCGCCTCGGCCGCATCCTGCACGACAGCTGCGACATCGTGGCGAGCGCCCTCGGCCTGGCGCCCGTCGACGGCAACGGCGAGCGCCCGGCGCCGGCGCGCGCGGCAGCCTAGGCCATGGGCGGCACGCTTCGCGTCGTGGCGAAGGTGCTGCGCCGGCTGCGGCCGTACCGCGTGCTCTTCGGGCTCGCGGTGCTCCAGGTCGTCCTGATGGCGGCCTTCGAGCTGGCCAAGCCGTGGCCGCTGAAGGTCGTGGTCGACGCCGTCGTCGGCGGCAAGCCCGCCGGCATCGCCGCGCTCGACGGGCTCGAGCGCCGCGCGCTGCTCGCGGCGGCCTGCGCGGGGCTGGTCCTCGTCTACCTGGTCCTCGGGCTGCTCAGCGTCACCAGCAACTACACGACCATCCGCGTCGGCCAGCAGATGGTGAACGACTTCCGCAGCGAGCTGTACGCGCATCTGGCCCGTCTGTCGCTCGCCTTCCACAGCCGCCGCCAGGTCGGCGATCTCCTCTACCGCCTCACCGCCGACACCTTCGCCATCCAGACGCTCACCATGAACGGGTTCTTCCCCATCCTGACCTCCGTCGTGCTGCTGCTCGGCATGGTGGTCGTGATGGTACGGATGGACTGGCAGCTGACGCTGCTCGCGCTGGCCGTCGTGCCGGCGCTGCTGGTCGCCATCGTGCGCATGTCGACGCAGATCACCACGCTCTCGACCGACGCGCGGGTGAAGGAGAGCGCGCTCTACGGGGTCGCGCAGCGGACCATGGGCGCGATGCGCGTCATCCAGGCGTTCACCACCGAAGAGGAGGAGCACCGCCGCTTCGTGGGCTCGAGCACCGCGAGCCTCGCGGCCAACCTGCGGCTGTACACGTTCCAGACCGGCTACTCGGCGTTCGTGAACGTGCTGATCGCCGTCGGCACCGCGGCGGTGCTCTGGCTCGGCGCGACGCACGTCCTCGACGGCACGCTCGAGGTCGGCGAGCTGCTCGTGTTCACCGCCTATCTCGCGTCGCTCTACGCGCCGATCAACACGTTGACGCAGACGTGGGGCCTCATCCAGGGCGCCAAGGTGGGGGCGGAGCGCGTGTTCGAGATCCTCGACACGCAGCCGGACCTCGCCGACGGGCCGCGGGCGCTCGCCCACGGCGCCGCCCGCGGCGACGTCGTCTTCGACGACGTCCACTTCGCCTACGAGGGCGGCCGCGAGGTGCTGCGCGGCGTGACCTTGCACGCCGCGCCGGGTGCGCTGGTGGCGATCGTGGGTGCGACGGGCGCGGGCAAGACGACCCTGGTCTCCCTGGTACCACGCTTCTACGACCCGCAGCGGGGCCGCGTGCTGCTCGACGGCGTCGACGTCCGCGAGTACCGCCTGCGGCCGCTGCGCCAGCAGGTGGCGATGGTGCTGCAGCCCGCGATCGTGTTCCCCACGACCGTGCGCGACAACATCGCCTACGGCAGCCCCGACGCCACCCCCGAGCGCATCGCCGCCGCTGCGCACGCGGCACAGCTCGACGACTTCCTCGCTCGTCTCCCGCAGGGCCTCGACACGCCGGTCGGGGAGGGCGGCGCGACCCTCTCGGCAGGCGAGCAGCTGCGTGTCACCATCGCCCGCGCCGTGCTACGCGACGCCCCGATCCTGATCCTCGACGAGCCGACGTCGGCCCTCGACGTCGGCACCGAGGCGCGGGTCATGGCCGCGCTGGAGCGGCTCATGGCCGGCCGCACCACGTTCGTCATCGCACACCGCCTCTCGACGGTGCGCCGCGCCGACACGATCCTCGTCCTCGAGGACGGGCACATCGTGGAGCAGGGACCGTACCGGGAGCTGGTCGCACGCGGCGGGGTGTTCGCACGGCTCCATCACACGCAGTTCGCGGACGAGGAGGAGGATGGGCGTGCCGCATCCCGATAGGACGCTTCTGGTGCTGCACATCGTGGGGCAGTACCCGATGGCCGGCGTCGCCTGGCAGGCGCTCCACTATCTGCTCGGCTTCAAGGCGCTCGGCTGGGACGTCTGGTACGTCGAGGACTCGGGCGCGGCGCCGTACGACCCGATCGCCGGCGGCGTGACGGGCGAGACGAGCTACGCCGTGCGCTACGTCGCCGACGTCATGAGCCGCTTCGGGCTCGGCGACCGCTGGGCGTACCTCGACATGATGCAGAACCAGGTGCACGGCATCTCGCGCACGCAGCTCGACGCCCTGTACGAGCGCGCCGCCGGCATCGTGAACCTGTGCGGCGCGACCGCGCCGCGCGAGGAGCACCGCCGCGGCGGCCGCCTCATCTACGTCGAGACGGATCCCGTCTACGAGCAGCTCCGCACCGCCAGCGGCGACACGTCGTCCCTGGCGTTCCTGCGCGCCCACGACGTGCTCTTCACCTACGGCGAGAACCTCGGCGAGCCGGACTGCCCGGTGCCGATGGGCGGCTTCGCGTGGAAGAAGACGCGGCCCCCGGTGGTGATGTACTGCTGGAGCGGGCGGCCCGATGCGGCGGCGCGCTACTTCACGACCGTCGCGTCGTTCGCGAACAAGGGCAAGGACGTCACCTGGCAGGGCGAGACGTACCGCTGGTCGAAGGACGAGAACTTCCTGCGCTTCCTCGACCTGCCGCAGCGTACGCCGCAGCCGTTCCGCGCCGCGATGCGTCCCGCGGATGCGGCCATCGAGGCACGCGTGCGCGCCGCCGGCTGGGAGCTCGTCGACCCGGGCGACACCTCGCGCGACGTCGACGGCTACCGCGACTTCATCCGCGGCTCGCGCGGCGAGTTCACGGTCGCCAAGGACATCTACGTCCGCCCGCGCAGCGGCTGGTTCAGCGACCGCAGCGTCTGCTACCTGGCGGCCGGGCGTCCGGTGATCACGCAGGACACCGGCTTCGGCAAGTACGTGCCGACGGGCGAGGGGCTGTTCGCCTTCTCCACGATGGACGAGGCCGTCGACGCCATCGCGCGCGTCAACGCCGACTACCCGCGCCACGCGGCGGCGGCACGCCGCGTGGCCGCCGAGGCGTTCGGCGCCGGGCCGGTGCTGCGCCGCTTCCTCGTCGATGCCGGCCTCGGCTGAGGGGCCATGCGCGTCGTCGTCACGGGGCTGGTCGCGACCTACCCCTGGGCAGGGTCGCGTGGCGATGCTCGAGGCGGTCAGACGCGGTGCCGGGCGAGCAGCCCCTTGGCGATCACCAGGCGCTGGATCTCGTTCGTGCCTTCGCCGATGATCATGAGGGGCGCGTCCCGGTAGAAGCGCTCGACCGGGAACTCCTTGGTGTAGCCGTAGCCGCCGAGGATGCGCATCGCCTCGAGCGACACCTCCTGGCAGGTCTCGGACGCGAAGTACTTGGCCATGCCGGCCTCGAGGTCGCAGCGCTCGCCGCGATCCTTCATGGCAGCGGCGTTGCGCACGAGCAGCGTGGCGGCCTCGATCTTGGTCGCCATCTCGGCGAGCTTCAGCTGGATCGCCTGGTGCTCGCAGATGGGCTTGCCGAAGGTGGTGCGCTGCTGGCTGTACTTGATCGCCGCCTCGAAGGCGGCGCGCGCGACGCCGACCGCGCGCGCCGCGATGTTGATGCGACCGACCTCGAGGCCCGACAGCACCGTCTGGAGGCCGCGCCCCTCCTCGCCGCCGATGAGGTTCGCGACCGGGACGCGGTGGTCCTCGAAGATCACCTCGCAGGTCTCGATCCCTTTGTACCCGAGCTTGTCGATGTCGCGGCTGACGGTCAGGCCCGGGCCGCGCTCGGCGCACAGCAGGCTGATGCCCTTGTGCGGCGGGCTGGCGGTGGGGTCGGTCTTGCAGACGGTCGAGTAGAGCGTCGCCGTGCGCGCGTTGGTGATGAACATCTTCGAGCCGTTCACCACGTAGTGGTCGCCGTCGCGGCGGGCGACGGTGCGGATCTGCTGCGTGTCGCTGCCCGCGTGCGCCTCGGTGAGGCAGAGCGCGGCGCGGTGCTCGCCGCGCGCCATCGCCGGGAGCCAGCGCTGCTGCTGCTCGGCGGTACCGAAGTGCTGCAGCACGTAGGCGAACATGAGGTGCGTGTTGAGCACGCCCGAGAGGCTCATCCAGCCGCGGCAGATCTCCTCGACGACGCGCGCGTAGGTCGAGTAGTCGAGCCCCATACCGCCCCACTCGGGCGCGATCGTGGCGCCGAACAGTCCGAGCTCCTTCATGCGCTCGACGAGCGGGGTCGGGTACTCGTTCTCGTGCTCGTATCGGCTCGCGACCGGGAGCACCTCGCGCTCGACGAAGCGGCGGACCGTTGCCAGAACCTGCGCGGCGACCTCGGGATCGGTGGCGGGGGCGGGGCGGGCGGACATGGGTGGAGGATCACCACGTTCGTCCCCTGAGTTCAACCAAACTCCCTTGCAACCGCGGACGCCCCTCAGTAGCGTGCGCCCCGTGCGCGCTGCGGTGCGGGCCGCCTGTATCCTGCTGGTGTTCGGGCTGGGCGTCGGGGTGGAACACAGTGCAGGGGCACCGGCGCCGGCACGATCCGACACCGAGGTGTTCAGCGGGGCGGAGGAGACGACGCCTGCGCGCGCCCAGCGTCCGCCGGCCGTCGGCTACTGGCGCGTGCGCACCGAGATCACGGTCGGTGCCGCGACGGAGCCGAGCCGCGTGGCGATGCTCGTGCCGCTCTCGGACGGCCGGCAGGACGTCCTCGTGCGGCGCATGGCGGCGCCCGGCTTCCGCGTCGCCGAGCGGCAGGAGCCGCCCAACCTCCAGGTGGAGTGGACCGCGGAGCGCCTGAAGGCGCCGACGACGATCGTCTACGACGTCGCGGTACGGGTCTCGGAGGTGCGCGACCGCGTCCCCGAGACGCCCATCCATGAGGTCGCCATCGGACCCGAGGCGCAGCCGTGGCTGGCGCCGTCCCCGGACGCGCCCGCCGACGCCCCATTGGTACGCGAGCGGGCGCGGGCGATCGTCGGCAAGGCGACGCGGCTCGACGAGGTGGTGTGGTCGCTCTTCCAGTACGTCGCCGCGTTCCCGCCGCCGGGTGAGGCCGGGGCGCCGCAGGAGGCGCTGCCGGCGCTCGAGCGTCGGCTCGGCACCGGCCTCGGCCGCGCCCGCGCCCTCGTCGCGCTCCTGCGGGCGCGAGGGGTGCCGGCGCGCGTCGTCGGCGGCATCCGCCTGGAGAACGCCGCCCAGAAGCGCGGGACGGCGTCGTGGGTGGAGGCCTGGACGGGAGCGCGGTGGGTGCCGCTCGATCCGGTCGGCGGACACTACGCGGCGCTGCCGAACACCTACCTCGCCGTCTACCGCGGCGACCGCCCGCTGCTGGTCCACACGCGCGGCCTCGGCTTCTCCTACGGCTTCACCGTGCGGCAGACGACGCGGCGCGCGGTCGAGGAGAGCGCCGCGGCCGACGCCACCGAGACCGCCGACGCGCCGACGGCGCGGGCGGCCGGCAGCGACGGCGTGCAGACGCACACCGCCTACGTGCCCGCGCCGGTGGCGGCGGTCGTGCTCATCGCCGATCAGAGCGTGCCCGCGGCGGCGACGGACCGCATCCTCGCCGAGGCGCGTGAGGCGTCGATCGACTGCGTGCTCCTCACCGCCCGCTTCGCGTCGCGCTACTTCCGCGAGCGCTACCTCGAGCGCCTGGTGTCGACCAACCTGCCGCTCATCCGCCAGGCGAACCTCGTCCTGGTCGCGACCGCCGACAGCGCCGGCGTCTATGCGTTGCTCGCGCTCGCCGAGCGCGGCGTGCGGCTCCCCGACAGCCGCATCATCGTCTCCGGCGCGATGAGCGAACCGTCGGCGCTCATGCTGGGCTCGCTGCTCTACAATCTCGTGCGGCCGGGCGAGGTGGCGCTGGTCCGGCGCCCGGCCGACATCCTGCCGCTCTGGGAGATGGCGCGGGCGAACCTGATCGACGGTGCGCCGCTGCGGGAGGAGGCGCAGCGCTGGAACATCGACGCGCTCGTTCTCGGCGAGGCCGGGACGCGCCTGCCCAGCTGGCGGCGGCCGTTGCTGCACGCGTGGGCCCAGATCGTGCGCGCCGGGGTGCCGCTGCCGGCGCTGACGCTGATCCTCGTCCTCCCGATCATCGCCTCGGTGGTGGTGTTCGCGCGGCTCGTCGTCGGCGTGCCGACCTTCGGCACCTTCGGGCCGGTGATCGTGTCGCTCGCCTTCATCACCACCGGCCTGTGGTGGGGAACGCTGACCTTCGCGGTCATCGTCGGGCTCGGCATCCTCCTGCGGGCGGCGCTGCAACGGCTCCGCCTCCAGGCGGTCGCCCGTGTGGCGATCCTGATCACGCTCGTCTCCGTCGTGATGGGCGGGCTCACGCTGCTCGGGGCCCGCCTCGGGATCGGGCCGCTCCTCCATCTGAGCGTGTTCCCGATGCTCATCATGGCCAACGTCGTGGAGAGCTTCGCGTCGGCGCAGATCGAGCTGGGCACGCGTACCGCCGTCCGCCAGACCATCTGGACGCTCCTCGTCTCGATGGCCTGCTACCTGCTCGTCGATCGGGCAGGCCTCCAGGGGCTGGTCGTCGCCTTCCCGGAGATCCTGATCCTGCCGGTGGTCGTGAACGTCGCGCTCGGCAAATGGCGTGGCATGCGGCTCCTCGAGTACGTGCGTTTCCGCAGCCTCGCGACGGCGCCGAGCGGCGCGCCGCCCGCGCGCACCGACCGCGAGCGGGCCGCATGATCGCTGCCCTGGCGCGGCTGCCGGACCTCGTGCTCGGCATCAACCGGCGCAACCACGACTACCTCTTCCGCTTCAACCGCCGCGACCGCTTCGCCCTGGTCGACGACAAGATCGCCACCAAGGAGCGTCTCGCCGCGCACGACGTGCCCCATCCGCCGGCGCTCGAGGTGTGCGACGCGCCCTGGCGGCTGCGTGAGCTCGCGCCTCGCCTGCGTGCGCACGGCGCCTTCGCGATGAAGCCGGCGTGCGGGGCGGGCGGCGGCGGCATCGTCGTCGTCGTGGGACTGCGCGACGGGCGCTTCGAGACGGCGGGCGGGCGGACGCTCGACTGGCGCGAGCTGGCCGCGCACGCGGCCGACGTGCTCGCGGGCGTCTACTCGATGGCCGGCCGCGAGGACCGCGTGCTCGTCGAGGGGCTCGTGGTCGGCGACCCGGAGCTCGCCCGGCTGTCGTACCGCGGCGTGCCCGACCTGCGCGTCGTCGTCCTGCGCGGCGTGCCCCTGTTGGCGATGCTGCGGCTGCCGACGCGGCGCTCGGACGGGCGCGCGAACCTCCATCTCGGCGGCCTCGGCGTCGGCATCGATCTCGCGAGCGGCCGCACCACGACGGCCATCAGCGGCCGGCGGGAGGTCACGATGCATCCGGATCTCGGCGTGCCGCTCGCCGGCACCGTGATCCCGGGATGGGACCAGGCGCTGCGCACGGCGGTGCGGGCGGCGGACGCGATCGGGCTCGGCTTCGTCGGCGTCGACCTCGTGCTCGACGCCGCCCACGGCCCCCTCGTGCTCGAGCTGAACGCGCGGCCCGGGCTGGCGATCCAGCTGGCGAACCGGCGTGGGATGCGCCCGCTGCTCGAGCGCGTCGCCCAGGCTGCGGTGCCACCGTCGCCGGAGGCGCGCATCGCGCTCGGCCGCGCGCTCGTGGCGGAGTGAGCGGCCCTCAGCGCGGGCGGGCCGGCGTCGGCGCCATCTCGTACTGGAAGGCCGCGATGCGCGGGCGGCCGTCGCGCCGCTCGATCGTCCACGTGGCCGTGCCGCGCATCTCGCCCTGCGTGCCGTCGCGATTGCGGTAGGTCACCACGAAGGGGCCGCGCGCGGTCACCCGCACGTCGCGCGTCGTGAGCCGCAGGTCCGGCAGCGTGTACTGGACGTCGTCGATGTCGAGGAACGCCTTGCGATAGGCCTCCGCGATCTGCGTGAGCCCGGCGCGGCCGTTCTCGGTGGCGTCGCGCGCGAAGAGCGCCATCAGGCGGTCGACGTCGCGATCCTCGTAGGCGAGCCGGAAGTCCTGCACCAGCGTGCGGGCCTCGGCGAGGGTAGGCGGCCCGACGGTGAGCTCGGTGTCCGGCGGCGCCTGCTGCGGCGCCTCCTGCGGCGCCGCCGCCGCGGCGTCCGCCGGCGCCGCGGCGACGGCGTCGGCGTTCGCGGCGGTCTCCGAGGCGGGGACCGGATCGCGGGCGTCGGCCGGCTCCGCCGCGGCCTCGGCCGGCGGGCTCTCCGCCGCGGGGCCGGACGCCGGCTCCCGGGCGGAACGGCGTCCGGAGCTGCGACCGGTGGGGCCGGAGCCGGGGACTCGGGCACGGCCGCCGGCGCGGGCGCGACCGACGGTGATCGTCCTCCGAGCCGCTCGAGGAGCGGCGCGACGAGCGGCGCCACGAGGTCGGGACGCATCATCCCGATCGCAACCGCACCGCCGAGCGCCACGAGCACGGCGAGGGCGAGGAGCAGCCGCCCGATCCCGTCGGAGGCCGCCGCCGGCGGCGGAGCGGGGCGGCGCCGCAGCCAGGCGGGGACCGCGCGGCGCGGGATCGGCCTGCGTCGCGAGCGCGGCCTGGGCCGCGGCGGCGGTCTGGGCCGACGCCCCCATCGCCGCGCGCGGTGCCGCGAAGCGCGGCCCCTGCTCGGCGGCGACCGGCGCCGGCGTGGGCACGACGGCGAGCGGGCCGGCATGCACGGCGGTCGGTGCACTCCGCGGCGGGGGCGTCGCCATCGGCGCGGGCGCCAGCGTCAGGGGGCGGCGACCGGCATCGGCGCAGACGGCCTCGACTCCACCGGCGGCGCGAGGGGCCGCGGGCTCGGGCGGGGTCGTGGCGGGTGCCGGGGCCGCCGCGACGGGAGTCGGCGACGCCGCGACCGGCGCGGTGGCTGCCGTGGCGGGTGCCGGGGCCGCCGCCTGTGCCGCCGGATCCTCGGGGGGGAGCAGGCGCGCGTAGTCGGCCCACGCCTCGTCGACGACGTCGGCGGTGATCTTTCGCTGCCCCGCGGCGAATCCGCTGACCAGGCTGGCGTCGCAGAGCACGTTGACGATGCGCGGGATGCCGCCGGTGACCGCGTGGATGCGCGCGACCGCCTCGGGCGTGAAGAGCTCGAGGTCCGGCGCACCGACCTGCTCCAGGCGCCGGCGCATGTAGGCGGCCAGCTCGTCCGGGCCGAGCGCCCGCAGGCGCACGTGCATGGCGATGCGCTGGCGGAGCTGACGCAGGCTCCCCTGGGCGAGCTTCTGCTCCAGCTCCGGCTGCCCGGCGAGGAGGATCTGGAGGATCTTCTCGCTGCCGGTCTCCAGGTTCGAGAGCAGCCGCAGCTCCTCCAGCACGCGCGCGTCGAGGTCCTGGGCCTCGTCGATGAGGAGCACGACGTTGCCGCCGGCGCGCGTGTGCTCGAGCAGGAACTCGTTCAGGCGCTGGAGCAGGACGAGCTTGCGACCGCCGTCGACGGGAATGCCGAGCTCGGTGAGGATGTACTCGAGGATCTCGTCGAACGAGACCGTGGGGTGCAGCAGGAGCACCGTGCGCGTGCTCGGGTTGATGGAGTCGAGCAGGTAGCGCAGCAGCGTCGTCTTGCCGGTGCCGGCCTCGCCGACCAGGGAGAGGAAGCCCTTGCGTTGATCGATGCCGTAGACGAGGGCGGCGCAGGCCTCGTCGTAGCACGGGTTCCGATAGAGGAAGCGCGGGTCGGGCGTGACCCGGAACGGAGCCTCACGGAAGCCGTAGAACGCCTCGTACATCCCGGACTCCGGATGCTACGCGAGGTGCCGGTGAGGTGAAAGCCGCGGGCCGTATGGCACGCGGCATGGGGAGCGCGACGGCTCAGCGGAAGAGGTCGAGCTCGGGCCTGCGGACGAGGCTGCGGGCCCCCGTCGTCCCCGGCGTCCAACGCACGCCGCGCACGATCGCCGCGGCGACGCCGCTGTCCTTCTCCATGACGAGCCCCGCCGCGGCGGCCACCTCGTCGGCGAGCGCCACCACCGTGTGGTGCAGCTCGTGGCCGTGGAGGTCGCCGCGCCCGCGCAGGTCGAGCTGCGGATCCATGCCCGCGCACCCGAGCGCCACCTCGACGAGCCCCTCGCGCCAGGGCCGCCCGAAGGTGTCCGTGACCACCACCGCGACCTCGACCGCGAAGCGCGCCGCCAGCGCCGCGCGCAGCCGCTCCGCCGAGGCGTCGGGGTCGCGCGGCAGCAGCGTCAGGACGCCCGGCCCGACCCCGTTCGACTCGTCCACGCCCGCGTTGGCGCACACCCAGCCGTGCCGGGTCTCGACGATCAGATGGCCGCGGTCCATGCGCACGATGCGCCGCGCCTCACGCAGCACGACCTCGACCGCGCGCGGGTCCTTGGTGCCGCTGCCCTGCGCGGCGATCTCGCGCGCGAAGGCCGACGGCTCGACGTCGGCGAGCGCGACCACCGCGCCCTCGGCCTTCGACACCACCTTCTGGCAGACGACCACCACGTCGCCGGTGACGAGCCCGACCGCGGCCACCGCGTCGCACAGCAGCGCCGCGAGGTCCGCTCCCGGCTCGATCATCGGAAGCCCGGGAACGGGAAGGACGACGACCGGCGCGGCCCTACTCATGGGCGCGCACCTAGCGCCCGCAGCACCGCCGTCGCAAGCCGGGCCGCGTGCGCCGGCGTCTGCATGACCGTGTCGGTGACGAGAACCTTGAAGCCCAGCGCCGCGATGCGCCCGGTCCAGGCCGCGTCCGCACCGTCGAGCACGAACCAGTCGACGAGGCCGCGGTAGAGCGCCGCCACCCCGCGCGGCGACACCTCGTGCCCGAGCCCGCGCAGCATGCGGTGCAACGGCCCCTTCAGCGGCCGGCCGCCGACGAGGGGACAGATCGCCGCCGCCGGAGCGCGCCGGCGCTCGAGCGCCCGGCGCAGCGCGGGAACCGCGAGCATGGGGCCGATCGACACCAGCGGGTTCGACGGCGCGACCACGATCGCCGCCGCCGTGCGCAGCGCGGCGACGACGCCCGGCGCCGGCCGTGCCCCGGCGGCGCCGGCGATCTCGATCCGGCGCACGCGGCCGCGCGCCCGCCCGCGTACAAGGTAGTCCTGGAAGGCGAGGCGGCCGCGCTCGGTGTGGACGAACGTGCGCACCCGGTCGTTCGTCATCGGCAGCAGCGTGGCGCGGAGCCCGTATGCCGCCGCCAGCGACGCCGTGACCCGCGACAGCCTCCACCCCGCGCGCAGCCGCGCCGTGCGCACGATGTGCGTCGCGAGGTCGCGATCGCCGAGCCGGAACCATGCGGGCTCGCCCAGCGTCTCCAGCGCGCCCAGACACGCGAACGTCTCACCACGCAGCCCCCAGCCGCGGACGGGATCGCCGCGGCCCGTCAGCGTGTAGAGGACCGTGTCGAGGTCGGGCGCGACATGGAGTCCGTGGAACTCCTCGTCGTCGCCGGTATTGCCGATGACCGTGAGGCCGGTCGGGTCAGTGCGTCGCTGGAGTCCCGCAAGGAACCGCGCGCCGCCCACGCCACCCGCCAGCACCGTGATCCGCGTCGCCGGCACCGTCCGCTCCGATCCGACCGTAGAGCGTGGTGCGCTGGACGGGCGTGCGGCCCATGGCGCGCACCAGCGCCTCGATCTCTTCCACCGACGTGTACTCGCCCGCGTCGGCGCCCGCTTCGCGCGAGATGCTCTCTTCCATGAGGGTGCCGCCGAAGTCGTTGCAGCCGGCGCGCAGCGTGTACTGCGACAGCCGGTGGCCGAGCTTCACCCACGAGGTCTGGAGGTTGTCGACGAGGCCGCGCAGCATGAGGCGGCTCATCGCGTAGATGCGCAGGTCGCGCAGGCCCTTCGGCACGGGCGTGACCTGGCCGTCGTGGTACATCGCCGTGTTCTCCCAGATGAAGCCGAGCGGGACGAACTCGGTGAAGCCGCCCGTCTCCTTCTGGATGGTGCGCAGGAGATCGACGTGGCGCGCGACGTGGCCCGCGGTCTCGACGTGGCCGTACATGACCGTGGACGTGGTCGGGACGCCGAGGCGGTGCGCGGTGGTGATGATCTCGATCCAGGTGCGCACGTCGACCTTCTTGTGCGACAGGATCTCGCGCACCTCGTCGTCGAGGATCTCGGCGGCGGTGCCGGGAATCGAGCCGAGCCCGGTGTCGCGCAGCATGGCGATGTAGTCGGCCGTGCTCATGCCCGTGCGCCGCGTGCCGTACATGATCTCCATGGGCGAGAACGCGTGCACGTGGAGAGTCGGGTGGCGCTCCTTGATCGCCTTCAGCACGTCCCGGTACGTGAACGGGTCCATGTCGGGGTTGATGCCCCCCTGCATGCAGACCTCGGTGGCCCCGCGCGCGACCGCCTCGTCGGTCTTGCCGAGGACGACGTCGATGCCGTGGGTATAGGCGTCCTCCTCCCAGCGCTGGCGCTTGAAGGCGCAGAAGCGGCAGTTCACGAAGCAGACGTTGGTGAAGTTGATGTTGCGGTTGACGACGTAGGTGACCTCGTCGCCGACGTCGGCGGCGCGGATGGTGTCCGCGGTACGCACCAGCGCCGTGAGGTCGTCGCCCTCCACCCCGAGCAGCGCCTCGCCGTCGGCGACGGAGAGCTCGCGGCGGGCGAGGGCGGCGTCGCAGATACGGCCGACGGCCGGGCTGGCGCGGGCGATGGCACGCTCGGCCGGCTCGTCGTTCAGGGCGACCGCTTCGATCGCGTCCCAGGGATCGAGCCAGCTCATGCGGAGACACCCTCCATGGCGCGCGACGCCGGCTTTCCGCCGCGCGCGACGTAGGGGCGCAGGGCGGGGTCGAGCCAGTCGTCGCCGCGCAGATACGCGGGGTAGATCGGCAGGCGCGGGACGAGGGCGAAGCCCTCGGCGGCGCAGGTCTCGGCGAGGCGGGCGACGTGCGGCCACGGCGCCTCGGGGTTCACGTAGTCGGGCGTCAGCGGGGAGATGCCGCCCCAGTCGTTGAGGCCTGCGCGCAGCAGCAGGCGATGGTCGTCCGGCGAGAGGTTCGGCGGTGCCTGCACGCTGACCTCGGCATCGAGCACCAGCCGCGCGACGGCGATCGTGCGCGCCAGGTCGAGCGCCGTCGGCTCGGGCGCGTCGGCGCGCGGGATGGTCGGCTTGGCGCGGAAGTTCTGCACGATGACTTCCTGGACGTGCCCGTGCGCTCGGTGCAGGTCGCGGATGGCGACCAGCGTGTCGACGCGCTCGGCCGGCGTCTCGCCGATGCCGATGAGGAGGCCGGTCGTGAACGGGATGCGCAGCTCGCCGGCTTCGCGCAGCATGCGCAGGCGGACCGACGGCTCCTTGTCGGGCGCCCACTGATGCACCTCCCCGCGCCCGCGCAGCCGCGGGGAGACGCTCTCGAGCATGAGGCCGAGGCTCACGTTCACCGGGCGCAGCATCGCCATCTCGTCGCGGGTCAGCACGCCGGCGTTCGTGTGCGGCAGCAGCCCCTCGCGGAGCGCGATCGCGCACGCCTCGCGGACGTAGGACGCGGTGCTCGCGTGGCCGAGCCCGTGCAGCGTCTCGCGGTAGCCGCGAAAGGCGACCTCCGGGCGGTCGCCGAGGCACATGAGCGCCTCGCTGCAGCCGAGGCGTGCGCCGCGCGCCGACCAGGCGGCGACGTCGTCGGGACGCATGGTCCAGGCGTCCGGATCGTCGGGGTCCTTGCGGAACGTGCAGTAGGTGCAGCGGTCGCGGCAGAGGTTCGTGACCGGCAGGAACACCTTCGGCGAGTAGGTGACCGTCGTACCCCAGGTCGCGGCGCGGCGCGTGCGGGCGGCGGCGAAGAGCGCAGCGTCGAGCGCGGCGCCGTTGGCGTCGGCGAGCAACGCCGCCGCGTGCTCGGGCGTGAGGGCATCGCCAGCGAGCACGCCGAGGAGCGCGTCACGCAGCGAGGTCGGGGCGGCCGGATCGCCGCCGTGCACGAAGGGCGGCATGGGCGGACGAACGGCAGCTATCGGAGGGGTCCCAACGTGTCAAGGCGCGCGGGGCTCCGGCGACCGCGGGCGACGCTCAGCCGTTCGAGACCAGGCGCGCGGGCGCCTCGGCGCGTGCGACGACGGGCAGCGTGACCGCGCAGGTCGTGCCGTCGCCCGCGCTCGTGATCGCGAGCCGGGCGCCGAGGGCGCGCACCAGACGGCCGACGAGCCGCAGGCCGAAGCCGAGAAGCCGCGGCGGATCCGCCCCCGGACGGCCCGCGACCACGTCGTGCGTCTCCTCGACCAGCGCGGCGTCGATGCCGGGACCGGCGTCGCGCACCTCGAGGACGACCTGATCGGCGAGCGTGCGCGCGGCGAGCAGCACGCGGCCCTGCGCCGAGTGGCGCACGGCGTTGTCCGCGAGCGCGCGCAGCAGACGCGCGAGCTTGTCCTCGTCGCTCTGCACGACGAGGTCGGACGGCACGTCGACGGTGAGCGTGATGCCCTTCGCGCCGGCGGCGGCGGCGATCTCGCCCTGGATGCGCACCAGCACGTTGGCGACGTGGACCGGGCCGGGCGTGATCGGCACCAGCCCGCGGTCGAGCTCGACCATGTAGAAGAGCGTCTCGACGTAGGAGAGGAGGGCGGTCGAGTTGGCCTGGATGCGGTCGAGCGCCAGCCGCTGCTCCTGCGAGAGCGTCCCGTCCTGCTCGTCGCCGAGCATGGTCGAGTAGCCCATGATGACGTTCAGCGGGGTGCGGAACTCGTGCGAGAGCGTCGCCAGGATCTGCTCGGGGGCGGCGCGCAGCCGGCGCAGCGCCGTGCGCTTCGCCAGGGCGGCCTGCACGACGAGCCGCACGTGGTCGCAGTCGAACGGCTTGGCCAGGTAGTCGAAGGCATGGTGGCGGAGGCCGGCGACGGCCGTGTCGAGCGAGCCGTAGCCGGTGATGATGAGGACCTCGATCTCGGGATCGATGGCCTTGATGCGCTCGAGGACGGCGATCCCACCCAGGCCGGGCATGCGCAGGTCGAGCGTGACCAGGTCGATCGGCTCGCGCTGGCAGAGCGCGAGGGCGTCCTCGCCGGTGCAGGCGGTGACGACCTCGTACTCCCGATCCAGGATGGCCCGCAGGGATTCGCGGACTCCCAGCTCGTCGTCGACGATCAGGACGCGCGGTCGCGTGCTCATGGCGGTATCCCACGGAGCGAAAAACATGCCACCGCCGGGGCAGATCCGACCCTCGTACTCTCGGGCCGAGCGCCGGGGCGTTTCGGCCCGGGACCGTCCAGGAATGTGCGACCGTGGGCCGCAATGGCACAGCACGGGGCACACCCCGAGACGGGACGGCCGACCCGCCAGCCATCTATTTGTCCGGCGCGTCGATCCCGAGCTTGTCCATACGGTACTTGAGGATCCGTCGGGTGGTCCCCAACATGTCGGCTGCACGGGTCTGATTGAAATCCGTCTGGTGCAGGGCCTCGACGATGATGTCGCGCTCGAACTCGTCGACTGCGCTGCCGATGGACTTCCGACCCGCAAGCACCTGCTCCTTGATGCTGGTGGGCGTGGCTTCGCTGCGCCGCACCTGCTCCGGCAGGTCGTCGACGCCGATCAGCGGGCCCTCGGACAGCACCAGGACCCGCTCGATGAGGTTCTCCAGCTCGCGCACGTTGCCCGGCCAGTGGTAGCGGAGCAGCGCGTCGACCGCCTCGGGCTTGAACGTCTTCTCGGCGACGCCCATGGCGCGCGCCTTGGCCTCGGCGAAGTGGCGGATCAGCAGCACGAGGTCGTCGCGCCGGTCGCGCAGCGGCGGCAGGCTGACGGTCACGACGTTCAGACGGTAGTAGAGGTCGGGCCGGAAGAGGCCCTCCTTCATCGCCGCGGCGAGGTCGCGGTTGGTCGCCGCGATGATGCGGACGTCGACCTGGATCGGCGTGGTGCCGCCGACGCGCATGAAGATGCCGTGCTCGAGCACGCGCAGGAGCTTCGCCTGGAGCGCCATCGGCATCTCGCCGATCTCGTCGAGGAACAACGTCCCCTGGTCGGCCAGCTCGAACTGGCCTTCCTTCTTCTGGTGCGCGTCGGTGAACGCGCCCCGCTCGTGGCCGAAGAGCTCGCTCTCGAGGAGGTTCTCGGGAATGGCGGCGCAGTTCAGCACCACGTGCGGCTTGCGCGCGCGCGGGCTACCGTGGTGGATCGCCTTCGCGATGAGCTCCTTGCCCGTCCCACTCTCGCCGGTGATGAGCACCGTGCTCTTGAGCGGCGCCACCGTGAGGACGGTGCGGAACACGTCCTGCATGCGCGGCGAGCGGCCGATGATGTTGTCGACCTGGTAGCGGCGGCCGACCTCGGTGCGCAGCTCCTCGACCTCGCGGATCAGCGAGGCGTTCTGGGTCGCGCGGTCGATGATGACCCGCAGCTCCTCGACGTCGAACGGCTTCGTCAGATAGTCGAACGCGCCGAGCTTCATGGCGCCGACCGCCGTCTTCACCGTCTTCGTCGCCGTCAGCATGATGACCGGCAGGTTCGGCCAGCGGCTGCGGACGTCCTCGAGCAGCTCGAGCCCGTCGACGCGCGGCATGACGATGTCGAGCAGCATGACGTCGACGGGGCCGGACGACAGGATCTCCATCGCCTGCTCGGCGCCGTCGGCCGTCAGCGGCTCGTAGGTGTCCTTCAGAACCATGCGCAGCGACTCCCGCACCCCGGGCTCGTCGTCCACGATCAGCACGCGCTTCCGTGTTTCCATCTCCCCCTCGTCCTCCTCCGTCAGGAATCCGGCGCCGCCGGCGGCAGGCGCAGCTCGAGCAACGTGCCGCCCTCGGGCTGCGCGCGTACGCCGAGGCTGCCGCCGTTGCGCTCCACCACCGCCCGCGCGAGCGTGAACGCGAGGGGCAGCATGGTGGGATCGTCGAGCTTCGGACCATGCCCGTTCGCCGCCGTCAGCTCGCGCAGCCGCGTCGCCGCGCCGCTGCCGCGCCCGAAGGCGATCTGGAGCGTGGCCGGCGACGCCAGGTCGAGCCGCAGCGTGTCGCGCGGCGGCACCTCGCGCAGCACGCCGGCGAGCAGGTTGCGCAGGGCGTAGGCGACGTGGGTCGCGTCGGCGCGGCAGGCCACCGGGCCGCCGCGGCGCTCGAGCACGACGCCGCGCGCGTCGAGCGCCGGCTGCACCTCGGCGAGCTGGGCGTCGAGCAGCGGCACCAGCGCGACGGGCTCCGGCGTCGGGACGCCGAGCCGTGCGAAGTCGAGCACGTTCTCGAGCAGACCGTCCATGCGCGCGATGGCCTCGTCGGAGAGCGCCGCGAAGCGCTCGCGCAGCTCGGCGTCGTCGAGCAGGGCCGGCAGGTGGTCGGCGAACGTCTTGATGGTGACGAGCGGATTCTTGATCTCGTGCGCCATCTCGGCGAGCAGGAACTCGAGCCGCGCGACGGTGGCGGTCTCCGCCGGCAGCGCCTCGGCGGCCTCGGCCGGCGGCGGCGGTGCGGGCGCGACGCCGAGATGCGCGGCGGTGATCGCTCCGTCGCCGGCGGCGAGAAGTGCGCGCGCGAGCACGGCGTCGAGCTCGGCGACGTCGCCGGGCCAGGCGTGGGCGGCGAGGCAGGCGAGGGCGTCCTCGGCGAGCGCCGGTGCGGTGCCGCCGCGGCGCACCGCCTTCGCGGCGAGCAGCGCCTGGGCCAGCGCGGGCAGCTCGGCCGCGCGCGCCGCGAGCGGCGGCACGCGCAGCGCGACGACGTCGAGCCAGGGCGCCGGCGCCCGCGCCGCGGCGTCGGCGGTCGCGGCCAGCACCCAGGTGCGGCCGTCGTCGCAGATCGCCTCGAGCACGACGCGATCCGCGGGGGTGAGCGCGTCGAGGTCGACGAGCAGCGTGGCGTCGCGGACGCGCGGCGCGCGCAGGCGGCCGTGGGCGACGAGGAGCGGGCCGCGCCGTCCGCTGGCGGCGTGCAGCGCCCGCGCGAGGCGGAGGCGGCCGCTCGCCGAGGCGACGGCGAGGAGGAGCGGCATCGCGAGGGCGGCGGCGTCACGGGCGCGCCCGGCGGTGGCGGCCGCCGCGGCCGGCAGATGGGGTGTCGCCAGGCAGGCGGCGGCCGCGTCGGCATCGAGCGCCGGGACGCGTGCGAAGCCGCCACGCTCAGCCCGCGTCGGCATGCTCCTCCGCGCCACCCGGGAAGACGAGCGCGAACACGGTGCCGCCGCCGTCGCGCGGCCGCGGCTCGATGCTGCCGCCGTGGTCGCGCACGATGCGCTCGGCGATGAAGAGACCGAGCCCGCTCCCGGATGCCTTGGTCGTGAAGAAGGGGTCGAATATCTGGCGCACCTTCTCGGGGGGGATGCCCGGCCCGCGGTCGGCGACCTCGAGGACGGCGCCCGCCGCGTGCGGCCGCGCCGTGACCTCGACCGCCGTGTGTGCCGGCGCCGCCTGCACGGCGTTGAGCACGACGTTCATCAGCACCTGCTTCACGCGTGCCTCGTCGGCATGCACCGGCGGCAGTGCGCCGGCGACGTCGCACGTCAGATGGACGCCATGCTTGCGCGCCTCGGCGTCGAGCAGGCGCACGGTCTGCGCGGCGAGCGCGGCGAGGTCCGTCGGCTCGAGCTGCGCCGGGCTCGGCCGCGAGAAGGCGAGCAGGTCGTTGATGAGCGCGCAGATGCGCTCGATCTCGGTGAGCGCGAGGTCACGGAAGCCGGTGCGGAACTCCTCGTCGTCCAGCCGCTCGGGGAGCAGCTGGATGAAGGTGCGCACCGAGACGAGCGGATTGCGGATCTCGTGCGCGACGCCGGCGGCGAGCGTGCCGAGCGCCGACAGCGTCTCGGCGCGCGCGAGCAGCTCGCGCGTGTGGTCGAGGTCGCTCTGCGCGCGGCGCTGCGCGACGAACTCCGCCGCCGCGGCGGCGAGCCGCGCGAGCAGCCGGCGGTCGCCGGGCGGCAGCGATCGGCCGCCCCGGCGTGCGGCGAGGAGCCGGCCGACGACGTGCCCGTCGCGCGCGAGCGGCAGTGCCACGCTCCAGGTGCCGCTGCCGAGCCGTTCCTCGGCGAGCATCTTCGCGGACACCCGTCCCAAGGTGGCGATCGGGTCGAGGCGTCCTGCCGGCGTGACCAGCAGCAGCGCCGCACGTTCGAGGTCGAGGGCGCGCGCGAGGACGTTCAACAACGCCGCCGCCCCGTCCACTCCGTTCTGCCGCTCGCGGCCGCCGCGCCGTCGCGCGGACGCCTCGTTCCCCCTCGCAGCCAACCGCCCCGCCTTCCCGCCGGGCCCATCGCCCGTCGGTGTTCAAATTTGCACGTTAAGTAGACGCGCGGGGTGTGGAAGTCAAACCAGGGTCACGCGGACGGATGCGGCGCCGGACCCGCCCGCATCGTGCGAAGGCGGATCTGGAACGCGCCGACCGCGATCGAGAGCAGGCCGAGCGCGGCGAGCGCCTGCCCGACGAGGAAGAGCAGCTGGTAGTAGCCGAGCTTCGTCTGCGCGATCGCGATCTGCTGCTCCGCCTCGCTGGCGCGCGGGAAGAGGGCCGTCGGGTTGCGGTGGGCCGGGGTCGGGCGCGGCGTCGTGCGCAGGACGACGCGATACTCGTCGACCTTGATGCGCCCCGTGACCATGTCGGCGAGACCGACGCCGAACAGGAGCACGCCGATGAGAACGAAGCGGTTGCGCAGCAGCCCGGCGAAGCCGGCGTCGGTGCCTTCGGCCACGGCGGCATCTTCCGGCCGCCCTCCCGGACGGTCAAGGCGGACCCGCGCGCCGCGTCCGGTTGGACGGGCGGAGGGAAGGTGCGAGTATCCGAGCACCCGTGTCGTCACCCGATGCCGCCGTCGCGCTCGTCGACCGCCTGCTCGCTGGAGACCGCGTGGCCCTGGCCCGGCTCATGACCCGGGTGGAGAACCGCGCTCCCGAGCTGGCGCAGGTGATGAGCCGGCTCTACCCGCACACCGGACGGGCCCAGGTGATCGGCATCACCGGCCCGCCCGGCGCAGGCAAGTCGACGCTGGCGGATCGGCTGGTGGCCGGGTTCCGCGCGCAGGGGCGGCGGGTGGGCGTGGTCGCGGTCGATCCGTCGAGCCCGTTCACCGGCGGCGCGGTGCTCGGCGACCGCATCCGCATGCAGGCCCACTTCCTCGATCCGGGCGTCTTCATCCGCAGCCTGTCGACGCGCGGCAGCCACGGCGGCCTGCCGCGAGCGGCGCGCGACGTGACCCGGCTGCTCGACGCGTTCGGCGTCGACGTCGTGCTGGTCGAGACGGTCGGCGTCGGCCAGACGGAGCTGGACGTGATGCGTCTGGCGGATACCATCGTCGTCGTGCTGGTCCCGGAGGCGGGCGACGCCGTGCAGGTGATGAAGGCAGGGCTCCTCGAGATCGCCGACGTCTTCGTCGTCAACAAGGCCGACCGCGACGGCGCGCTGCGCATGCAGTCGGAGCTCGAGCAGATGCTGCACCTGCGGCCGGCGTCGGCGTGGGACGTCCCCGTGCTGACCACGCAGGCCGAGCGCAACCTCGGCGTCGACACCGTGCTGGCGGCGCTCGCCCGCCATCGTTCCGCCCGCGGCGCCGATCCGGCGGCAGCGGAGCGCGCCGCCGTGCGCCGCGCCGGCGACCTCGTCGACGTGCTCGAGGAGGAGCTGCGCCGGCGTCTCGAAGCCGGCCTCGGCGCAGCGACCAACGGACTCGGGCCGCTGGTCGCCGCAGTACGCGACGGCTCGCTCGACCCGTACAGCGCCGCCCTGCGCATCCTCGGCGACACGGACGCGCTCGGCACCCTCGTCGGCACGGGAGGTGACCGGCGGTGAGCGGTCGCCTGTTCGCGATCGGCGACATCCACGGCTGCCTGCGCGAGCTCGAGGCGTTGCTGTCGGGCCTGCCGCTGGTCGCCGGCGACACGGTCTGCTGCGTCGGCGACTACATCGATCGCGGCCGCGACTCGAAGGGCGTCATCGACCTGCTGCTCGCCGCCCGCGAGCGCTCCGACGTCCGCTGGGTGTTCCTGAAGGGCAACCACGAGGACATGTGCCTCGCGTTCCTCGGCCGCCCCGGCCGCTGGGGCGAGTCGTGGATGCAGAACGGCGGCGGCGCCGCGATCCGCAGCTACGGCCTCCCCGACCGCGCCGCGCCCGCCGCGGTGGAAGCCGCGATGCCCGAGTCGCACCTGGCCTTCCTCGCATCGCTCGAGCGCGCGCTCGCCTGGCCCGGCCATCGCCTCGTACACGCCGGCATCCGCCCCGGACTGCCGTGGGAGCAGCAGACCGATCAGGACCTGTTCTGGATCCGCGAGGAGTTCATCGCCCACCCGCACGCGCTCCCGGACACCATCGTGTTCGGGCACACGCCGTCGCGCGACGTCCTCGTCGACCTTCCGTACAAGATCGGCATCGACACCGGCTGCGTGTACGGCGGCGCCCTCACGGCGCTCGAGCTCCCCGACGGTGTGCTGCACCAGGTGCGCGCCGGCGAACGCGCGCTGCGCCGCCGCCCGCTGCCCGAGGGCCGCCACCGCCGCTGGTGATGCCGCGACGCTTGCTTTCACGTCGGGCCGCGGCCATGGTGCGGGGCTCTTTTGGGGCGACGTAGCTCAGTTGGCTAGAGCGAGGGTCTCATAATCCCTAGGTCGGCTGTTCGATCCAGCCCGTCGCCATTCCCACTTCCGCCGCCCATTCGCGCGCCGGTGTCGTCTCCGGCGCTACCCGCTGCGGAGGCCTCCACCGGGTTGGTGCCGGTAGTGGTGCCGGTTGCCCCGTTCGCTTCTTCTCCTCGCCCCCCGCGTCGTCGGCGCGCCCCGAGGGTGTCGACGAGTGCGGTGACGCCGAGGGCGATCGCGAGGAAGTAGATCGGTCGGAACCCGAGCGCGAGGCGACCGACGGAGTCGGTCCCCATCGCGAGCAGGGTGACCGACACGAACACGCCCGCGGCGAACGGCGCGGCCACCCACGCGAAGAACTGCGCGACGTCGGCCGAGCCGAACCCCGTGGCGACCGCGACGGACACCAGCACGGCGAACACGAGCAGCATCGGCGGCGGCCAGAAGAGCACGCCCCAGAAGACCGCGTGCCACGCGACGACGGCGCGGAACCATGCGCTCTCGCGCGCCGGCTTCCAGAGAACCGCCTGCCGAAAGGCCCGCGGAACGGCGCGCGCGATGGAGACGGCGAACGCGAGTGGCGCCGCCCGCAGCACCTCACGCTGAACGTCGAGCCACGCTCGCGGGCCGAACTCGAGCGTCAGCCGATCGAGCGCGCCATAGGGATCCGCGTGCTGCGCCTTCAACGCCGCTATGCGGCGCCGCTGCGGCGAGTCCGGAATCCGCGTCCACAGATCGAACTCGTAGATGCGCCCGAAGCTGTGGCGGGGGAGAAAGACTGCCACCGGCTCCATCGATCCGGCGGAGCACGCCCACGAGACGAGCGACGCGGCCGCGAGGAGGAGGACCGTCGGAGCTGCGCTTGCGGCGCAGGCGCGCCAGCTCCGCCGCCGCATCCCCTCCAGGGCCGCGAAGAGCGGCACGGCGAACAGGTAGAAGGGCCGCGTGAGCACGAGACAGGCGAGCGCCCATCCTGCGCGCCGCCACCCGTCGTCGATCAGCCGGAGCCACAGCGCCAGGAGCACGAGGAACATCGCGAGCGACTCGGACATGATCCAGACGGACATGTTCTGGATGTCGGCGTCGGCGACGAAGAGGACCGCCGCGACGGTTGCCGCGAGCCGTGACGCCGTGAGGCGATAGGCGATGTCGTAGAGCAGCGCCGTACTCGCGCCGGCGAGCAGAACGACCTGGGCCGCGACCGTGACGCCGTACGATCCGAGGTGGCAGTGCCGTCCGACGTACTCGCACACCGCGATGAGCAGCGGATATCCGAGCGTTCGCTCGGAGGTGGGGACCGTACCCCACGTGAGCGCGCGTGCGTAGGCGAGATAGGACTCGCTGTCGCCGGACATCGACGGCCCCGCCGCGACCGCGTAGAGCCCCCAGCAGGCGAGACCGCCGAGCGCGACCGTCAGGACGCGGGGGAGTGCCGCACGACGGCTTTCTCGCAGCATCACCGACCAAGCGACGTACGGGCTGGCTTCCATGCCGACCAGCGATCCACATAGCCGAGTCGTCGTCACCGGCCAAGGCGGCAGTCGGAGGTCGCTCGACGGTGAGACGCATCGAACAGCCGCGCCGCGCGCGCAGAGCCTCGATCCGGCACGGCCCCGTGCGGAGTCCCGAGCCGCCGCGCGAGGTGGGCCGCCCCCGTCCCACGCCGTTGGCGCGGCGGCGGCAGTCCGGTACTCGGGGGCGCACATGGGACGGAGCGAGACGTGTCCCCGTGCGGGACGCGCGCCACGCGGTTCGAGGCCGGCGCGCTGGGTGAACTGCTCGCCGTGACCGGGAACGACACGGCGCCCGTTCGCGGGCTCGAGCCGCTGCTGCTCGCCGTCTTCCTCGGCGCCCTCGGGTTCCATCTCTGGGCGGTGCTCGGCCGCCTCGGGGCGCCGCTGCTCGAAGCCCACGCGTTCCGTCAGACGCAGACGGCGATCACGGTCTACTGGCTGCTCCGGGGCGGCCCGTGGCTCGACTACGAGACGCCCGTCCTCGGTCCGCCGTGGGCGATCCCGTTCGAGCTGCCGCTCTACCAATGGACGGTGGCGATGGTCGTGCGGGCGACCGGCCTGGCGCTCGACCCCGCGGGACGGATCGTCTCGGAGGCGTTCTTCCTCGCGACGCTCCTCCCATGCTGGCTGACGTTGCACGAGCTCGGGGTGACGCGGGCGCTGCGCTGGCCGTTCCTGGCGCTCCTCGTGGTGAGCCCGCTCTACGTCTTCTGGTCGCGCACCTTCATGATCGAGTCGACCGCGCTCTGCCTCGGGTGGGCATTCGCCGCAGCGGCGCTCGCGCACGCGAAGCGCCCGTCCGCCGGCCGCGCCGGCCTTGCGATCGCGTTCGGCGCGCTGGCCGCCGGAGCGAAGATCACGACGTTCCTCGGCTTCGAAGCGCTCGTCGCCGGCGTCCTGCTCCACCGCGCGTGGCGCCACCGCTGGAGGGGCGGACGGCTGGTGGCGGGGGCCGCCGTGCTCGGCCTGCCGCTGCTCGTCGGCGCAGCCTGGGTGTGGCACACGGACCAGGTGAGGGCGGAGAACCCGCTCGCGGCGGGGTTCATCACCTCCGACGCCATGCACGCCTGGACCTTCGGGACGTGGGAGCAGCGGCTCTCCGCCGACACCTGGCGCAGCTTCTACACGGTGAAGGCGCGCGACGTTCTCGGCGTCCCGCTGATCGTGCTCGCAGCCCTCGTCGGCGTGGGGCTCGCCCGACGCCGCATCGGCCTCTTCGTCGCCGCGGTGCTGCTCTTCCTGCTGCCGCTGGTGCTGTTCGTGAACCTGCACCTCGTCCACGACTACTACACGTACGCGAACGGCTGCTTTCTCGTCGCCGCCGTCGGCGTCGCCGTGCTCGCGCTGCTCGAGGCGGGCGGATGGCGGCGATGGGGCGGCGTCGTGCTGCTCCTCGCCGCCGTCCTCGCAGGCGGTGGCGGCTATCTTCGCGACCGGCGGCCGACGCAGCTCCGCGCCGTGCCGGACCTCGGCCGCTCGGAGCTTGCACGGGCGGTACGGGCGTCGACGCACCCGAGCGACGTCCTCGTCGTCTACGGTGAGGACTGGTCGTCGGTGCTGCCGTACTACCTCGAGCGGCGCGCCGTCATGGACCGCGGTGCGCGCGATCCGGCGGCGCCGCCCGAGCTCGCCGGCGCCCTCGATCCGCTCGGCCCGCCGATGCAGGCGGCGCTGCGGCGCGTGGGGATGGATCGCGTCGCGGCGCTGCTCGCATGCAAGGGGACGCGGCAGCAGGACGCCCTCCTGCGCCGGCTGCTCGCGGCGCTGGAGCTCGAGGGCGCGCGCCGCGTGCCCACCCGGCGCTGCGACGTCTACTTCCGCAGCCGCTCGGAGCCGGGCTGAGGCGTCGGGTTGCCTCGCCGGCCGGCGCGCCGTACCGTCGTGTCGTGTCGCGCTCCCGCCGCCGTGCGCTGCTCCTCACCGTGCTGCTCGCGGTCGGGTTGCGCGCCGGCCACGCGGCCCCCGCGCTCGCGGCGGCGCAGGTCCGTGCGGTCGCCTGCTGCGCGGCCCACGAGAAGGCGGCGCCGCCCGTGCGCGAGGCGGAGCGCTGCTGCCAGATCGCGTCGGACGCCGGCGACCCCACGCTGCCGGGCGCCGGGCACGCGCTGCCGCCGCCGCTCCTCTCGGGCGCGGTGACGCTCCCCGTCGGCGTACCCGCCCTGGCCCTGGCGCTCGTGCCGCTCGCCCGCACCGGCGATCGCGCGACCGGGCCGCCGCGCTACCTGCGTCTCCTCACGCTGCTGCGTTGAGCGGGCGTCCTCGCCCGTTCACCCGGCGCTCCGCTGCGTGCGGGGCGTCAACCCGCCGGCACGGGTGTGCCCGCGGGCAGACGCCGGACCACGTCCGGCCGAGGAGACCCCGCCATGCATCCCGCTCTTCCCGCCGTGGCGCTCGCGCTCGCGAGCGTCGCCACGGCCTGCTCGCTCGCGCCGCGTGCCGCGACCACGGAGCGCCAGCGCGCCGAGGCCGCCGGCGGCGCGTGGATCGTACCGCGTGCCGACCGGCACCTTCCCGCGCTTCCGCTCGCGCCCGGCTGGCGCGACGTGGTCGGACGGGCGCTGGTCGCCAACGGCGAGCTCGAGGCCGCCTACCGGGAGTGGCAGGCGGCGCTGGCCCGCATCGACGCGGCCGCCGCCTACCCGAACACGAACGTCTCGGTGGGCTTCGAGTACCTCGTGTCCGGGCAGGGCCTCTCGGCCTGGGATCGCACCACGCTCGAGTTCGGGTTCGACCCGATGCAGAACCTCGCCTTCCCGACCAAGGTGCTCGCCGCCGGCGAGATCGCGCTGGCGGAGGCGCGCGCGGCCGGAGAGCGCTTCGCAGCGGCGCGGTTCGCGCTGAAGCGGCGGGTGCTCACCACCTGGTGGCAGCATGCCCTCGCCGGCGAGCGTGTGCGCCTGGCGTACGACGCGCAGGCGCTCGCGCGACTCGCCGTCGCGACGGCGCGCGCCGCGACCGGCGCCGGAGCCCAGGCGGCCGACGCGGTCACCGCCGACGCCGCGCTGCTCGAGGCGGGCGCCGAGATCGGGCGGCTCGAGGCCGAGCGCACGGCGTTGCGTGCGACCCTGAACGCGCTCGTCCTCCGTGCCGCCGACACGCCGCTCGACCCCCCGGCGACGCTGCCCGCGCCGCGCCCGCTTCCCGTGCCGGACGGGCGCGGCATCGCGGGCAACCCGGGCCTGCGCGCACTCGCCCACGACCTCGCCGGACGCGAGCACGCGCTCGACCTCGCCTGGCAGCAGATCATCCCCGACGTGAACCCGTTCGTCGGGCTCACCGGCAGCATGGAGCGGGCGGCGGGGGTGGTGCTGTCGATTCCCGTGCGCATCCCGCTGATCCGTGCCGGCATCGCCGAGGCGCGGGCGATGCTGTCGCGGGCGGAGGCCCTGCGCGACCAGGCGGGACACGACCGCGACGCGGACCTCGTCGCGACGCTGGCGGCACTGCACGACGCCGATCGGCGAGCGACGCTGTGGTCGGAGCGGATCGTCCCCGCGCTCGCCCAGGCGGCGGCGACACGGCGGGCCGCCTACGCCGCCGAGGCGGGCGGGCTCGGGGATCTGCTCGACGCGGAACGCGCCGTCGTCGATGCGCGGCTCCTCGCCGCCGAGCTGCACGTGGCGCGCGAAACGCGTCTCGCCGAGCTGGAGGAGCTCGTCGGCGCCGACGCCGAGACGCTCGCGGGAGGTGCGTCGTGAAGGCCCGCGTCGCCGTCGCCGTCGCCCTCGCGGCCGGCCTGGCCGGAGGCTACTTCCTGCGCGGCACGCCGGCACCGGCGTCGCCCGACCTCGCCGCCGCGCCGGAGCAGCTGTGGACCTGCGGCATGCATCCGCAGGTGCTGCGCCACGAGCCGGGCAGCTGCCCCATCTGCGGCATGGCCCTGACCCCTCTCCGGCACGAGGCCGCGACCCCGGGGACGCGCGAGGCGGTCACCATCGATCCGGTGGTGGTGCAGAACATGGGCGTCCGGGTGGCGCCGGTGCGGCGCGGCGCGCTCGCGGCCTCGGTCCGCGCGGCCGGCGTGCTCGCCGAGGCGCAGCCGGCGCAGCACGACGTCACGCCGCGGGTCGGCGGCGTCGTGACGCGGCTGTGGGCCGACACCGACGGCATGCACGTGCAGCAGGGCGCACCGCTCTTCGCGCTCCAGAGCCCCGAGCTCGACGCCGCCGTCGGCGAGCTGATCGCAGCGCGACGCGCTGCCGAGGAATCCCCGACCGCCGCGTCGTCCACCGCCGCCGCCGTGCGGACGGCGGTGGAGCGCAAGCTCGCCCGCTGGGGCGTGGCGCCGGACGACGTCGCGCGTCTGGCCCGCCTCGACGCACCGCCGCCGGCGGTCACGTTCCGCAGCCCGATCGACGGCCACGTCGTGATGAAGGAGGTCGTCGAGGGCGACGGCGTCGAGGCGGGGAGGACCGTGCTGCGGATCGTCGACCACCGGGCGCTGTGGCTCGAGGCGCGGGTGTTCGAGCGCCAGCTCGGGGCCGTGCGCCTCGGCCAGCCGGCGACGGCGACCCTCGACGCCGACCCCGGCCGGCCGATCACCGGCACGGTGTCGTTCGTCCATCCACATCTCGATGCGGCAACGCGGACCGGCATGGTGCGGGTCGCGGTGCCGAACCCCGACCTCGCGCTGCGCCCCGGCATGTTCGCCACGGTGGAGCTGCACGGCGAGGTCGCTGCCGACGCCGTGCTCGTGCCGCGCGAGGCGGTGATCGACACCGGGACGCGCCAGCTCGCCTTCGTCGCCCGGCCGGGCGGCCGCTTCGAGGCGCGCACGCTACGGCTCGGCGAGGCCGGCGTCGGACCGGACGGGCCGGCGTTCGCGGTCCTCGACGGGCTCGCGCCGGGCGACGACGTCGTCGTCAGCGGCCAGTTCCTGCTCGACGCGGAGAGCCGTCTGCGCGAGGGCATCGCCCGCTTCCAGGCGACGGAGGCGGGGCGGTGATCGCCCGCGTCATCGCGGCCTCGGTCCGCAATCGCCTGCTGGTCGTGCTCCTCACCCTGCTCCTCGTCGGGCTCGGCCTGCACGCCACGCGCACGATCCGGCTGGACGCCATCCCGGACCTCTCCGACGTCCAGGTGATCGTGGTCACCGACGTACCCGGTCAGAACCCCCAGGTGGTGGACGATCAGGTCACCTATCCGCTCGCCAACCTGATGCTCGCCGTCCCGGGCAGCACGGCGGTGCGCGGCTTCAGCATGTTCGAGCTCTCCTTCGTCTACGTGCTCTTCGAAGACGGGACGGACCTCTACTGGGCACGCAGCCGGGTGCTCGAAGCGCTCAGCGCGGCGCGCGAGCGCCTGCCTCCCGAGGTGCAGCCCCGCCTCGGGCCCGACGCGACGGGCGTCGGCTGGGTGTACCAGTACGTGCTGTACCCCGGCTGGTACTGCGCGTCGGCTCCGCGCGGCGTGTGGCGCGACGATGCCGCCGATCGCTGGTGGGCGCGCCCCGACGACGCGCCGCCCGACCGCCGGCCGGCGCTGCGACGGGTGCGCGGCTTCGCCGATCCGGGGACGTGCCCGCTCGACGGCTCCCCGCTCCGGGCCTCCGATCAGGACCTGAGCTCGCTGCGCGCGCTCCAGGACTGGTACGTGCGCCAGCCGCTCAACGCCGTGCCGGGCGTGGCCGAGGTGGCGTCGATCGGCGGTTTCGTCCGCGAGTATCAGGTGGTGCTCCGTCCCGAGCGGCTGCTCGCCCTCGATCTGCCCATCGGCGACGTCGTGCGCGCGGTCGAGCGCTCCAACCGCGACGTCGGCGGCGCCGTCGTCGAGATGGCGGAGCACGAGTACATGGTGCGCAGCCGCGGCTACCTCGGCGGCGTCGACGATCTCGCGCAGGTGCCCGTGCGCGTCGGTGCCGACGGTACGCCCGTGCTCCTCGGCGACGTGGCGACCATCCAGGTGGGCGGCGCGGCGCGGCGCGGCGTCGGCGAGCTCGACGGACGGGGCGAGGCGGTGGGGGGCGTCGTCGTCGCCCGCTTCGGCGAGAACGCCTACCAGGTGATCCAGGCGGCGAAGGCGAAGCTCGCCGAGCTCGAGGCGGGGCTTCCGCCCGGCGTCTACGTGCTGCCGACGTACGATCGCTCGGCGCTGATCGAGCGCGCCGTCGGCACGCTACGGCGCGCGGTGATCGAGGAGCTGATCGTGACCGCGCTCGTCTGCCTCGTCTTCCTGGCGCACGTGCGCAGCGCGCTGGTGGCGATCGTGGTGCTGCCGATCGGGCTCCTGGTGTCGCTGCTGGTGATGCAGCTGCTCGGCATCAACGCCAACGTCATGAGCCTCGGCGGCCTCGCGCTCGCGGTCGGCGTGATGGTCGATTCCGCCGTCGTCATGATCGAGAACGCGCACAAGCACCTCGAGCGCGAGCGGGCACGGGTGGGGGCGGGCGGCACGCCGCGCGGCCAGGCGGCGGTCGTGCTCGCGGCGGCCGTCGAGGTCGGACCGAGCCTCTTCTTCTCCCTGCTCGTCATCACGGTGTCGTTCCTGCCGATCTTCGTCCTCGGCGAGCAGTCGGGACGGCTGTTCGGCCCGCTCGCCTACACGAAGACGTTCGCCATCGCCGCCGGCGCCGTCCTCGGCATCACCGTGGTGCCGGCGCTGATGGTGTGGCTGGTGCGCGGGCGCATCCCGTCGGAGGCGGCGAACCCGCTGAACCGCGCCGGGACGCGGCTCTACGAGCCCGCCTTCCACCTGACCATGCGCCATCCCGTCGCCACCCTGGCCGTGGTCGCCGTGCTGGGCGCGTCGGCCCTGTGGCCGCTGTCGCAGCTGGGTGAGGAGTTCATGCCGCCGCTCGACGAGGGCGACCTCCTCTACATGCCGACCACCGACCCGGGCATCGGCGTCACCGCGAGCACGGCGCTGCTCCAGCAGACCGATCGGCTCATCAAGACGTTCCCCGAGGTCGTGCGCGTGCACGGCAAGATCGGTCGCGCCGAGACCGCCACCGACCCGGCGCCGCTCTCGATGATCGAGACGGTCGTGCAGCTCGAGCCCGACCCGGCGCGCTGGCGCACGCGGACGGTCGCCCGCTTCCATGACGGCTGGCCCGACTGGCTCGCCGCGCCGCTGCGCTGGATCTGGTCGAGCCGGCGCACCATCACGCGCGAGGAGCTGACCTACGGATGGACCGAGCCGGACGGCACGCGGCATCCGGGGCTCCACCAGAGCGTCAGCTTCCCCGGGGTCGCCAACGCCTGGCCGTATCCGATCGAGAACCGCCTGCAGATGCTGACCACCGGCATCAAGACGCCCGTCGGCGTGAAGGTCCTCGGGCCCGACCTCGACGTCCTCTCCGCCCTCGCCGAGCGCACGGCCAACGTGCTCCGCACCGTGCCCGGAACGGTCAGCGCGTACCCGGAGCGCACGACCGGCGGCTACTACCTCGACGTCGACGTCGACCGCGGGGCGGCGGCGCGCTACGGCCTCACCACCGGCGACGTGCAGGACGTCGTCCAGACCGCCGTCGGCGGCATGGCGGTGACGACCGCCGTCGAGGGGCTCGCCCGATACCCGGTGACGGTGCGCTACGCGCGCGAGCTGCGCGACGATCTGCCGGCCCTGCGGGCCGTCCTCGTGCCCACGGCGACCGGTACGCAGGTGCCGCTCGGGCAGCTCGCCACCCTGCGCGTGACGCCCGGCCCGCCGATGATCCGCAGCGAGGACGCGCGCCGGAGCAGCTGGGTCTACGTCGACATCACGGGACGCGACCTCGGCGGCTACGTGCGCGAGGCACGCGCCCGCGTCGACGCCGAGGCGCCGCTGCCGCCGGGGTACACGCGACTCTGGTCCGGCCGTTTCGAGCAGCTCGAGCGCGCGAACGCCCGCCTCCGCGTGGTCGTGCCGATCACGCTCGTCCTCATCGTGCTGCTGCTCTACGCCGCGAACGGCAGCTGGCTGCGGGTCGGCATCGTGCTCCTCGCCGTGCCCTTCAGCCTGATCGGCGCGTTCTGGTTCCTGTGGATCCTCGACTACGACCTCAGCCTCGCGGTCTGGGTCGGCATCATCGCGCTGCTCGGCATCGACGCCGAGACCGGGCAGGTGATGCTCCTCTACCTCGACACCACGCTCGAGCGCTGGCGCGACGCGGGCCGGCTGCGGACGGCCGACGACCTGTACGCGGCCATCCACGAGGGCGCGGTGCAGCGCCTGCGGCCGAAGACGATGACCGTGGCGACGGACCTGATCGGGCTGCTGCCGCTGCTGTGGGTCACGGGCACCGGCGCCGACGTCACCCGGCGTCTGGTCGCGCCGCTGGTCGGCGGCATCACGGTGAGCTTCGTGATGGAGCTGCTCGTCTACCCGGTCGTCTTCTACCTCGCGCAGCGCCGGCGGCTGCGCCTCGGGTGAGGCTCGGGCCGAGCTCAGGACGCGCGCGGCGACGGCGCCGGTTGCTGCGGCTTCGCGGCGACCCAGTCGGGGTTCAGCGCCACCAGGTCGCGCGCCATGCCGAGCGCCTGCGGGAGGTCGCGCGCGAACACGACGCGCTCGTGCGCGGCCTCCCACTGCGCGCGCGCGAAGACCCGGCGCGGCTCGGGCAGGGGTCCCGCCACGATGACCAGACGCCGCTCGCGCGTGAGGCGCGCGAGCGCGCTCTCGAGCGCGACGAGCCCGGTCGCGTCGATCACCGGCACGCGGCCGAGCCCCAGCACGACCACCTGGGCGCTGGCGCCGATGGCGTCGAGCGCCGCGACGGCCTTCTGCGCCGCGCCGAAGAAGAGCGGGCCGGCGATCTCGTAGACCGCGATGCTCGGCGGCAGCGCGCGGTCCTCGGCTTCCGGGCTCTCGTCGACGAGGATGCGGGCGCGGGTGAGGACCGCCATGCGGTTCATGAAGAGGAACGCCGCCAGGACCACGCCGACGCCCACCGCCATGACCATGTCGAACGCCACGGTCAGGGCGAAGCAGGTGACCAGGACGAAGACGTCGCTGCGCGGCGCCACACGCAGCATGTGCGCGACGTGCTGCCGGTCCGACATGTTCCAGGCGACGAGCAGCAGCAGCGCCGCCAGCGAGCCCATCGGCAGGTGCGCGACGAGCGGCGCCAGGACGAGGATCGCCCCGAGCACGACCGCGGCGTGGACGAGGGCCGCGACCGGCGAGCGTGCGCCGCTGCGGACGTTGGTCGCGGTGCGGGCGAGGGCGCCGGTCGCGGCGATGCCGCCGAAGAACGGTGCGATCACGTTGGCGAGCCCCTGGCCGACGAGCTCGGCGTCGGGGTCGTGACGCTTGCCGGTCATGCCGTCGGCAACCACCGCGGAGAGGAGCGACTCGATCGCCCCGAGCATGGCGATCGCCATCGCCGCCGGCAGCAGGGACGCCACCAGGTCGAAGCTCAGGTCGCCGCCCCAGGGCAGATGCGGCAGCGGCGGCAGCGGCGGGATGCCCACGAACGGATGGCCGTCGATCGTGCCGTGGAAGCGCGAGCCGATCGTCGCCACCGGCACGCCGAGGGCCCAGACGCAGGCGCCGACCAGCGCGAGCGCCACGAGCGGCCCCGGCACCCGCGGCACCAGGCGCGGCGCGACCAGGAGGAGCCCGAGCGTCGCCAGGGTGACGCCGAGCTCCACGGCCGACCACGTCCCGCGCGCCTGCCACAGCGCCGCGACCTTCTCCGGGAAGCGCTCCGGCAGGCGGTCGACGCGGAGCCCGAAGGCGTCCTTCAGCTGGAGCGTCGCGATCACCGTCGCGATGCCCGCGGTGAATCCGGTCGTCACCGGATAGGGGATGAACTCGACGAAGCGGCCGAGCCGCGCCACGCCCATGGCGACGAGGATGAGTCCGGCCAGCAGGCCCGCGACGAGGAGTCCGGCGAGCCCGTGCGCGCCCACGATCGGCGCCAGCACGACCACGAATGCCGCCGTCGGCCCGGTCACCTGGAACTTCGAGCCGCCGGTCAGCGCCGCGACCGCGCCCGCGACCACGGCCGTGTAGAGGCCGTGCTGGGGGGGGACGCCCGAGGCGATGGCGAGCGCCATCGAGAGCGGGATCGCGACGATGCCGACGACGCTTCCCGCGAGGAGATCGGCCCGCAGGTCCTGCGCGCCGTAGCCGGCGGCGAGCGCCCGGCGCAGCCCGACGGCGAAGGGGCGCGTGGTCGGGCGCGGCGGCTGGTCGCCGTCGAGCGACGCGCGCAGCCGACTAGGCATCGCACGTCGATCGCGCCGCGGTATCCATGCCGTCACAGTGGCACACGGCCCCGGCCAGATGAAACCCGGGCGTCGGCGGCACGGTGCACCGCCGCTCGACGCGCACCCGGCGATGTATGCGCATCCATGCCCGGCGCCGGACGTGCGAGACGAGCGCCAGCCCGCAGGCGTCGGTGGGACGCTGGCGTCGCGAGCTGCCGGCGGAGCTGGCGGCGTTCCTCACCGCCGAGCTGCGCGACGAGCTCGCGCGCTTCGACTACGACGCGGACGCCTGACCGGCGCTCGCGGCGTCCTCGGCCTTGCCCGCGCTGCCGAGGAGCATGATGCGCTCCATGGTCGCGGCGCGGATGGCACGCTCCATCTCGCCCATGAGCTCGTAGAGGTTGAAGAGGTCGGGCCGCTCGCTCAGGACCTGGCGCAGCCGGCCGAGGGCGGCGAGG
Organism: bacterium; assembly: GCA_026129405.1. Taxonomy (NCBI): domain Bacteria; species bacterium. The sequence continues at coordinate 457,074 of JAHCID010000003.1, forward strand.
CGGAGGTCGGAGTCGGTGTTCACCTTGGCGACGCCGAGCGCCACGGCCTCGGCGATGAGATCGGGCGGAATGCCCTGGGCGTGGGGCAGCGTCGCACCGTAGCGCTCGGCGAGGGCGACGCCCTCGGCCGGCAGCGTCGAGGCGCCGTGCAGCACGAGCGGCTGGGGGACGCGGGCGGCGATCTCGCGCAAGCGCTCGAAGTCGAGGTACGGCGTGCCCTTGAACTTGTAGGCGCCGTGCGACGTACCGATGGCCACGGCGAGCGCGTCGACCTGGGTCTCGGTCGCGAAGCGCACGGCCTGATCGGGGTCGGTCAGCATGGAGCGGCCGCTCTGCTCGCCGAGATCCTCGATGCCGGCCAGCGTCCCGAGCTCCGCCTCGACGTGGACGCCGCGCGTGCGTGCGTAGCTCACGATGTCGCGGGTCTCGCGCTCGTTCTCCTCGAACGTCTCGCGCGACGCGTCGATCATCACCGACGGGTAGCCCGCGTCGATCGCGGCGCGCGCCAGCTCGACGCTCCTGCCGTGGTCGAGGTGCAGCGCGATCGGCGCCTGCGTGCCGCTCGCCAGCTTCGAGACGATGGCGACCATGGTCTCGAGCCCGGCGTGCTTCACGGCGCCCTCGGACGTCTGCACCAGGACCGGCGCCGAGAGCGCGTCGGCGGCGGCGATCACCCCGCGCGTCGATTCGAGATCGTAGACGTTGAAGCCGCCGAGCGCCCAGCCTTCGCGGCGGGCGCGGATCAGATACTCTCGCGGATTCACCAGCATGTCCCCTCCCTGGCACGGCGCCGGCCCCGGCGCGAGGGGGGGCACGCCGCTCATCCCGCCACGCCGAAGAGGAGGAGCGAGCGGCTCGTCACCTCGTAGAGCGTGCCCGCGGCGAAGCGCCCGCCGTCGGGGCGGTCGGGCTCGTGCGTATCCACGAGCACGCTCCACGTCCCGTCGCCCGGAACCGGCGGCAGGGTGAAGAGGACGACGTCGTGATGCGCGTTGAGGACGAGGAGGATGGTCGCGTCCTCGCCCCGCTGGTGGACGCCGGTGGTCTGCGCGCGGCCGTCGAGGAGCATGCCGAAGCAGCGCGTGTTGCCGTCGGCCCAGTCGGTCTCCTGCATCTCGGCGCCGGTGGCGTTCACCCAGGTGACGTCCTTGGTCCCGAGCTCGGGGTCGAACCGGCCGTCGACGAAGCGGGTGCGGCGCAGGGTCGCGGTGTCGCCCCGCAGGCGGGTGAGACGGCGGACGAAATCGGTCAGCGCCTCCTCGTCCGCGTCGCGCTGCCAGCGCACCCAGCTGATCTCACCGTCCTGACAGTAGGCGTTGTTGTTGCCGCGCTGGGTGCGGGCGCACTCGTCGCCGGCGAGCAGCATGGGCGTGCCCTGGCCGAGGAGCAGCGTCGCGAGGAAGTTGCGACGCTGGCGCGCCCGCAGCGCCACGACCTCCGCATCGTCGGTGGGACCCTCGATGCCGCAATTCCAGGAGCGGTTGTCGGACGTGCCGTCGCGGTTGTCCTCGCCGTTGGCCTCGTTGTGCTTGTCGTTGAAGGAGACGAGGTCGTGCAGCGTGAAGCCGTCGTGGGCGGTGACGAAGTTGACGCTCGCCCAGGGCTTGCGGCCGCGATGCTTGAACTCGTCGGGCGACGCGCACAGCCGCGGCGCCATCGCGCTCGCCGGCGCGTCACCGCGCCAGAAGTCGCGCGTCGTGTCGCGGAACTTGTCGTTCCACTCGGCCCAACCCGGCGGAAAGCCGCCGACCTGGTAGCCGCCGGGACCGCAGTCCCAGGGCTCGGCGATCAGCTTGACGGTCGCGAGCACGGGGTCCTGGCAGCAGGCCTTCAGGAAGCCGCTCTGGGTGTCGAAGCCGTCGGGCTCGCGCGCGAGGATCGTGCCGAGGTCGAAGCGGAAGCCGTCGACGTGCATCTCGGTCACCCAGTAACGCAGGCTGTCGGTGACCATCTGGATGACGCGGGCGTGGCTCAGGTTGAGCGTGTTCCCGGTGCCGGTGTCGTTGATGTAGTAGCGCGGCTCGTCGGGCAGCAGGCGATAGTAGCTGACGTTGTCGATGCCCTTGAACGACAGCGTCGGCCCGCGCTCGTTGCCCTCGGCGGTGTGGTTGTAGACCACGTCGAGGAGCACCTCGAGGCCGGCGTCGTGGAAGCGGGCCACCATCTCCTTGAACTCGCGCAGGCTGTTCGGGACGTCGGCGGCGTAGCGCGGATCGGGCGCGAAGAAGCCGATGGAGTTGTAGCCCCAGTAGTTGACGAGACCCTTCTCGAGCAGATGGCTGTCGTCGACGAAGGTGTGGATCGGCAGCAGCTCGACCGAGGTCACGCCGAGGCTCTTCACGTAGTCGACGACCTCGCGCACGCCGAGCCCGGCATAGGTGCCGCGCAGGTGCTCGGGGACGCGCGGGTGGAGCTTCGTGAAGCCGCGGACGTGCGTCTCGTAGACGATGGTGCGGTCCCAGGGGACCGCCGTACGTCCGGGCTCGCCCCTCCAATCGAAGTCGGGGTCGACGACGACGGAGCGGGGCACGAACGCGGCGCTGTCACGCTCGTCGAAGGTGCGGTCGTCGGTGGTCTCCATCTGGTAGCCGAAGACCGCCGGGTCCCAGCGCAGCGCGCCGGCGTGGGCGCGAGCGTACGGATCGAGGAGCAGCTTGCTCGGGTTGAACCGGTGCCCGGCGTCGGGCTCGTACGGGCCGTGGACGCGGTAGCCGTAGAAGGTGCCGGGGCCGACATCGGGCAGGTAGCCATGCCAGACCTCGTCGGTGAACTCCGGCAGCGCGATGCGCTCGAGCTCCTGCGCGCCGGTCTGGTCGAAGAGGCACACCTCGACGTTCGTGGCGTTGGCGGAGAAGAGCGCGAAGTTCGTGCCCTGACCGTCCCAGGTCGCGCCGCGCGGGTAGGGCAGCCCCTCGCGGATCGGACGTGCTCTGCGGTTCGCCACGACGCCTCCCCCGCACCGCCGCAGCGCGGGCGACGCGTGGCGCGGAGGGTAGCAGCCGCACGCGGGCTGACAATGCGGGTCGTGCCGCGGCGGGCGGGCCGGGATCACGCAATCGTCACGCCTGCGCCCGCTCCGGCGTCACACGTACGGGGTAGAAACCCGCCGTGCGCGAGGACGAGGTACGCGGGCCCGAGACGATCGCGTGTCCGCGCTGTCTCTGGGCGCGGATGGCGCAAGGAGCCGATGCCTGCCTGCGCCTGCGCGTCGGCCTGCGCGCGCACCTGGCCGTCTGCCACCCGGGAGTCCCGGAGGCCCGCGCGTCCGCCGTCGCCGACGGCCTGGCGGCCCGCCCCGCGCCGCCCCCGCGCCGCCCGCCGAGCCTCCCCACCGCGCTGCCCGCAGCGATCGGCTGACGCGCCGATCGTCCCGCCGCCCCGTCGTGTCCGCCGCGCGTCCTGCGGCGGACACGACGCCCGCCGCGCGCGTCGTGAAGACCGTCGCGAACCCTGCTACAAGCCCGCCCCGGCGATCGGGCTCGGGGAGAGGGAACGCCGACATGAGCGAGACGACGGCGGAGGTATACGGCGAACGGACGGCGACGGTCGACGAGGTGCGGGCCGAGCGCTTCGTGCTGGTCGACGGCGACGGGCGCCGGCGTGCGGCGCTCGGCCCGGCCGACGACGGCGCGACCGGGCTGCTCCTCTACGACGCGCAGGAGCGGGCGAAAGCGCAGCTCGTGCTCGACGGCAGCGGCGCCGCGCACGTGAAGCTGCACGAGCGCGACGGCGACGTCGCCGCCTGGCTGGCGGTGGCGCGCAGCGGCTCGCCGAGCCTCTACCTGCGCGGCGTCAGCCGGCACGACCGGGGTGTGCGCGGCCACGCCGAGGTGTGCGTCGACGAGCACGGCTGCCCGGTCCTCAGCCTGCACGACCGCGAGGGCCAGGCCCGCGTCCTGCTCAGCCTCGACGACCGCGACGGCCGCCCGAGCCTCAGCTTCTCCGATGCCCAGGGCAACTCGCGCCTGGTCCTGAGCGAGGACGGCAGCGGTGGCCTCCTCTACCTGTTCGATCGGGCGGGGGAGCCGCGCGGCGACGGCGTGCCCCACCTGCCGCTCGCCGAGCCGGCGCCCGCGGCCCCGGAGGCCACGCCGCCGCCGGTCGCGCCCATGGTCGCGCCGGCCCCGGCGGCCGACCCCAGGCGCTGGCCGCCCGGTCGCGCGGCTCGAGCGCGGGCGTTGGCGACGTCGCCTCGCGACCATCGCGGTGGCGCTCGTCGCCGCGGGCGGCGGCGCGCTCGGCGGCCGACTGCTGCCGCCGCTGGCGCCGCCGGCGAGTCGCCCCTGGCGCTCGCCACCACCGCGCCGGCCCCGGCGGCACCGCCCATCGTCGCAAGCGCCGGGCCGCGGCTCGAGGCCGAGGAGTTCGTGCTGCGCGACGCCGCCGGGGGCACGCGCGGACGCCTCGGGCTGCTGCCCGACGGCGCCCCGTATCTCCAGCTCGCGGGCGCCGACGGCGCCGGGCTCGTACAACTGGCCGTGCTGCCCGGCCCCGACGTCGTCTTCCAGCTCACCGCGGGCGACAGCGCGCTCCTCCTGAGCGCGGCGCCCGACGGGGCACCCTCGATCAGTCTCTACGAAGGCGATCGCGTCGTCTTCCAGGCCCCCGCCGGCGTCTCGCGCTTCCCCCCGCCGAGCGTCTGGCCCTGACGCCGGCGACCAGGCGTCAGCGCTTGCGGCTGCCGTAGTCGCCGAAGGGATCGTCGCGCTCGCGCACCGCCTGGCGGAAGCCCACCCCCTGCGCGCGCGACACGAAGTCGAGCCCTTCCTGCGTGTGGCGCGCGATGCCGTCGAACAGCGTGCCGAGCAGACGGCTGTTCGCGAAGCCCATGTGCTCGACGCTCTGGTTGCAGAGGAGCTTCAGCATGACGAGCTGGTTCAGGGGCACGCGGGCCATGCGCTCGGCGAGCGCGGTCGCGTGCGCCTCCAGGCGGTCATCGGGCACGGCCTCGAGGACGAGGCCCAGCTCGACCGCGCGGCGCGCGGGGATCTCGTCGCCGGTGAGGAGGTAGCGCTTCGCGCGCTCGAGGCCCATGCGGTAGACCCACATGGCGGTCGTCGGCGTGCCCCATACCCGCGACGGCGGGTAGCCGAAGCGGGCGCCTGCGCCGGCGACGATGAGGTCGGCGCACAAGACCATGTCGGTGCCGCCGCCGATGCACCAGCCCTGCGTCGCCGCGATCGTCGGCTTCTGCGCGTACCAGAGCTTCATGTAGGTATCGACGAAGCGCTTCATCATCCGGTAGTCGGCCACCGAGTCCCACGCGCGCTCGCGGCCCGCGGTCGCGCCCTCGGTCTCGGCGGCCTGCGCGACGGTCGACCAGTCGAGCCCGTAGCCCGCGCAGAACGCCGGCCCCTCGGCACGCAGCAGGATGACGCGCGCGTCGCGCTCGGCGTCGCCCGCATCGACCGCCGCGGCGAGCTCGTCGCGCAGCGTCGGCGTGATCGTGTTGTACTCGGCGGCGCGGCTGAGAACGATGTGGAACACGCCGTTGCGGGTCTCGGTGCGCAGCGTCTGCATGCGACGACCCTAACCCGGCAGACGCTGCAGCGGAACGGCACGACTCGACAGCAACGCCGCCCTCGTCGATGCTACGGCGCCATGCCGGGGCTCCTGGTGGCCGCGCTCGCGCTGGCGGGCGCCCTGACGACGCCCGCGGCCGCGCAGGTCCCGGGCGCCACCGCGACGGTGCTGCCGCCCGTCACACCGGCGGCCCGCGACCACGGCCCGGCGCGCAAGCTCGACCGGCGGCTGCGCCGGCTCGCCGAGGCGCCGGCCAGCAGCACGGCGCGGCAGACCGAGACCGTGGCGGTCACGGTGCGGCTCGGCGATCCCACGGGCCTCGATCGGCTCGCCGGGCTCGGGCTCGTCGTCGAGCGTCGCGCCGGCCGCGTCGTCGAGGGCCGCATCGCCCTGGAGGCGCTGCCGGCGCTCGCTGCGGACGCCGCCGTGCGCACGGTGCGGCCGACCGAGCGCGGCGTCCTCCGCGCCGGGGCCGTGGTCACCCAGGGCGATGCGGCGAGCGGCGCCGACCTCGTGCGCGCGCAGCGCGGGTTCACCGGCAGCGGCGTCACCGTCGGCGTGATCTCGGACGGCGTCGACTCCGCCGCGGCCGCGGCGGCGCGCGGCGAGCTGCCGCCGGTCGTCGTGCCCGCCGACGCGCGCTGCGCCAACGGCAGCGGCGACGAGGGTACGGCGCTGCTCGAGATCGTCCACGACGTCGCCCCGGGAGCGAGCCTGCTGTTCTCCGGCGGACTGTCGAGCCCGCTCGGCTTCGCCGACTCGGTGCGCTGCCTCACGGCGGCCGGGGCGCAGGTGATCGTCGACGACATCGCCTTCTTCTCCGAGCCGTTCTTCGAGGACGGTCCGGTCGCGCAGGCGGTGCGCGAGGCGGTGGGCGGCGGCGTCTCCTTCCACAGTGCGGCCGGCAACCAGGCGGGGACGCACTGGGAGGGACCGTTCCGCGCCTCGCCGGGCACGGGCTTCCACGACTTTCGCGGTGGCCCCGTCGACAACGTCGCCGAGGTGCTCGTGGCGCCGCAGGGCAGCGTCGGCTGCGCGCTCCAGTGGGACGATCCCTTCGGCGCCTCGGGCAACGACTACGATCTCTTCCTCCTGCGCGAGCCGTTCGCCAACTTCGACGCCGTCGACACCAGCGAGAACGTCCAGAGCGGCGACGGCGACCCGTTCGAGCTGGTGTCGGCGCGCAACAACACGTCGGGGACGCTGCGGCTCGGGCTGGCGATCCGGCGGCGCAGCGGCGCCGCGGCGCGCACGCTCGAGCTGGTCTGCTTCCGCAACGTCTCGGGCTTCGAGTTCCCCGTCCCGGCGGGCAGCATCGTCGGGCACCCGGCGGTGCCGGAGGTGGTCGCGGTGGGCGCGATCGACGTCGCCGATCCCGGCCTCGACACGGTCGAGGGCTTCAGCTCGCAGGGCCCGTCGCGCATCGTCTTCCCGGCCCCGGCGATGCGCACGAAGCCGGACCTCGTGGCCTTCGACGGCGTCGCCACCTCGGTTCCCGGCTTCGCCCCGTTCTACGGCACCTCGGCGGCGGCGCCGCACACGGCCGCCGTCGCGGCGCTCATGCTCCAGAAGAACCCGTTCCTGCGCCCGGCGGAGATCGCGAGCGCGCTCACGACCTCCGCCATCGACATCGGCGCGCCGGGCGTCGACACGGTCTCGGGCGCCGGACGCCTCGACGCGCTCGGCGCCGTCGACGCCACGCCGGCGCCCGAGTGCTTCACCGACGCCGACCCCGACTGCGTCGACGGCGACCCCTGCACGCAGGATCGCTGCGAGCGCGGGCGCTGCGTCCACCCGCCCGTCCCGTGCGACGACGGCGACCCGTGCAACGGCATCGAGACCTGCGAGCCCACGACGGGCGCGTGCCTCGCGGGCACGCCGCAGCCGGACGGCACGCCCTGTCCCGACGGCGACGTCTGCGACGGCGACGAGGTGTGCGCCGGCAGCGTCTGCCGCCCCGGCGTCGCGCTCGAGTGTCGCGACCCCGACCCGTGCAGCATCGACGCCTGCGACCCGGCAGGGGGGTGCTTCTTCCCGCCGCAGCAGGGCTTCGACGCCGTCCTCTGCCTCCTCGGCCAGGGCCTCCCGGACTGCGACGGCGAGGCGCTGCCGCGGCTCGTCGAGCGCCGCTTCGCGCGCGCGAACGTGCTCGTCGAGCGGGCGACGCAGGCGAAGAAGGTCCGCAAGCAGCGGCTCCGCCTGCGGCGGGCCGCGCGGCAGCTCGAGCGCGCGGCGGCGCGCGTGCGGCGGGTCGTGCGACGCGGGCGGCTCTCGGAGAGCTGCGGCGCCGCGGTGCAGGCACGGCTCGGCGAGGGCGCGGGCCGCGCGCGCGGGATCGCGGCGTCGCTCTAGTCCAGCTCTCGTCCGCCGGTGCGGCTCGGGACCGCGCGGCGATGGGCTTCGCCGCGTCGGCGCGCGGATCGCGAACGGCGGCGCGCGCCCGCGGGCGGTCGACGTCGGGCCTGGCATGCGTGCTACAGGTCGCGCCGATGCGGTCGTCGCCGTTCCTGCGTGCGCTCGAAGCCGGGCTCGCGCCCGTCGCGCCGGGCGAGCATCTCGTCCTCGCGGTATCGGGGGGCCCCGATTCGACGGCGATGCTGGCGGGCGTCGCCGCGCTCGCGGGGGCGCGGGGCTGGACGGTCACGGCGGTGCACGTCGACCACGGCCTCCGCGGCGCCGAGAGCGCCGACGAGGGGGCGCGCGTCGCCGCGCTCGCGGCACGGCTGGGCGCCGCCTGCGTGCGCCGCACGCTGGCGATGACGCCGGGCCCCGGCCTCGAGGCGCGGGCCCGGCGCCGGCGTTACGCGGCGCTGCTCGGCGTCGTGTCCGAGCTCGGCGCGACGCGCCTCTGCACGGCGCACACGCGCGACGATCAGGCCGAGACCGTGCTGCTGCGCCTGCTACGCGGGGCAGGGCGCCGCGGCCTCGGCGGCATGCGCCCGCGCCGCGGCAAGCTCCTGCGTCCGCTGCTCGGTGCCAGCCGTGCCGACGTCCGGCGCTATCTCGCCGAGCGCGGCCTCGACGCCGCCGTGGACCGCACCAACGCCGACCTGCGCCACACCCGCAACCGGGTACGGCGCCTGGCGCTGCCGTTCCTGGCGGCAGAGTTCGACGCGCGGCTTCCGGAGCGTCTCGCGGCGCTCGCGATGCGCCTGCGCGACGAGGACGACCTGCTGGCCGCGCTGGCGGCCGAACGCCTGCGGGCGCTCGCCGACGCGACGGGCCTCTCCGTCGCAGCCGCGGCCGAGCCGCCGGCGCTGGCCCGCCGCGTGGTGCGTGCCTGGCTCGAGCAGGGCCGGCGCGCCGACGTCGATGCCCGTCACGTCGAGCGGGTCCTCGACCTGGCCGCCGGCCGGGAACGCGGCACGATCGCGATCCCCGGGGCGTCGCGGGTGGTCCGCGAGGGCGATCGGCTCCTCCGCCGGGTCGGGCGCGCGGCCCCGCCGGCGGTGCCGTTCGCACTGCGCGTGATGCCGGGCGAGACCATCGAGGCGCCGGACGGGGAATGGCGGATGGCGCTGTCGGCGGTGCGGGCGCGGGCCGAGGACGAGTGGCGTCCACCACCGGGTCCGCAGGCGCTCTTCGACGCCGCCCGCCTGCCGACCGGACTCGTGGTCCGGCCGCCGCGGCCCGGCGATCGCGTCCGCATCGCCGGCGTGGGTACCCGCAAGCTGAGCGACGTCCTGATCGACCGCAAGGTACCCCGCGAGGCGCGTGGCCACCTCCCGGTGCTGGTCGGTGACGGCACCGTCCTGTGGGTCCCCGGGGTCGTGCGCGCCGCGACCGCGCTCCTCGAGAGCGACACGAGGTGGGTCGTCGCGGCGACCTGGGTCACGAAAGGCTGAGCTGCATTGCCCCTGAAAAACCCCCGTGGTAGCTTTTCGAGACGCGCAACGGTGAAGAGGAATCCTTGACCCCGGTCTCCCGTAATCTCGGACTCTGGCTGCTCCTTCTCCTCATGGGCCTGCTGCTGTGGTCGATCGTGACCAAGCAGGCGCCGCGCGAACCCGAAATCAGCTTCTCCCGCTTCATGCAGGCGGTCGAGGAGGGACGGGTTCAAGAGGTGGTGATCCAGGGCCAGAACATCAAGGGCCGCTACCGGGCCGAGCGCGGGGAGGGCGGCGAGGGCTTCAAGACCTTCACCCCGCAGGACCCGAACCTGGTGTCGACGCTGCGCGAGAAGGGCGTCGAGATCGAGGCCCGACCGGAGGACTCGGAGCCCTGGTACGTCGTCGCCCTGGTGCAGTGGGCCCCGATGCTGCTCCTGATCGGCGTCTGGATCTTCTTCATGCGCCAGATGCAGGTGGGCGGCGGCAAGGCGATGTCGTTCGGGAAGAGCCGCGCCAAGCTGCTCTCCGAGAACCAGCACAAGGTCACCTTCGCCGACGTCGCCGGCATCGACGAGGCCAAGGCCGAGCTCGAAGAGATCATCGCCTTTCTGAAGGACCCGAAGAAGTTCACGAAGCTCGGCGGCCGCATCCCGAAGGGCGTGCTGCTGGTCGGCCCCCCCGGCACGGGCAAGACGCTGCTCGCGCGCGGCGTCGCCGGCGAGGCGGGCGTGCCCTTCTTCTCGATCTCGGGCTCCGACTTCGTCGAGATGTTCGTCGGCGTCGGCGCCTCGCGCGTCCGCGACCTCTTCGTACAGGGCAAGAAGAACGCCCCCTGCATCATCTTCATCGACGAGATCGACGCCGTCGGCCGGCACCGCGGGGCGGGGCTCGGCGGCGGACACGACGAGCGCGAGCAGACCCTGAACCAGCTCCTCGTCGAGATGGACGGCTTCGAGACCAACGAGGGCGTCATCCTCGTCGCCGCGACCAACCGTCCCGACGTGCTCGATCCGGCGCTGCTGCGGCCCGGCCGCTTCGACCGCCGCGTGGTCGTCGCGCGCCCCGACGTGAAGGGCCGCGAGGGCATCCTGCGCGTGCACATCAAGCGCGTGCCCACCGCGGAAGACGTCGACGTCGAGCTGCTCGCGCGTCAGACGCCCGGCTTCGCCGGCGCCGACCTCGAGAACCTCGTCAACGAGGCGGCGCTGCTCGCCGCGCGCCAGGACAAGGACCGCGTCGCCATGCGCGACTTCGAGCTGGCGAAGGACAAGGTCCTCATGGGCACCGAGCGGCGCTCGATGATCATCAGCTACGAGGAGCGCAAGAACACGGCGTACCACGAGTCCGGCCACGCGCTGGTCGCCAAGCTGCTGCCCAACGCCGACCCGGTCCACAAGGTGACCATCATCCCGCGCGGCATGGCCCTCGGCCTGACGCAGCAGGTCCCGATGGACGATCGCCACACCTACGACCGCGGCTTCCTGCAGGACAACCTCGCCATCCTCTTCGGCGGGCGCGTCGCCGAGGAGCTGGTGCTCGGCCACCAGACCACCGGCGCGGGCAACGACATCGAGCGGGCCACCGAGATGGCGCGCAAGATGGTCTGCGAGTGGGGCATGAGCGAGAAGCTCGGCCCGATGACGTTCGGCAAGAAGGAAGAGGAGATCTTCCTCGGCCGCGACTTCACGCAGCGGGTCGACTACTCCGAGAGCACGGCGGTGCAGATCGACGGCGAGGTGCGCCGCATCCTCATGGAGGCGTACGAGCGCGCCAAGCTGCTCCTGCGCCGCAATCTGAACGTCCTGCACAAGATGGCGGAGGCTCTCTTGGAGCGCGAGTCGCTCGACGGGCCGGAGATCGACGAGATCATCCGCGCCAGCGCGGCCGAGCAGGGCGCCGTCGCGGCGTCGGCCTAGCGAGGACGTGGGTCGGGCCGTCGCTGCTGCGCCGCCGTCGCCTGCGGGCCACGGCGGTCAGGGGAGCGCGGGGAGGGGGGAGTGAGCGAGCTGATCCTGGGCTTCCGCTGGCAGGACGGCGTCGACATCGTCCTCCTGACCATCGGGATCTATTCCGGGATCAACCTGATCCGCGGGACCCGCGCGGCGCCGATGCTGATCGGCCTCGCCATGGTCTACGGGGTCTACTTCCTCTCGGCGCAGTTCGAGATCTACACCGTCAACGTCCTCCTCAACTACGTCCTCGGCTGGTCCCTCGTCCTCGTCTTCATCGTCTTCCAGAACGACATCCGCCGCGTGCTGACGCAGGTGGGGACCGGGCCGCTGTTCTCGCAGCGCGACCGCGTGCAGCAGAACCAGGCGGTGGAGGAGCTGGTGAAGGCGGTGTCGCACCTGGCGGGCCGCCGCACCGGCGCCCTCATCTGCCTCCAGAACGAGGTCGGCCTGAACGAGTACGTCGACGTGGGCACGCGGCTCGACGCGCGCGTCTCGCGCGAGCTCGTGACCAGCATCTTCCTCCCCGACTCGCCGATCCACGACGGCGCCCTCATCATCCAGCACGGCCGCATCACCGCCGCCGGCTGCTTCCTGCCCCTCACCACCAACCCCAACGTTTCGAAGACCCTCGGCACGCGCCACCGCGCCGCCATCGGCCTCACGGAGGAGACGGACGCCGTCGTGCTGGTCGTCTCCGAGGAGGACGGCACGATCTCCCTCGTCCGCGAGGGCAAGATCACGCGCGACGTCGACGCGGCCACGCTGCGCACGACCTTGCAGCAGCTGCTCGTAGGATGAGCGGACCGCGATGAGGCTGCCCGATCTCCGACTGCGGCGCCGGCCGCGCCGCGACGGCGGCGACGAGCCGGGCGGGTGGCAGCTGCCGGAGTGGCTGCGGCCGCGGCTGCCGCGCCCGGGTCAGCTGCGGGCCTCGTTGCGCCACAACAGCGGACTCAAGCTGATCTCGCTGATCCTCGCCTGCTTCCTCTGGTACTCGATCAACGCGCTCGAGCGCGACGCCGAGCGCAGCATCGAGGTGCCGGTGTCGATCCGCCGCACGCCGCCCGACCTCATCGTGACGACGCCGCCCACGAAGCCGGTCATGGTGACGCTGCGCGGGCCGCGGACCATCCTCGACGGCGTCGACGAGGGCAAGTCGCGGCTCGTCGTCGACCTGTCCGGTGCCGCCCCGGGCGAGGCTCGGGTCGAGCTCAACGAAGGCATGCTCCAGCCCGAGATGCCGCGCCGTCTGAAGGTGCTGCGCATGCAGCCCGCGCGGCTCAAGGTCCGCGTCGAGCCGCTGGCGAAAAAGCGCCTGCCCGTGCGGCTCAACCTGGCAGGCTCGCCGGCCCTCGGCTATAGGATCACCGGCTCGAGCATCACGCCCGACCACGTCGAAGTGAGCGGCCCGAGGAGCAAGGTGGACGGCCTGACCGAGATCGCCACCGAGTCGGTCAGCCTGCATGGGCTGGCGAAGCCGCTCGACCGGGGCGTGCCGCTCGAATGGGTCGCGGACTACGTATCGGTGGTGCCGGACCGGGTCCGCGTGCAGGTACAGTTCGAAGAGGAGATGGTCGTCCGCGAGTTCCGCAACGTACGGGTACACGTGCTGAACGCGGACGACGCCAAGATCAGCCGGGCCATGGTGGACATCGCGGTTTCGGCGCCGCAGCGCCTGCTGCACAACTTCAAGCTGAGCGGCCAGGTGGCGACGGTGGACGCCGCCGGGCTCGAGCCGGGCGTGCACCAGCTGCCGGTGCAGGTGAACATGCCGCCGGGATTCGACGTGACGGCGGTCGAGCCGCAGACGCTCGAGGTGACGCTGCCGCCGGCGTCGGGGGGACGTTGATGGGAGAGCGACGGTTGTTCGGAACGGACGGCGTGCGGGGCATCGCCAACGTCGAGCCCATGACCTCCGAGACCGCCCTGCGGCTGGGGCGGGCGCTGGCCTACGTCAGCAAGCGCTCGTCCCACCGCCACAAGATCCTGATCGGCAAGGACACGCGCCTCTCGGGCTACATGCTGGAGACGGCGATGGCGTCGGGCATCTGCTCGATGGGCGTCGACGTGCTCCTCGTCGGCCCGCTGCCGACGCCCGGGATCGCGTTCCTCACCCGCTCGCTGCGCGCCGACGCCGGCGTGGTGATCTCCGCGTCCCACAACCCCTTCCAGGACAACGGCATCAAGTTCTTCTCCTCGCAGGGGTTCAAGCTGCCCGACGACGTCGAGGAGGAGATCGAGCGGCTCGTCGGGTCCGACTCGATCGACGCGCTCCGGCCCACGGCGACCGAGATCGGCAAGGCGTTCCGCATCGACGACGCGACCGGCCGCTACAACGTCTTCGTGAAGAACGTCTTCCCGCGCCAGCGGACGCTCGAGGGCCTCGCCGTCGCCGTCGACTGCGGCAACGGCGCGGCCTACCGCATCGCCCCCGAGGTGCTGGCCGAGCTCGGGGCGCGCGTGGTACCGCTCGGCGTCGAGCCCGACGGGGAGAACATCAACCGCGACGGCGGCGCGCTCCACCCGGGCGCGCTCCAGGCGGCGGTGCGCGCGCACGGCTGCCAGGCCGGCATCGCCCTCGACGGCGACGCCGACCGCTGCATCCTCGTCGACGAGCAGGGCGACGTGGTCGACGGCGACGCGGTGATGGCGCTCCTGGCGACCCACCTGAAGGCGCGCGGCGAGCTGCGCCACGACACGCTGGTCGCGACGGTCATGAGCAACCTCGGGCTCCACGTCGCGATGCGCGAGCGGCAGATCCGCGTCGTGACGACCGCCGTGGGCGACCGCTACGTCGTCGAGGAGATGCTGAAGAGCGGCTACAATCTCGGCGGCGAGCAGTCGGGCCACGTCGTCTGCCTCGACCACAACACCACCGGCGACGGCCTGGTCACGGCGCTGACGGTCCTGGCGCTCATGCTCGAGACCGGCAAGCCGCTCTCCGAGCTGCGCCGGATCATGGAGCGCTTCCCGCAGGTGCTGATCAACCTGAAGGTGCGCAGCAAGCCCGACGTGGCGACGCTGCCGGCGGTGGCGACGGCCATCGCACAGGCGGAGCGCGAGCTCGGCGACCGCGGCCGCGTGCTGGTGCGCTACTCGGGCACCGAGTCGCTGCTGCGCGTGATGATCGAGGGCGAGCGCGAGCCGGCGATCCAGCGCATGGCCGAAGGCATCGCCGAGGCGGCGCGGGCGGCCATCGGCGCGTGACGCTGGTCACGGCGGCCGAGATGCGCGCGCTCGATCGCTTCGCGATCGAGCACGGCACGCCGGGACGGGTCCTCATGGAGCGGGCCGGCGCCGGCGCGGCGCGCGCGCTGCGGGCCCGCTTCGGCCGCGTGCGCGGGCCGGTGGTGATCGTCTGCGGCAAGGGCAACAACGGCGGCGACGGCTTCGTCGTCGCGCGCCACCTGAAGGCGGCGAAGCGGCCCGTCGATGTGTGGTTGGCGGGCCGCCGCGAGGACCTGCGCGGGGACGCGGCCTGGGCCGCCGGACGCTGGCGCGGGCCGGTGCAGCACCTCGCCGGCGACGGCGACGTCGCCCGGCTCGCGGTGCGCCTGGCGCGGGCCGGCGTGGTGGTCGACGCGCTCCTCGGAACCGGGCTCGACAAGCCGGTGACGGGGACCTTCGCCCGCGTCATCGAGGCCATCAACGCGAGCGGCCGCCCGGTGCTCGCGATCGACCTGCCCTCGGGGATGCACGCCGACACCGGGGCGCCGCTCGGGGTCGCGGTGCAGGCGACGGCCACGGTCACGTTCGCGTTCGCGAAGATCGGGCAGGTGACGTACCCGGGGCTCGCACGCTGCGGCCCGCTCGACGTGGTCGACATCGGCATTCCCGACGCCGCCCTCGCCGCGGTCGCCCCGCGTGCCCGTCTGCTCGACGACGCCGGCGTCGGCGCCCTCCTCGCGCCGCGGCGCCCGGACAGCCACAAGGGGACCTACGGCCACGTGCTCGTCGTCGCCGGCTCGCGCGGCAAGGGCGGGGCGGCGGTGCTGTGCTCCCATGCCGCCGGGCGCACGGGCGCCGGACTGACGACCCTGGCGCTGCCGGCGGCGCTCCAGCCGCAGCTCGAAGCCCGGGTCCCCGAGATCATGACCGCGGACCTGCCCGACGGGCCGGACGGCACCGCATCGGCAGGCGACGGCGGCGCCATCGACCGGCTGCTCGCCGGCCGCGCCGCGGTGGTCTGCGGGCCGGGGCTCGGGCAGAACCCGGGGGTGAAGGCGCTCGTGGCGCGCGTCCTCCAGGGCACGACCGCGCCCCTGGTGCTCGACGCCGACGGCCTCAACGCCGTCGACGCGGCGCTGCTGCGCCGCCGGAGCGCGCCGACGATCGTCACCCCGCACCCCGGCGAGATGTCGCGTCTCGTCGGCCTGCCCACGGCCGAGGTGCAGGCCGACCGTCCGGGGGTAGCGCGGCGGTTCGCGGCCGACACGGGCGTGGTCGTCGTGCTGAAGGGCGCGCGCACGCTGATCGCCGCTCCCGACGGCACGCTCGCCGTCTGTCCGACCGGCAACCCCGGCATGGCGACGGGCGGCATGGGCGACGTCCTCGCGGGGGTCACGGGCGGGCTCCTCGCCCAGGGCCTCGCGCCGCTCGACGCGGCCTGTCTGGCGGTGTACCTGCACGGCGCGGCGGCGGACGCGGTCGCGGCGCGTCGGGGACAGGTCGGCCTCCTGGCCGGGGACCTGCTCGACGAGCTGCCTCCCACGCTGGCGCGCCTGCAGCAGGCCGCCCGTCATGACTGACCACATCGTCGAGCTCACCACGAACGGTCCCGAGGAGACCGAAGCCCTCGGCCGCGCCCTCGGCCGCGCCGCCCGCGGCGGCGAGCTGCTCGGCATGACGGGCGAGCTCGGCGCCGGCAAGACCTGCCTCGTGCGCGGCCTCGCGGCCGGCCTCGGCGCCGACCCGGAGCTGGTCCACAGCCCCACGTTCACGACCGTCACCGAGTACCGCGGCGGGCGCCACGTGCTCCAGCACGTCGACTGCTACCGGATGGAGGGCGCCCTCGCAGATGCCACGTTCCTCCGCGAGGTGCTCTGGGGCGACGGCATCGCCGCGGTCGAGTGGATCGAGCGCCTCGGCCCCGACGTCGCCGGCGACGCGCTGCTGCTGACCCTCGGCTACGGCGGCGGCGACGTGCGCACGATTCGCTGCGAAGCCCGGGGCGCGCGCCATGCCCGTTGGCTCGCAGACTCGCTCCGGGACCGGTAAGGATACGCGGGACCCATGGCCCTCATCGTACAGAAGTACGGCGGCACCTCCGTCGCCGACCTGGATCGCATCCGCCACGTCGCCGGCCGCGTCGCCCGTACCCATGCCGCCGGCCATCGGGTCGCGGTGGTGGTGTCGGCGATGGCCGGCGAGACCAACAAGCTCGTGGCGCTCGCCAAGAACGCCGCGCGCATGCCCGACGAGCGCGAGACCGACGCGCTGCTCGCCACCGGCGAGCAGGTCACCGCGGCGCTGACCTCCATCGTGCTCCAGGGCATGGGCGTACCGGCGCGCTCGTTCATGGGCCACCAGGTGCGCATCACGACCGACAGCGCCTACGGCCGCGCACGCATCCAACGCATCGACGCCGACGCGCTGCGGAGCACGTTCGACGCCGGCGGCGTCGCCGTCGTCGCCGGCTTCCAGGGCGTCGACGACACCGGCAGCATCACCACGCTCGGCCGCGGCGGCTCCGACACCAGCGCGGTCGCGCTGGCGGCCGCCCTCGGCGCCGACGTCTGCGAGATCTACACCGACGTCGACGGCGTCTACACGAGCGATCCGCGCGTCGTCCCCGCGGCGAAGAAGCTGCACCGCATCTCCTTCGACGAGATGCTGGAGCTGGCGGGGCTCGGGGCGAAGGTGCTCCAGATTCGCTCGGTCGAGTTCGCGAAGCGCTACGGCGTCCCCGTCCACGTCCGCTCGTCGTTCGACGAGTCGGAGGGCACCTTTGTCGTCGAGGAGGAGCAGTCCATGGAAGAGGTCACCGTCACCGGGGTGGCCAGCGACACCAACCAGGCGAAGCTCACGATCGCGAAGGTTCCCGATCGTGTCGGCGTCGCCGCCCGGGTGTTCGGCGCCATCGCCCAGGCCAACATCGTCGTCGACATGATCATCCAGTCGGCGGCCGCGGACGGCTCGAACGACATCTCCTTCACCGTGCCGGAGACGGACTACGACAAGGCACGGCCGCTGGTCGAGCGGATCGCGAAGGAGGTCGGCGCCGAGGGCGTCACCGGCGAGCCCGACATCGCCAAGGTGTCGATCGTCGGCGTCGGCATGCGCACGCACGCCGGCATCGCGGCGCGCATGTTCGCGGTGCTGTCGGACGAGGGGATCAACATCCAGATGATCTCAACGTCCGAGATCAAGATCTCCGTCGTCGTGCAGTCGAAGTACACCGAGCTGGCGATGCGGGCGCTGCACAAGGAGTTCGTCGAGCGCGCCGCATGACCGCCGCTCCGCCCACCGTCCAGCTCTACGACACCACGCTGCGCGACGGCTGCCAGTCCGAGGACGTCAACTTCACCCTCGACGACAAGCTGCGCGTCGTCGAGCTGCTCGACGAGCTCGGTGTGGCGATCGTCGAGGGCGGCTGGCCGGGCTCGAACCCGCGCGACGAGGAGTTCTTCCGCGCGATGAAGACGCGCCGCCTGGAACAAGCGCGCATCGCCGCGTTCGGCGCCACGCGCCGCGCCGGCGTCACCGCCGATCGCGACCGCAACCTCGAGGCCTGCCTGCGCGCCGGCACGCCGGTGGTGACCCTCGTCGGCAAGACGTGGGACCTCCACGTCCGCGAGGACCTGCGCATCCCGCTCGAGGAGAACCTCGACGTCATCCGCGACTCGATCGGGTTCGTCGCGGCGCGCGTCGACGAGGCCATCTTCGACGCCGAGCACTTCTTCGACGGCTTCGCCGCGAACCGCGACTACGCTCTGGCGGCGATCGCCGCCGCGGCCGAGGCCGGTGCCGCCATCGTCTGCCTGTGCGACACGCGCGGCGGCTCGCTGCCGGCGCAGATCGCTGCCGCTGTCGACGCCGCGCGCGCCGCCGTGCCCGCGGTCCGTCTCGGCATCCACTGCCACAACGACTGCGAGCTGGCGGTCGCGAACTCGCTCGCCGCCGTCGAGCACGGCTGCGTCCAGGTGCAGGGCACCATGAACGGCTTCGGCGAGCGCTGCGGCAACGCCAACCTCTGCTCCGTCATCCCGGCGCTCCAGCTGAAGCAGGGCCGCCGCGTCGTCGGCGACGCGCAGCTGCGGCGACTCGCCGACGTGTCGCGGGTGGTCTACGAGCTCGCGAACCTCGAGCCGAACAAGCGCCAGGCGTTCGTCGGCCAGAGCGCCTTCGCGCACAAGGGCGGGCTGCACGTCGCCGCCGTGCAGAAGAACCGCGCGACCTACGAGCACATCGACCCGGCCGTGGTCGGCAACGCGCAGCGCGTACTGGTCTCGGACCTGGCCGGACGCTCGAACCTGCTCGCGAAGGCGCGCGAGTTCGGGCTCGACCTCGCCGACGACCAGCCCGCGGTGCAGCGCCTGCTCGGCGAGCTGAAGGAGCTCGAGGCGCGGGGCTACGCGTACGAGGGCGCCGACGCGTCGTTCGAGCTCTTGATGCGCAAGGCGCTCGAGGGCGGCCGCCGGCGCTTCTTCACGCTGATCGGCTTCCGCGTCATCGACGAGAAGCGGCACGAGGGCGAGCCGCCGATCGCCGAGGCGACGATCATGCTGAGGGGGCCGGACGGCCGCGTCGAGCACACCGCGGCCCAGGGCGAGGGCCCGGTGAACGCGCTCGACACCGCGCTGCGGAAGGCGCTGGCGAAGTTCTACCCCGAGGTCGATGCGGTTCGGCTGCACGACTACAAGGTGCGCGTGCTCGGCGGCGCCGAGGGCACCGACGCGCTCGTGCGCGTGCTGATCGAGTCCGGCGACGAGCACGCGCGCTGGGGCACGGTCGGCGTCTCGCACGACGTCATCGAGGCGAGCTGGCAGGCGCTCGTCGACAGCGTGGACTACAAGCTCCACCGGGCACGGCCGGAGTGAGGCGTGCGCATCTATCTCGACCACAACGCCGGCGCGCCGCTGCGGCCCGAGGCGCGCGACGCGATGCTCGCGGTGCTCGGCCCGGCGGCGAACCCGTCGGCCGCCCACCGCGAGGGGGCGCGCGCGCGTGCGCTCGTCGCCGACGCCCGTGCCGCCGTGGCGGCGCTCATCGGCGCCCGCCCAGGGGAGATCGTCTTCACCAGCGGCGCCACCGAGGCCAACAACCTGGCGCTCGCGGCGGCGCCGGACCGGCGGGTGATCACCACGGCCATCGAGCACGCCTCCGTGCTGGTCCCGGCCGAGGCGCGCGGGGCGCTCGCGGTGGGTGTCGACGGGCGCGGGCGCGTCGATGCCGGCGCGGTGATCGCGGCGGCGACCGGGGCACGCGCCGGGCTCGTCAGCGTCGGGCTGGCGAACGGCGAGATCGGCACGCTCGCCCCGGTGGCGGACATCAGCGCGGGGCTGCGCGGCAGCGGCACGCTCGTGCACACCGACGCCGCCCAGGCGGCGGGCCGCGTCCCGCTCGACGTGCACGCGCTCGGCGTCGATCTGCTCTCGCTCTCGGGGCACAAGCTCGGCGGGCCGGCCGGCGTCGGCGCGCTGTGGGTGCGCCCCGGCGTGACGCTCGAGCCGCTCGTGCGCGGCGGGCCGCAGGAGCGCGGCGGCGCGCCGGCACCGAGAACGTCGCCGGGCTGGCCGGCTTCGGCGCGGCCGCCCGCGCGGCGGCGGCCGAGCTCGAGGCGACCGCGTCCCGGCTCGCCGGGCTCACCGAGCGCCTGTGGGCCGGCCTGCGCACCGGCGTGCCCGAGCTGCGCCGCCACGGCGACGGAGCGCGGCTCCCGAACACGCTCAACGTGGGCGTGCCGGGCTGCGCGGGCGAGAGCCTGCTCGTCCTGCTCGATCTGGAGGGCGTCGCCGTCTCCCTGGGATCGGCCTGCGCCGCGGGCGCGCCGGAGCCGTCGCACGTCCTCGTGGCGCTCGGGCTCGACCGCGAGGCGGCCCGCGGCGGCCTGCGCTTCAGCCTCGGCCCCACGACGACGGCCGACGAGGTCGACACGGTCGTCGCCTGCTTCCCGCGGCTCGTCGCCCAGGTGCGGAGGCACGCGGCGTGAGGGTGGTCGTGGCCATGAGCGGCGGCGTCGACAGCGCGGTGGCGGCCGCCCGCTGCGTCGCCGACGGGCACGACGTCATCGGGCTCTCGCTGCGTCTCGCCCGCGGCGGCGACGGCGGCTGCTGCTCGCTCGACGACTTCGAGGACGCGCGCGCCGTGTGCGAGCGTCTCGGCGTGCCGCACTACGTGCTCGACTTCACCGACGCCTTCGAGGCCGCCGTGGTGCGGCCGTTCGTGGCCGAGTACCTGGCCGGCCGCACCCCCAACCCGTGCGCGCGCTGCAACCAGCACGTGAAGTTCGACCGCCTGTGGCAGCGGGCCCGCGAGCTCGGTGCGGACGCGCTCGCGACCGGCCACTACGCCCGCGTCGCGCTCGACCCGGCGACCGGCCGGCGCCGCCTGCGCATGGCGGTCGACGCCGGCAAGGATCAGACGTACTTCCTCTTCATGCTCGACCACGCGGCGCTCGGCCGCACGCTGTTCCCGGTCGGCGAGCTGACCAAGACCGAGGTGCGCGCCCAGGCGGCCGCCCTGGGGCTGCCCGTCGCCGACAAGCCGGAGAGCATGGAGGTGTGCTTCGTGCCCCGCGGCGACGCCGCGGCCTTCGTCGCCGCCCAGGCGCCGGCGTCGGCGCTGCGCCCCGGGCGCATCGTCGACGGCGACGGCACCCTGCTCGGCACCCACGCGGGCGTGCACCGCTTCACGGTGGGCCAGCGGCGCGGGCTCGGCGTCGCCGCCGGTGCCCCGCGTTACGTGCGGGCCCTCGACGCGGCCAGCGGGACGGTGACGGTCGGGACCGCGGGCGAGCTGGCGGCACCGGGGCTGGTCGCACGCGAGTGCACCTGGAGCGGCGGCGCACCCCCCGTGGGGACGCCACTCGCGGTGCGCATCCGCCATCGCCACCGGCCGTTGCCCGCGCGGCTCGAGGCCCTCGCCGGCGAGCGCGCCGCCGTCCGCTTCGAGACCGCCGGGCCCGCGGTGACGCCGGGGCAGGCGGCGGTCTTCTATCAGGGCGACGTCGTCCTCGGCGGCGGCTGGATCGCGGAGGCGCTGTCGTGAGCGGTCCGCGCGTCGCCATCGCCACCCTCGGGTGCAAGGTCAACGCCTACGACACGGCGACGATCGCCGACCGCCTGCGCGCCGCGGGCTGCACGATGGTCGACGCGGCGGCACCCGCCGACGTGTTCATCGTCAACTCGTGCACCGTGACCGACGTCGCCGACGCCGAAAGCCGCCGGCTGGCCCGGCGCGCGCGGCGCCGGAACCCCGACGCACGCGTGATCCTGACCGGCTGCTACGCGCAGACGAAGCCGCAGGAGGCCGCGCGCGAGCAGGCGATCGACCACGTGATCGGCCTCAATCGGCTCGACGCGCTGGTCGCGGCGGTGACGGCGGCGGTGCCGGCCGTCGCGCGCGTCGAGGTCGGCGACAGTCGGCGCGAGGCGCGCGTCGCCACCTTCGGCGCGCGCACCTTCAGCGGGCAGACGCGGGCGTTCCTCAAGGTGCAGGAGGGCTGCGACCTCTTCTGCACCTTCTGCATCGTGCCGATGGCGCGCGGGAAGAGCCGCAGCCTCGGCCCGCGCGAGATCCTGGCGGAGCTGGAGGGGCTCGCGGCGCGCGGCTTCGAGGAGGTCGTCCTGACGGGCGTCCACCTCGGGGGGTGGGGCGAGGATCTGTCGCCGCGCGTCGGGCTCGCCTGGCTGCTCGACGCGCTCGTCGAGCAGGGGCTGTTCCGGCGCATCCGGCTGTCGTCGATCGATCCGCACGAGGTCGACGAGGCGCTGGTGCGTCGCATGGCCGCGTCGCCGGCCATCTGCCCCCACTTGCACGTGCCGCTGCAGGCGGCCGACGACGGCGTGCTGGCGCGGATGCGCCGGCGCTACGACACGGCGCTGGCGGCCGAGCGGCTCGCGATGATCCGCGCGCTGCTCCCCGACGCGTCCATCGGTACGGATCTGATCGCGGGCTTCCCCGGCGAGGACGACGCCGCCTTCGAGCGCACGCTCGCGTTCGTCGCCGAGAGCCCGCTCACCTATGCGCACGTCTTCCCGTACTCCGTGCGCAGCGGAACGACCGCGGCGAAGCTGGACGGCCGAGTGCCGGCACCCGTCGTCACCGAGCGCGCGCGCCGGCTGCGTGCCCTGATGGACGAGAAGCGGACGGCGTTCGCGCGCCGCTTCGACGGCGCCGACGCCGAGGTCCTCGTCGAGACGACCCGCGATCCGCAGACGGGCACGCTGCGCGGCTACACACGCAACTACCTGCGGGCGCGGCTCGCGGGCCCGGACGGCTGGATGGGGCAGGTGGTGCCGGTGCGACTGCGGGTCACCGGCGGGGGACGGGTCGAGGCGACGGCGGCGGCATGACGGAGGAGCTGCGGGCGGCGCTCGAGCCCCTCCTACCGTATCGCTTCGTGCGTCCGGAGCACCTCGTGCTCGCGGTCACGCACCGCTCGCTCAGCCCCGAGCTGCCGAACAACGAGACGCTCGAGTTCCTGGGCGACGCCGTCCTCGGGCTCGCCATGTCCGACCTCCTCATGCGCCGCTTCCCCGATGCCCGCGAGGGCGACCTCTCGAAGCGCCGCGCCGCGCTCGTCAACGCCGGGGTGCTGGCGCGCAAGGCGCGCGCCATCGACCTCGGCCGCTGGCTGCGCCTCGGCAAGGGCGAGGAGAAGACCGGGGGGCGCGACAAGGAGTCGATCCTGGCGGCCGGTTACGAGGCCGTGCTCGGGGCGATCTACCTCGACGGCGGCTACGAGGCGGCGCGCGGGGTGGTCGAGGCGCAGTTCGGCGTCGAGGCCGCGGACGAGATGGCCGCGGGCCAGGAGGACTGGAAGACGCGTCTCCAGGAGCTCTGCCAGCGGCGCTGGCGGGAGACGCCGGTCTACGTGCTGGTCGAGGAGAGCGGCCCGGACCACGCGAAGCGCTTCGTGTCCGAGCTGGCCGTGCGCGGCGAGCTGCGCGGACGCGGCGTCGGTCACAGCAAGAAGGCGGCGGAGCAGGCCGCCGCGCGCGAGGCGCTCACGGCGCTCGCCGCGCTGGGGGAGACGTGAGCGCGCCCCGCGCCGCAGCGCTGGCGGTGCTGCTCGCCTTGGGCCTGGGGGCGCCGGCGACGGCCGTCGTGGGACCGAGCGTCCCGCGCGGGCTCGGAACCCTGCAGGCGCTCGGCGACGCGCCGGACGCACTGCCGCTGCCGCGCGTCCTCGTGCACCTCGGCGTCCGCGACCCGGCCGGCCTCGCGGCGGTCGTCGCCGCGCAGCAGGATCCGCGCTCGCCGACCTATCGCCGTTGGCTCGAGCCGGCCGAGATCGCCGATCGCTTCGGCGTGCCGGTGGCGGACTACGAGCGCGCCCGGCGCTGGTTCCGGACGCACGGCTTCGCGATCGTCGCCGACTCGCCGTTCCGCACCGGCTTCGCGATCGCCGGCACCGCCGGGCGGGCGCGCAGCGCGCTCAAGACCCGTCTCGCCCTCTACCGCATGCGCGGGCGCGTGCGCCGCGCCCCCGTGACGGAGCCGCGCGTCCCCGCCGCGCTCGGCGTGCGCGGCTTCTTCGGCCTCGACGATCTGCCGGCGATCCAGCCGCTGGCCCGACTCGGCGACGGCAGCCTCCGCCTCGCGCCCGCCGACTTCGCCACCGTCTACGACGTCGGTCCGCTCCACGCCGCCGGCCTGTCCGGCGCCGGCAGCAGCGTGGCCGTGGTCGCGCGCAGCGACTTCCAGGACGCCGACGTCGCCGCGTTCCGCACCCGCTTCCAGGCCGGCGCGCCGGCGCGCGTCGCCCGCATCCTGGCGGGCCGGCACAACCCGGGCATTCGCCCCGAGCGGGTCGAGCAGGTCGAGGTGACGCTCGACACCGAGTGGGCCGGTGCGCTCGCCCCCAACGCCAACGTCTTCGTCGTGCTCGGGTCGCCGGCCGGCGACATCCAGGAGGCGCTCGAGCGCACCGTCACGGAGCGCATCGGCGACGTGATCTCCATCAGCTTCGGGCTCTGCGAGCCGCTCGCGAATCGCGTCGGCGTCGAGGTCTTCGACGCTCTCTACGGCATCGCCGCGCTGCGCGGGCAGACGGTGGTGGTGGCGGCGGGCGACGCCGGGGCGACCGATTGCGCACCCGACCTGCCGGGCCGGGCGGCCGTCAGCGGCATGGCCTCGTCGCCCTACGTGATCGCCGTCGGCGGGACCGCCCTGCGGCCGGTGTTCGATCCCGCGGGCGACGCGGTCGCCTTCGGCGAGGAGACGGTGTGGAACGACGCGAGCGGCGCCGGCGGCGGCGGCGTCAGCGCGGTCTTCGCCCGGCCCACCTACCAGCTGCTCGCCGGCGCCTTCGCGGGACGCGCCTTGCCGGATCTCAGCCTGGCGGCGTCGCCGAGCACACCCGGCTACGTGATCGTGCAGGACGGCGCGTCCATCTCGATCGGCGGCACCAGCGCCGGGGCGCCGGCGTTGGCGAGCGTCCTCACGCTGGCGAACGAGCGCGCCGGCACGCAGGGGCTCGGCAACGTCGGGCCGACGCTGTACCGCATCGCGGCCGACGCCGCCGCCGGCCGCCGCCCGGCCGTCTTCCGCGACGTGGTTGCCGGCAGCAACGGCTATCCGGCGGGACCGGGGTTCGATCTCGCCTCCGGTTGGGGCTCTCCCTTGGCGAGCGCGCTCGTGGAAGCGCTCGCGACGACGGCGCCGGAGGTGTGCGACACGCCGCTCGCGTGCTTCGTGCCGGGGACGGGGGGCGCGCGCCGCAACTGCCTCGGCGGCTGGCTCGTCGAGCAGCCGAACCTGCGCCGCTCGCGACGCGGCATCCCGCTGCGACGGCAGACGTGTCGCGACGGCGATCCGTCGTGCGACGCCGACGGGCGCGCCGACGGCCGCTGCCTAGTGCGGGTCGCGATGTGCGCCAACGTCTTCGACGCGCGCGACCCGGCCCCAGACGGGCTGTCGCGCTGCACGACGCGGCCGCTGCGCCGCATCCGGCTGGTGACGCCGCGCACGCAGGCGGCCGGCGAGCGCGGGGCGGCGGCGGCGGAGCTGGCCGGCGCGCTGGCGGCGCTGCCGCTTCCCGACGACCGCGCCGGCGCCTGCACGGCGACAGTGCCGGTCGTGGTGCCGGTCGGCCGCGGCGGGCTGCGGCTGGTGGCACAGGTGCGCGCGCAGGGCGCGCGCACGCAGGCGACGCTGCGTCTCGTGTGCGAGGCGGCGGCGCAGGGAGACACATGACGCATCGGGCGGGATTCGTGGCCATCGCGGGGCGGCCGAACGTCGGTAAGTCGACGCTCCTGAACGCCCTCGTCGGCACCAAGGTGGCGATCGTGACGCCGAAGCCGCAGACCACGCGCAACCGCGTCGCCGGCATCCGCACGCTGCCGCAGGCGCAGGCGGTCTTCCTCGATACGCCCGGACTGCACGCGGCCCGCTCGCCGATCAACAAACGCATGGTCGAGGTGGCGCGGCAGACGCTCGCGGAGGCCGATGCGATCCTCTTCGTCGTCGACGCCACGGTCGGCCTCGGCCCGGGCGACCGCGAGCTCGCGACCGAGCTGGCCGCGGGGCCGCGCCCGGTGATCGTGGTCGCCAACAAGATCGACCGCGTCGCCAAGCCGAAGCTGCTGCCGCTGATGGCGTCGCTCGCGGCGGTGCTGCCCGGGCGCGACATCGTGCCGCTGAGCGCGCGCTCGGGCGACGGCGTCGCGCGCCTGCTGGAGATCGCCGTGCCGCTTTTGCCCGAAGGGCCGGCGCTCTATCCGGACGACGAGTTCACGCCCGAGACGCAACGCTTCCTCGTCCAGGAGCTGGTCCGCGAGCAGGTGTTCCTGGCGATGCACGAGGAGATCCCGTACGGGACGGCGGTCGTGGTGGAGCACTGGGAGGAGAAGCCCGAGAAGGAGCTCGTCGTCATCGACGCGACCATCCTCGTCGAGCGCGACACGCACAAGGGCATGATCGTCGGCGGCGGCGGCAGCCGCCTGAAGGACATCGGCACGCGCGCGCGGCACGAGATCGAGGCGCTCCTCGACCGCCGCGTGTTCCTCGAGCTGTTCGTGCGCGTGGAGCCCAACTGGTCGCGCAGCGGCCAGCGCCTGTCCGAGCTGGGGCTGCGATGAGCCGGGTCCAGGCCGTCGCCTCCGGTCTGCCCGTGGTGGCGATCGTCGGTCGTCCGAACGTCGGCAAGTCGACGCTGTTCAATCGCCTCGTGCGCGCCCGTCGCGCCATCGTCGACGACGCGCCGGGGGTGACGCGGGACCGCGTCGTGGCGGCGGCGGAGTGGGCCGGGCGTCGCTTCCTGTGCGTCGACACCGGCGGCTTCGAGGCCGACGCACCGCGCGACCCCGCGGCCCTCGACGCGCAGGTGCGCACGCAAGCGCTCGCGGCCGTCCTGGAGGCGGACTGCGTCGTCTGCGTGCTCGACGCGGTGGCGGGGCTCACACCCGGCGACCGCGACACGGTGCGGCTGCTCCAGCGGGCGGGGCGCCCGGTCCGCTTCGTGGCGAACAAGGTGGACGGTCCCGGGCGCGACGCCCTCGTCGCCGACTTCTACGCCGCCGGCATCGAGACGGTGTTCCCCGTCTCGGCCGCGCACGGGCGCGGCATCGACGAGCTGCTCGACGCGGTGGTCGGTGCGTTCCCGCCGTCCGTCTCGCCCACGCCGGCGGTGGGCGAGGGGACGCGGCTGGCGCTCATGGGGCGACCGAACGTCGGCAAGTCGTCGCTGCTGAACCGGCTCCTCGGCCAGGCGCGCGCCGTGGTGTCGCCGATCGCGGGCACCACGCGCGACGCGGTCGACACGCCGGTGAGCGTCGACGGGCGCCCGTACGTCCTCATCGACACCGCCGGCATCCGGCGCCGCGGCCGCGTCGACGATCCCCTCGAGCGCCACGGCGCGGTGCGCGCGCTCGGCACGTTCGAGCGCACGGACCTCGTGCTCCTCGTCCTCGACGCCACCGACGGCATGACCGATCAGGACGCGCGGCTCGCCGGCCGCGCCCTCGAGGCTGGGCGGGGGATCGTGCTGCTGGCGAACAAGTGGGACCTCCTGCCGCCGCCGGAGCGCAGCCGCGAGGCCTTCCGCAAGCACCTGGTCGCACTGCACCCCGCGTTCGCCTCGCTGCCGCTGCTTCCCGTGTCGGCCGTGAGCGGCGACGGGCTCGGGAAGCTGTGGACGCTCGTCCGCCAGGTCGAGGACGGCTATCGGGCCGTGGTCGGCACGCCGGTCCTGAACCGCGTGCTGCGTGCGGCGGTCGAGAGCGTGGCCCCGCCGAGCCCGGGCGGGCGGCCGCTGCGGCTGTTCTACGCCACGCAGACCTCGACGGCGCCGCCGGCAGTGACCGTGTTCGCGAGCGCCCCGGCCAAGGTGCCGGCCGCCTACGTGCGCTATCTCCAGGCACGGTTCGCCGAGGCGTTCGGCGTCGTCGGCGTGCCGCTCACGGTGACGTTGCGTGCACGGCGCGAGGAGCGGGCCACCGCGCCGCCCCGCGCGGGACGACGGCGCCCTGTAGCGGCGGTGCCGCGACGTGCGCACGCGGCGGGGCAGGGCGCCGCCGAGGGACCGGCGCCGGGCGCGACGAAGCCCCGCACCCGCGGCACGCCCCGGGAGCCGGGCAAGGAGGCGCGGAGCGGCCCGCGGCACGCACCCGGGAAAGGCCCCCGGGCGAAAGGCCCGAAGAGGAAGGGCCCGAAGCACGGCTCGACCAAGGCCTCCGCGAAGAGCCCGCGCACGCCCCGCGGCAGGAAGCCCGGCGGCGGACGCTCGTCCGCCTCGCGCGGCGGCGGCAAGGCGGGTGGCCGCACACGCGGCCGCGGTCGCTGATCCCGCCTCAGCCCGGGCGTGCGACGACGATGCGATAGCCGAGGTCGAGCGCCTCCCGCTCGCACAGGTCGGCGTAGCGCGCGTGCCAGCGCCCCGACGCGAGATCCGCGGCGAGCGCGTCGAGCCCGCGCGCGATGCGTGGGTCGGGGCGGCGCACCGGGCGGTAGCCGACGCCGAGCCGGTCGTAGAGCGCGGCGTCGCGACTCACGGCCGCGCCGCGCGGTACTCGCGCGCCAACGCGACGTAGTTGTCCGCCGCCGCCTGCATGGTGGCGAGCTCGGCGTCGCTCACGTCGCGCACGCGGCGCGCGGGGCTGCCGAGGATCAGCGAGCGCGACGGGAAGCGCGTGCCCGGCGTCACCAGCGCGCGCGCCGACGAGGCTCTCCGCGCCGATCTCGCAGCCGTCCATCACGACGGCGCCCATGCCCACGAGGCAGCCGTCCTCGACCACGCAGCCGTGGACGATGGCGCCGTGGCCGACGGTGACGCCGGCACCGACGATGGTCGGGAAGCGATCGCGCGTCACGTGGATCGTGCAGTTGTCCTGCACGTTGGTGCGCGCGCCGATGCGCACGTGATGGATGTCGGCGCGGATCACGGTGTGGAACCAGATGCTCGCGTCGGCACCGAGCGTGACGTCGCCGACGAGGACCGCGGTCTCATGCACGGTGCTCGTCGGATCGAGGTGGGGCGTGTGGCCGCGGAAGGGAACGATCACGCCTCGCCCCTAGCACCTCACGGCTGCGGATGGCACCGCGTCGCGCGCCGTCGGCGCGCCTTGCCCCACCGGAACCCGCCTGCTATCGGATCGCATGGCGCACCCGAACGGTCCCTGGAGGTCACGATGATGGACGTCGATCTCCGTGAGGGACTCACCTTCGAGGACGTGCTGCTGGTTCCGGCGTCGTCCGAGCTGCTGCCCCGCGACACCGACGTCAGCACCTGGATCACCCGCCGCGTGAAGCTGAACGTGCCGGTGATCTCGGCGGCGATGGACACCGTCACCGAGGCCCGCATGGCGATCGCGTTGGCGCAGGAGGGCGGCCTCGGCGTCGTCCACCGCAACCTGCCGATCGTGGAGCAGGCGCTCGAGGTCGAGAAGGTGAAGAAGTCCGAGAGCGGCATGATCGTCGACCCGGTGACGGTCAGCCCCGAGCAGCCGATCGCCCAGGCGCTCGAGATCATGCAGCGCTTCCACATCTCGGGCCTGCCGGTGACGCGCGAAGGAAAGCTCGTCGGCATCCTCACGAACCGCGACCTGCGCTTCGAGAAGCGGCTCGACCGCAGCGTCGGCGAGGTGATGACGCGCGAGCGGCTGGTGACGGCGCAGCCGGGCATCACCCTCGACGAGGCGAAGGAGATCCTCCACCGCTGGCGCATCGAGAAGCTGCCCGTGATCGACGAGCGCGGCACGCTGCGCGGCCTCATCACGGTGAAGGACATCGAGAAGGCCATCCGCTACCCGAGCGCAGCGAAGGACGAGCTCGGACGCCTGCGGGTCGGCGCCGCCATCGGCACCGGGCCGGATCGCGAGGAGCGCGCCGACGCGCTCGTGCGCGCCGGCGCCGACGTGCTCGTCATCGACACCGCGCACGGGCACTCGCTCTCGGTGATCGAGACCGTGCGGGTCGTGAAGTCGGCCTTCCCCAACGTCGACCTCGTCGCCGGCAACGTCGCCACGGCCGAGGGCGCGCAGGCGCTGGTCGACGCCGGCGCCGACGGCATCAAGGTCGGCATGGGGCCGGCGTCGATCTGCACGACCCGCGTCGTCTCCGGCGTCGGCGTGCCGCAGCTGACGGCGATCGCCGATGCCTTCGGCCCGGCCGAGCGCGCCGGCATCCCGATCATCGCCGACGGCGGCATCAAGTACTCCGGCGACATCACGAAGGCGCTCGCCGCAGGCGCGCGCACGGTGATGATCGGCGGGCTCCTCGCCGGCACCGAGGAGAGCCCGGGCGAGACGATCCTGTATCAGGGCCGCACCTACAAGCTGTACCGCGGCATGGGCTCGCTCGAGGCGATGCGCGAGCGCGAGGGCAGCCGCAACCGCTACTTCCAGGACGAGGAGGGCAGCGCCGAGCTGGGCATGAAGCTCGTGCCCGAGGGCATCGAGGGCCGCGTCCCCTACAAGGGCGCCGTGTCCTTCATCATCGCGCAGCTCGTCGGCGGCCTGCGCGCCGGGATGGGCTACGTCGGCACGCGCACGCTGGAAGACCTGCGCGCCGACGCCCGCTTCATGAAGGTGTCGTCGGCCGGGCTTCGCGAGAGCCACGTGCACGACGTCTACATCACCAAGGAAGCGCCGAACTACCGGCTCGAATCGTGATCCTCGTCCTCGATTTCGGCTCGCAGTACACCCAGCTGATCGCACGTCGCATCCGCGAGCAGCACGTCTACTGCGAGATCCACCCGTTCGACGTCTCCCTCGACACGATCGAGAAGCTCGCGCCCGCGGGCATCGTGCTCTCCGGCGGCCCCGCCAGCGTCTACGACGAGGACGCGCCGATGCCGCGCCGGGAGGTGCTCGATCTGT
Source organism: bacterium (assembly GCA_026129405.1). Taxonomy (NCBI): domain Bacteria; species bacterium. The sequence goes on from JAHCID010000003.1 coordinate 487,860, forward strand.
GCCTCGGCGGCTCGCTGCCCGTGCTCGGCATCTGCTACGGCATGGGCGTCCTCAACCTGGCGCTCGGCGGGCAGGTGGAGCGCTCGACGCACAAGGAGTTCGGTCCCGCCGACGTGCGCATCGTGCGCATGGACCCGCTGCTCTCGATCGGCGGGCGCGCGACCCGCGTGTGGATGAGCCACGGCGACAAGATGGTGCGTCTCGGCACCGACCTCGACACGCTCGCCGTCAGCGACAACTCGCCGCACGCGGCCTTCCGCCACCGCGACAAGCCGCTCTACGGGCTGCAGTTCCATCCCGAGGTCACCCACAGCGTCGACGGCCGCGAGATCCTGCGCAACTTCGTGCTCCGCGTCTGCGGCGCGCGACCCGACTGGACGATGGAGGGCTTCGTCGACGGCTGGGTGCCGCGCATCCAGCAGATGGTCGGCGAGCGGCGGGTGATCTGCGGCCTCTCGGGCGGCGTCGACTCGACGGTCGTCGCCGCGCTCGTCCATCGCGCCATCGGCGACCGGCTCACGTGCATCTTCGTCGACAACGGTCTGCTCCGCGCCGGCGAGGCAGACGACGTCGTCGCGACGTTTCGCGAGCACATGAGCCTCGACGTGCGCGCCGTCGACGCGGGCGCGCTCTTCCTGAGGAACCTCGCCGGCGTGGAAGACCCCGAGAAGAAGCGACGCATCATCGGCCTCACCTTCATCGAGGTCTTCGAGGAGGCGGCCAAGACCCTGCCCGACGCCGACTTCCTCGCCCAGGGTACGCTCTACCCGGACGTCATCGAGTCGGTGTCCGTGCGCGGGCCGTCGGCCACCATCAAGAGCCACCACAACGTCGGCGGGCTGCCCGAGCGCATGCGCATGGAGCTGCTCGAGCCGCTGCGCGAGCTGTTCAAAGACGAGGTGCGCGAGCTCGGCCGCGTCCTCGGCGTGCCGGAGGCGATCGTCGGCCGCCAGCCGTTCCCTGGCCCCGGCCTGGCGATCCGCATCATCGGCGCCGTCGACGAGGAGGGCCTGCGCATCGTGCGCGACGCCGACGCGGTGGTGCAGCAGGAGATCCGTCGCGCCGAGCTGTACGACACGCTGTGGCAGGCGTTCGCGCTCTTGATCCCGGTGCACACCGTCGGCGTCATGGGCGACGAGCGCACCTACGACCACGTCATCGCGGTCCGGGCCGTGCGCTCGACCGACGGCATGACCGCCGACTGGGCGCGCCTGCCGGACGACGTCCTCGCGCGCATGTCGAGCCGCATCATCAACGAGGTGCGGGGCGTCAATCGCGTCGTCTACGACATCTCGTCGAAGCCGCCGGCGACGATCGAGTGGGAGTGAGCCGTAGCGGCGCGACCGCGCCCCGGCTCAGCGCTCGCGGCTGAAGAGCCGCTCGATCGCGCGGGCCGTGCCGCGGGCCGTCGCTTCCAGCCCGGTCGCGCCCGCCGTGCCGAGCGCGCCGGCCCCCTCTGCGACGCCGACCGGGGCGGCTCCGAGAACGGCGCCGAGCGCGGCGGCGACCTCGCTCCCCGGGCGGTCGGAGATCACGAGGCGCGGGGACTCGAGCGGCCCTTCGAGGACGAAGCGCACCCGCACCCGGCCACCGGCGCCGGTGACGGCGCGGAAGGCGGTGTCGCGGGGCAGGGCGAGCAGCCGCTGCATGAGGCCGTCGCGATCGCCGCCGAACGAGAGGCGCCGGATCGTCAGCCGACCCGGCGCGTCGATGATCCCGTCGCGGATGGTCGACTCCATGGACACGTCGACGATGCCGCCGCGGATCGGCGTCCGCTGGCGGCGCAGCCAGGGACGGAACGTCGCCAGGTCCACGCCGACCAGGACGGTCTTGAGATGCGCGGTGCCGGCGCCGAGCGCGACGGTGCCCTCGACGGTGAGCTCGCCGGGGGCCTTCGGCCCGCCCAGCTCGGCGTCGAGCCGCACGCGGCTGCGGCGGCCGAGGGCCGGCGTCTCGATGTCGGTGACGCGCCCCTCGACGGCGGTGAGCGCCGTGCGCTCGGGCGGCGTCGCGACGGTGGCGTCGAAGAGGTCGAAGGCGCCGGCGCGGAACGCGACGCGCTCGATCGTCACGCCGCGGCGCTCGGCGTCTTCGTTCGCCGCGGGTGCCGGACCCCGTCCGCGGCCGCGCGGCAGATCGATGCCGGGCAGCACCTCGAGGGGCTCGCCGGGACGGCGGCGCGCGGCGAGGTAGAACCCGTCGATCTCGACCGCGTCGATGACGAGGCGGCGTCCGAGGAGCGTCGTCAGCCGGGGGCGCAGCGTGATGCGGCGAACGCGCAGCGCGTCGGGTACCGGCCATCCGTCCGGCGCGGGCAGACGCAGGCCGGCCAGCTCGAGCGTCCGCCAGCCGACGTCGATGCGATCGACCGCGAGCCGGCCGCCGAGCCCCTCGCGCACGCGATCCTCGACGGCCTGCACCGCGAGGCGTGGACCCAGGGCGACGACAGCCGCCGCCACGAGGGCCGCACCGCCGAGCACGATACGGGTCCGCCGCGTCATCCGTCCTCCATCGCGAGCCTCCTCCGGAGGCGTGTCAGTAGCAAGCACGGCGCGACGGCGGCGGGGAGCGGTTGACCCGTGCGGCGAGCGCGCGCTACCGTGCTCCCCCCAGCAGGGGAGAACGGTTTTGGGAGGAGGGGCGTAGCGCGTCGATGTCGTTCGTCCACCTGCACCTGCACACGCAGTACTCGCTCCTCGACGGCGCGAACAAGATCAAGGAGCTGCTGCCCCGCGTGAAGGCCGCCGGCATGTCGGCGTGCGCCATCACCGACCACGGCAACATGTTCGGCGCCGTCCAGTTCCACGCCGAGGCGCGCAAGCACGGCGTCCTGCCGATCATCGGCTGCGAGCTCTACGTCGCGCCGAAGAGCCGCTTCGAGAAGGCCGGCCGCATCGACGACTACGAGGCCGGCGGCAACTACCACATGATCGTCCTCGCCACGAACCGCGAGGGCTACCGGAACCTGTGCCGCCTGGTCAGCGCCGGCTATCGCGAGGGCTTCCACTACAAGCCCCGGGTCGACAAGGATCTCATGCGGGAGCTGAACGGCGGGCTCATCGCGCTGTCCGGCTGTCTCCGCGGCGAGGTGGCGCACAACCTCATGGTCGGACAACCCGAGAAGGCGCGGAACGCGGCCGCGGAGCTCGCCGGCATCTTCGACGGGCGCTACTACATCGAGGTCCAGGACAACAAGCTCGACAAGCAGGAGTCGGTGAACGTCGAGCTAAAGGCCCTCGCCAAGCGCATGGGCCTGCCGATGGTCGGCACCAACGACTGCCACTACCTCCACGCCGCCGACTCGGCCGCGCACGAGGTGTTGCTGTGCATCCAGACCGGCAAGACGTTCTCGGACGAGCGCCGCTGGAAGTTCGAGACCGACCAGCTCTACGTGAAAACGCCGGACGAGATGGCGGCGGCCTTCGCCGACGTCCCCGAGGCCTGCGAGAACACCGCCAGGATCGCCGCGCTCTGCGACTTCGAGTTCAAGCAGCGCTGGCGCTTCCCGGTCTACGCCGTGCCGGAGGCGGAGACGCTCGAGACGGCGCTGCGGCGCGAGGCGCGTGCCGGGCTCGACGCGCGCCTCAACGCACGCCGCACGCTCGGCGCTCCGATCGACGAGAAGCCGTACGACGAGCGGCTCGCCTACGAGCTCGGCGTCATCGAGCAGATGGGCTTCGCCGGCTACTTCCTCATCGTCGCCGACTTCATCAACTGGGCGAAGGACCAGGGCATCCCGGTGGGGCCGGGACGCGGCTCGGCCGCCGGCAGCCTGGTCGCCTGGGCGCTGCGCATCACCGACCTCGACCCGATCGAGCACACGCTGCTGTTCGAGCGGTTCTTGAATCCCGAGCGCCGGTCGATGCCCGACATCGACGTCGACTTCTGCTTCGTCCGCCGTGACGAGGTGATCCGCTACGTGCGCGAGAAGTACGGCGAGGACCGCGTCGCGCAGATCATCACCTTCGGCACCCTCAAGGGGAAGCAGGCGATCAAGGACGTCGGCCGCGTCCTCGACTTCTCCTTCGCCGACACCGACCGCATCACGAAGCTCTATCCCGAGCCGAAGCAGGGCAAGGACTTCCCGCTCGCGAAGGCGCTCGAGATGGAGCCGCGTCTCGAGGCCCTGCGCACGCAGGGCGAGCGCGAGACGCGGCTCTTCGACCTGGCGCTGCGTCTCGAAGGGCTCCTGCGCAACGCGTCCAAGCACGCCGCCGGCATCGTCATCTCGCCGCGGCCGCTCACCGACGACCTGCCGCTGTGGGTCGACAAGGACGGCGCGGTCGTCACGCAGTACTCGTTCGGCGACGTCGAGGCGATCGGGCTGATCAAGTTCGACTTCCTCGGTCTCAAGAACCTGACCCTGATCGAGGCGATCCTGCGCCGCATCCGCGAAGGCCGCGGCGTCACGATCGACCTCGACCGCCTGCCGCTCGACGACGGGCCGACGTACAAGGTCCTCTCCGACGGCGACACCGTCGGCGTGTTCCAGGCCGAGTCGGGCGGCATGCGGCGCATGCTGATCCAGCTGCGGCCGTCGTGCTTCGCCGACGTCGTCGCGGCGCTGGCGCTCTACCGGCCGGGTCCGCTCGACAGCGGCATGGTCGATCAGTTCATCAAGCGCAAGCACGGCCAGGAGCCGATCCGCTACCTGCATCCGCTGCTGGAGCCGATCCTCCGCGATACGTACGGGGTCATCGTCTATCAGGAGCAGGTGATGCAGATCGCCCAGGCGCTGGGCGGTTACTCCCTCGGAGACGCCGACAATCTCCGCCGCGCCATGGGCAAGAAGAAGGCGGAGGAGATGGCCAAGGAGCGGCAGCGCTTCATGGCCGGCGTCGAGCAGACCCGGACGGCGGATCCCGACTTGGCCGGGCAGATCTTCGACCAGATGGAGACGTTCGCGGCCTACGGCTTCAACAAGAGCCACTCGGCTGCGTACGCCGTCATCACCTACCAGACCGCCTATCTGAAGGCGCACTACCCGACCGAGTTCATGGCCGGGCTCCTGTCGCTGGAAGCCGGCGACACCGACCTCACGTACAAGAACATCGCCGAGTGCCGGCAGCACGGCATCGCGATCCTGCCGCCGGACGTGAACGAGAGCGAATACGACTTCACGAGCCTCGGCGGCTCGATCCGCTTCGGCATGGGCGCCGTGAAGGGCGTCGGCTCGAAGGCGATCGACGCCATCATCGCCGCGCGCAAGGAGTCCGGGGCGTTCTCCACGCTGCACGAGTTCTGCCGGCGGGTGCACGGCCAGCAGGTGAACCGACGCGTGGTCGAGAGCCTCATCGCGTGCGGCGCCTTCGACTCCCTGCACCGCAACCGGGCGCAGCTGTGGAACGCCGTCGAGGACGTCATGCGCTGGGCCCAGGCCCGGGCCGAAGAGGCCGCCAGCCCGCAGTTCGGGCTCTTCGGCGGCGGCGGCGGACGCGCGCTCGACGAGACGCCGCCGCCGCTCCCGGACGCGCTCGCCTGGAAGGCCGACGAGGAGCTCCAGCACGAGCGGGAGACGCTCGGCTTCTTCATCACCGGGCACCCGCTCGACCGCTACGAGAAGGACCTGCGCAAGTTCACGAACGTCACCGTGTCGACGCTGCGCACGCGCGGCCACGATCTGCCGCCCGCGCACGCCGCGCGGCCGGGGCGCGACGCCCGGCCACGCGTGCGCATCGGCGGCGTCATCCATTCGCTGAAGCTGCGCAACTCGAAGAAGGGGCAGCGCTACGCGACCTTCCTGCTCGAGGACAAGGAGGGCGTCGTCGAGGTGATCGCCTGGCCGGACACGTACCAGAAGCACGAGAGCGTCATCCAGGCGGGCATTGCCGTGGTCGTCGCCGGCGGACTCGACCTCTCGGCCGACCGCTGCCAGATCATCGCCGACGAGCTCTCGGCGCTCGACGCCGCCCGCGCCGACGCCATCCGACAGATCCACGTCCGCGTCGCGCTCGAGGCCGTCGGACGCGAGGGGCTGGAGCAGCTGCGCGCCGTCCTCACCGCGCATCCGGGGCCGTGCGAGGCGTTCCTGCACCTCCAGCGCGGCGACGCGACCGAGACCACCCTCGCGCTGCCGGCGACCATCCGCGTCTCGGCGAGCACCGACGTCCTCGAGGCGGTGGAGCGCGTCGTCGGCGCGGGGACGACGACCTTCCGGTGACGGGGCGCCTGCATCAGACGGCACGCATCCGCGAACGGGGCATCCTGGTCGGCGCGGATCAGCCCGGCAGCCCGATCCCCGTGCGGGAGTCGCTGGCGGAGCTCGGGCGGCTCGCCGCGACCGCGGGGCTCGCGACGGTGGGCGAGATCGTCCAGGTCGTGAAGCGCCCGAGCCCGGCGACCTTCATCGGCGCCGGCAAGGTCGAGGAGGTGAAGGCGCTGGTCGCGGCGCAGGACGCCAACGTCGTCCTCTTCGACGATCCCCTGGCGCCCGCCCAGCAGCGCAACCTCGAGAAGGCGATCGGGGTGAAGATCGTCGACCGCAGCGCGCTCATCCTCGACATCTTCGCGATGCGGGCACGGAGCACCGAGGGCAAGCTCCAGGTCGAGCTGGCGCAGCTCCAGTACCTGATGCCGCGTCTGACGCGCGCCTGGACGCACCTCTCACGTCAAGCGGGCGGCGGTGTCGGCACGCGCGGGCCGGGCGAGACGCAGCTCGAAGTCGACCGGCGGCGCGTGCGTGAGCGCATCGCGCACCTGCGCCGGCGTCTCGAAGACGTCGAGCGCACCCGCAACGTGCAGCGGGAGGAACGGGGCGCGCTGCCGACGCCCACCGTCGCCCTCGTCGGCTACACGAACGCCGGCAAGTCGACGCTCATGAACGCGCTCACGAAGGCGGGCGTGCTGGTCGAGGACAAGCTGTTCGCGACGCTCGACCCGACCGTGCGCCGCCTGCGCCTGCCGGACGGCCAGACCGTGCTGCTCGCCGACACGGTGGGGTTCATCCACAAGCTGCCGCACCAGCTGGTCGAGGCCTTCAAGAGCACGCTCGAGCAGGTACGCAGCGCCGACCTCCTGGTGCACGTGGTCGACGCCTCGCATCCGGGATGGGCGGAGCAGCGGGTCGTGACCGAGCGCGTGCTGGGCGAGATCGGCGCCGGCGAGGTGCCCGTCGTGTTCGCGTTCAACAAGTGCGACGTGCAGGGGCTCGGGGCGCCGCCGACCGGCGCCCCGCCCGATGCGGTCTGCCTTTCGGCGCGGGCGGGGGAGGGGTTGCCGGCCCTGCTGCGGTCCATCGAGGAGCGTGTGTCGAGCGGCCTCGCACGCGTCCGGCGCACGATGCCCGCGGACCGCGGCGACCTGCTCGCCCTCCTGCGCCGCACCGGGCGCATCCTCGAAGAGTACTACCGCGACGGCGAGGTCACGGTGACGGCCCTCGTCCCGCCGCGCGTCGCCGGGCAGCTCGACCATGCGCTGCGGGTCGGTCGGGGCTGAGGGATGCTGAACGTCCCGAACCTGCTCACGCTGCTGCGGCTGATCGCCATCCCCGTCTTCCTGATCCTGCTGATGGACTTCCGCTGGGCCGAAGCGCTCGGCGTCTTCGTGGCGGCGGGCGTCACCGACGCGCTCGACGGCGCCATCGCGCGCCTCACCCACACGAAGACCACGCTCGGCGCCTATCTCGATCCGGCCGCCGACAAGCTGCTCCTCATGGCGGCGTTTCTGGCATTGGGCTTCATGCAGGAGGTGCCGCGCTGGCTCGTCGTCATCGTCATCTCGCGCGACGTCATCCTGGTGCTCGGGTACTTCCTCCTCTTCGTCATGACCCAGAGCGCGATGGAGGTGCGACCGTCGGTCGCGGGCAAGCTGAGCACGTTCTTCCAGCTCTCGACGGTCGCCGTGGTGCTGCTCGGGCGGGTGGCGCCGGCGGCGGTGCCGGCCTGGGCGGAGCTGGCGCTCTGCTGGACGACCGGCGTCGTCACAGCCGTGGCCGGCCTCCAGTACATGGCCCGCGGCCTCCTCTGGCTCCAGGGGCACGACGAGCCCGCGGCGTGAGCGGGGGCGCGCGGCCGCTTGCCGCCGACGCCCGCTTCGGGGCAAGGACGCAGGCATGACGAGCGCCGTGCTCCAGCTCCTGTTGCTGCTGGGCCTCGTGGCCCCGCTTCTGGCTGGCACAGCGGCCAGCGGCGACGAGATCCTCCGGCGCTGGAAGGCGCTCAACGACGGCGAGCGGAACTGGGCCACGCGCCAGCAGGAACTCCAGTTCGACATCGAGGGCAAGTTCGGCAGCCGCAAGCGCGAGCTCACGGTCTACGAGCAGCGCCTCGCCGTGCCGCAGGACGGCATCGACAAGCGATCGATCGTCTTCTTCTCCGCGCCGCCCGAGGTGAAGGGCACCGCGTTCCTCGCCTACACCTTCGCCGACGGCAGCCCGGCCAGCCAGTGGCTCTACCTGCCGGCGCTGAAGCGCGTGCGCGTGCTGGCCGGCAACTCGCGGCGCGAGAGCTTCGTCGGCTCGGACCTGAGCTACAACGACCTCGACCTCCTCGAGGCGCTCGACGCCTGGCCCACGAAGCACGGTAGCGCGACCCTGCTCGGGCAGGAGGTCGTCGACGGCGTCGCCTGCGACAAGATCGAGCTGCCGGTGAAGGAGAGCACCGAGGCGGGCAAGGAGTACGCACGCCTGGTCCTCTGGCTCGGCAGCGCCGACCTCTTCCCACGCCGGCTCGAGTTCTACGAGCGCAGCGACGCGAAGGTCCTGCGCAAGCGTCTCACGCAGGGCGACGTGGTGATGGAGGGCAATATCCCCGTGGCTCGTCGCGTCGTCGTCGAGACGCCGGAGAAAGGCAGCCGGACGCAGATACTGGCGCCCGCGACGCGCTTCGATCCGGAGCTCCCCGACGACCTCTTCGAGCAATCGGCCATGGAGCGCGGAAAGCCGTCTTCGTGACGCCGCCCATCGGGCGCGCGTCGCTCGAGCGGCTCGCCCGACGCGCCGGCCTCGTCGCGCGCCGCTACGCGCAGCGGCTCCGCCCGCAACGCAAGGCCGACGATTCGCTCGTGACGGTCGCCGACCGCGCCGTCGAGCGCTTCCTCACCCGCGAGCTGGCGCGTGCCGTGCCCGCGGCGGGGATCACGGGCGAGGAGGGGACCCACCGTCCGCCCCAGGGCGCATGGCGGTTCGTGCTGGATCCGATCGACGGAACCGCGGCCTTCGTGTCGGGCCTGCCGACCTGGTGCATCTGCATCGCGCTCGTCCACCGCGACGTCCCCGTGGGTGGGGTAATCCACCTACCGGTCTCCGGCGAGACCTTCTCCGCGATGGGCGGGCGCGCGTTCTGGAACGGCCGGCCCCTGGCGCGGCTGGGCCGACGGCCGGGGCAGGGCGACCCCTTCCTCGCCGCGTACTCCAAGCTGCACCGGCGCTACCACGTCGCCTGGCCGGGCAAGATCCGCTCCGTCGGCTCGGCGGCGTATCACGCGGCGCTCGTCGCGCGCGGCTCGGCACAGGCGGCGATGCTGGGGCGCGTCGGTGCTTGGGACGTCGCCGCGGCCATGCCGCTATTGGCCGCGGTCGGGGCACGGCTCGAGTATCTCGGCAGCGGGCCGGTGACGCTGGCCGCGCTCGAGGATCCCGGCGGCGTGCGCGACGCGGTGATCGCCGGGGCGCCGCGGGCGCTGGCGACCTTGCGGACGTCGCTCACGCCGCGCGCGCCCGCGTGACGCGGCCCGGACGCCTGGGCTAGGGTCCGCCGCATGCAGCTGGCGGGGCGCTGGGCGCTGGTCACGGGAGCCGCTAAGCGGGTGGGACGCGTCGTCGCACGCGAGCTCGCCGGGCGCGGCGCGAACGTCGTCGTGCACTACAACCAGTCGGCGAACGACGCTGCCGATGCCGTCCGCGAGCTCGAGGCGATGGGTGTGCGGGCGCTGGCACTGCGCGCGGAGCTGGGCGTGTCAGCCGCGGTGACGGCGCTCGCCCTCGAGGCCGAGGCGCGCACGGGCGGCGTCGCCGTGCTGGTGAACAGCGCGTCGAACTACCTGCGCGTGCCGTTCGACGCCCTCACCGAGGACACCTGGGACGCGAGCCTCGACGTCAACCTGAAGGCGCCGTTCCTGCTCGCCTGGCACCTCGGGCGGGCGATGCGCGCCCGCGGCGAGGGCACGATCGTCAACCTCGCGGACTGGGCGGGCGAGCGGCCATACGAGGACTACCTGCCGTACTGCGTGTCGAAGGCGGGCCTGATCTGCCTCACCAAGGCGCTCGCGAAGGAGCTCGCACCCGCGGTGCGCGTGAACGCCATCGCCCCGGGGCCGGTGCTGCTGCCCGAGGATTTCGGGCCCGAGGCACGCGCGGCCGTCGAGCGCGCGACGCCGCTGCGCCGGGTGGGGACCCCGGAGGACGTCGCACGCTGCGTCCGCTTCCTCGTGGAGGAGGCGACGTTCTCGACCGGGGCCATGTTCCACGTCGACGGCGGGCGCGCGATCGCCTGAGCTGCCGGGGCGGCAGCCGCGTCCACTCGCCGTTGGTTTCACTGCCCGAACCCGTGTGTTAGCGTCTCGGCCCGAGGTTTCCCTGCATGTTCGCGAACATCGACGACGTCATCGAGCGCCTCGGCGCGCAGCAGTACATCGCCAGCCGGACGATCGGCACGGTCGCCTTCCTCGCCAGCCGGCTGGAGAAGCCGATCCTCGTGGAGGGGCCCGCCGGCGTCGGCAAGACGGAGCTCGCGAAGGTCGTCGCGAAGGCCCTCGGGCGCGGCCTGATCCGGCTCCAGTGCTACGAGGGGCTCGACGAAGCCAAGGCGCTGTACGAGTGGGAGTACGCGAAGCAGCTCCTGTACACGCAGATACTGCGCGACAAGATCGGCGAGGTGGTCGGCAACGCCCCCTCGCTGCGCGAGGCCGTGCAGCGGATCGCGAACGAGGACGACGTCTTCTTCAGCGACCAGTTCCTCCTGCCACGGCCGTTGCTGCGCGCCATCACGGCGGACGAGCCGGTGGTCCTCCTGATCGACGAGATCGACAAGTCGGACACGGAGTTCGAGGCCTTCCTGCTCGAGGTGCTCTCCGACTTCCAGGTGAGCGTGCCGGAGCTGGGGACGCTCCAGGCCAAGCACAAGCCGATCGTCGTCCTCACCAGCAACAACGCCCGCGAGATGTCCGACGCCCTGAAGCGACGCTGCCTCCATCTGTACGTCGACTTCCCGGAGAAGGCCCAGGAGCTCGCGATCGTCCAGCTGAAGACGCCGGGGATCAGCGAGCAGCTCGCCGGCGAGGTCGTCGCGCTGATCCAGCGCGTGCGCAAGCTCGACCTGAAGAAGGTGCCGAGCATCAGCGAGACGCTCGACTGGGCGCGGGCGCTCATGCTGCTCAACGTCAACACCCTCGACGACGCGCTCGTCGGCGATACGCTGTCGGTGATCCTCAAGTACGAGGCCGACATCCGCAAGGGCCAGCAGGAGCTGAAGGAGTACGTCGCGCTCCAGCGGGCCAAGCAGGCCGCGCCCCCCGCCGGCGACAAGGACGCGCTCCACTAGCGCGCGACGGCGGGCACGCCGATGGACACGAAGCTCGTCGAGTTCGCCGGCCTGCTCCGACGCAACGGCATCCGCGTCTCGCTCTCCGAGACGATGGAGGCGTTCCGCGCCCTGTCGCTCGTCGGCCTCGACGACCGCGCGACGGTGCGCGCCGCACTGCGCGCCGCGGTCGTGAAGCGCGGCGTCGACGTGCCGAGCTTCGATCGGCTCTTCGACCTGTACTTCACGGGGATGGGCGAGACGATCCGCGACGTCACCCAGGCGACCCAGGCCGCCATGGACCTCGACCCGGAGCAGTTCCAGGATTTCCTCGAGCAGCTGGAGCAGCTCCTCGAGGAGAAGGGCATCGACGTCTCCGAGCTCGCCAGGGCGCTCCTGCGTGCGGATTCGGGGGCGCTCGAGCGCCTGCTGCGCGAGGCCGCCGAGCAGGGGAACCTCGGCCAGATCGAGCACGGCTTCCAGGAAGGACGCTTCACCCACGCCATCGCCGGTGCGCTCGGCCTCGGCGAGGTCGGCGCCGAGCTCGACCGCCTGCGCCAGCAGCTCGAGGGCGTCTCGCCGGACATGGCGCAGCGCCTGGAGCGGTACTTCGACCGCCGCCTGCGCGACCTCCAGGACCTGCTGCGCAGCATGGTGCGGCAGGAGCTGGACCGACACGACGTCAACCGACAGGATCGACAGGGGCTCCAGACGCTCGCCGAGAAGAGCTTCTTCTATCTCACCGAGGACGAGATCCGGCGCATGCAGGAGGCGGTGACGAAGCTCGCGCATCGCCTGCGCAACGTGGTGGCGATCCGGCGCAAGCGTGCCCGGCGCGGGCGCTTCGACTCGAGCGAGACCATGCGCCGGAACCTCCAGTACGGCGGGGTGCCGTTCCGCGTGGTCTTCGACAAGAAGCGCAAGGAGCGACCGCAGGTGATGGTGCTGTGCGACGTGTCGGACTCCGTCCGCAACGTCTCGCGCTTCATGCTCCAGTTCGTCTACGCGCTCCAGGACCTCTACTCGAAGGTCCGCAGCTTCATCTTCGTCGCCGATCTCGGCGAGGTGACGCAGATATTCCAGGATCGCGAGATCGGCCAGGCCCTCGACGCGGCACTCCAGGGCAATCTCATCAACATCTATGCGCACTCCGATTTCGGGCGTGCCTTCCGCAGCTTCCACCGCGACTACCTGGGCGCGGTGAGCAAGCGGACCACGGTCATCGTGCTGGGCGACGCCCGCAACAACTACAACCTGCCGCACGAGTGGGTGCTGCGCGACGTCCAGCAGCGGGCGAAGCAGGTGATCTGGCTCAACCCGGAGAACCGCATGACCTGGGGCTTCGGCGACAGCGAGATGGACCGCTACGCGCCCTACTGCACGATCGTCGAGGAGTGCCGGAACCTGAACCAGCTGTACCGCGTCATCGACCGCATGGTGATGGGGTAGGGCTCCGCGCCGGACGCCGCCCCGGGCTTCATCCGATTGACGTCCCGGGGAGCCTTCGACATGATGCAAACTGCATGAATCGGGAGGATTTCATCCTGATGACGGTGGGAGGGCTGACGCTCGATCCGGTCACCAAGACACCCATCGTGATTCTCCGGGACCCGGACAACAAGCTGAACCTCCCGATCTGGATCGGGCTCCTCGAGGCCACCTCGATGGCGACGGAGCTCGAGGGCATCAAGATGGCCCGCCCGATGACGCACGACCTGCTGCGCACGTTCCTCGAGGAGCTGGGCGCGAGCGTCGAATGGGTCGAGGTCACGGAGCTCCGCGACAACACGTACTACGCCATGATCTATCTGCGCGTCGGCGACCGGCAGCTGAAAATGGACTCGCGGCCGTCCGACGCGATCAGCCTGGCACTCCGTACGAAGAGCCCGATCTACGTCGCCAAGGCGGTCCTCGAAGCATCGAGCGTCCTCCAGCAGATGGAGGAGGGCAAAGAGCAGGACCTGTCGAACGTGTCCCGCGACAAATGGGCCGAGATCCTCGAGAAGATGTCCCCCGAGGATTTCAAGTATAAGATGTAGCTTGGCTGGAGGCGCATGGCGACGAGCGAACGGGTCAAGATCGACCGCAAGGCACTGCGGCAACCCGACGAGTTCCAGACCCTCACGACGCAGGCGGCGGCGTGGGCACAGGAGCACCAGACGACGCTCGTCGCCGTCGGTGTCGCGCTCGTCGTGCTCGCGCTCGCGGCCGGCGGCATCGGCTGGTGGCGCGGTCGTCAGGCCGAGGCCGCATCGATCCGCTTCCGCTCGGCGCATCAGGCCTTCGAGGCCAGCCGATGGGCCGAAGCCGCCGAGGGGTTCGCCAGCGTGCGCGCCGACTACGGCAGTACACCGTACGGCCGTCTCGCGAGCCTCTACCGCGGCCACGCGCTCGCGCGCGCCGGCGATGCCGCCGGCGCCGCCACGGCCTACGGCGAGTACCTGGCCGCAGGCCCCGAGACCGAGTACCTGCGCCAGGAAGCGCTGGCGAGCCTCGGGCGGGCGCGCGAAGCGTCCGGCGATGCCGCGGCCGCTCGCGATGCCTTCGACCAGGCAGCGGCGATGCCCGGGCCGTTCCGCGTCGAGGCGCGGCTCGGCCAGGCGCGGCTCGCCGAAGCAGCCGGCGACACGGAGCGCGTCCGAACGATTTACGGCGAGATGCTGGCCGAGGCGCCAGCAGGTCCGCTACGGGCGTTCCTCGAGGCGAAGGCACCATCCGGAGCCGTCCCGGCGGCAACACCGGCGAGCCCTCCGGCAGCGCCCGCGGAGGCTCCCGCAGCCGTGCCGCCGGCGGCTGACGCCGCGGCGCAGTGACCCCGGGTCGCCTCCGACGCCACCGGAGCCCGGATGCGACGGCGTCCCGCGGAGTGGGATGGGCGCGGCTGTCGGCCACCGACCGCCACGCGGCGCACGTGGCCGTGACCCGGGCGGTGCAGCGGTGGCGCCCGCGCGGCGCATGATGCGCCGGTGCTAGCAACGATCGGCGTCGCGGCGCTCGTGGTCGTGGCGCTGGGCATGTGGCCGCTGGCCCGCGCGACACTGGGACGGGCGGCGGAGACGGGGGCCGAGCTGGCGGCGGCAGCCGCGGTGTTCGTGGTGCCGGCCGCGGTCGGTGCGGTCGGCGCATGGGCCGTCGGGGCGCCGTGGCACGACGGGGCCGGGATCGGGTTCGCGGCGGGCGTCGCGGTGCTATTCGTCGTCGCGGCGCGGACGCGCGGCTTCTGGGAGCCCGCTAGGGCGCCGTCTCCCCGATGAATCCGAACGCCCCGTCGTCCGCCTCGCCGCAGGTGAGGGCGACGACGACGCGCGGTGCGTCGGCCGGCGGCGCGGTCTCCCACAACCGCACGTCGGGCTCCCGGGTCGTGAGCGAGCCGGAGACCGTGCAGCGGCGCCGGCCGATCCGAAGCGTGCCGGCGAAGTCGCCGGGGTGCGCGGTGCGGGCGCGCAGCAGGCCGGTGCGGCCGGGGCACCGGCCGTGGGAGGGACCGCGGCGGCAGCGGTAGCGGGCGCGGAGCGACCAACAGGGGGTGGCGATGGCGCACGGTTCCGGCGCCCAGCGCAGGGCGACCAGCGACGACGGGGCGAGGCCGCTGGTGACGCCGAGGTAGCGCGGGCGAGGGGCAGCGGGGCCGAGGGCAGCAGCGCCGAGGGTGAGGGTAATGAGCGCGGTACCAAGCAGGCGGACGTGCATGGGGGAGCCTCCCGAGGAGACTATCGGCGGCGGGGGCGGCGCGCTTGAGGCGAGGGGGCGGGGAGGGACAGGGGCGGTGCCGGCGCGGCAAGCGAAGGTCGCGGCGGCGAGGAAATGCCGGGGCGGTGGATGGGCGTGATGTCGGTGGGCACGGCGGGCGCCGGCGCGTTGGCCACATGCTCGGCGAGGCGGTCGTCGAGAAGGAGCGCCTGGCGGCATTTCTGCCGCACCAGGATGCGCAGCGCTGTCGGGTTGTAGCGTTGCGCCTCTGCGGCGACTAAGAGCTGGCTCAGGATCGCACGCAGGCGCTCGATTTCTTTGAGCCCTTCGAGCATCAACCGTAGTATCGACGGGGAGAATACAGAGGATGATATCCCATCGGGGGCATAGGCGTTGCTGGGGGTGTCAGAAAGGGAGCTGGATTGATGCTGGGGCGGATGGCAAGCCAGCAACGTCCGATAAGGAGCGTTATGTAAACCTTTGCGCCTGCGGCCGGCGGCGCGGGCGCAGCGCGGCTCGGTGCCCTACCCCCTACAGAACCACCTGCGGAGGCTCGGCGGCGAAGTCGCAGCGCAGGCGCTGGCCGAGATGGCCCAGCCGCTGCGGCCCGTGCGGACGATGCGCGAGTGGCTCCAGCAGAGCTTCGGGCCGACGTTGGCGGCGCGCTTCTTCGATCCGTTCCATCGGCTCTACACGGCCGGCCTCTACGACCGCATCGCGCCGCAGGACGCCTACAAGTCTCCCGTCGATCTCGGGCTCGCCATCCGCGGCGCGCTCTCCGATACCCCCGCCGTCGGCTACAATGCCACGTTCGCGTATCCCGACGGCGGGCTCGACGTGCTCGCGCGCCGGATGGCCGCGGCGGGATGCGTCGAGTACGGCAAGCGCGTCGTACGCATCGAGCTCGCGGAGCATGCCGTACACTTCGCCGACGGGACCGCACAGCGCTACGACACGCTGCTCTCCACGCTCCCACTCAACCGGGTGCTCGAGATGGCCTCGCTCGCCACCGAGGCGCCGCCCGATCCGTTCACGTCGGTGCTCGTGCTGAACGTCGGGGCCCAGCGCGGCAAGCGCTGCCCGCGCGACCACTGGATATACCTGCCGCACAGCCGCGCGGGCTTCCACCGCATCGGCTTCTACGACAACGTCGACGTCGCCTTCCTGCCGGCGGCGACGCGCGCGCAGCACGATCGGGTCGCCATCTACGTCGAGCGGGCATGGGTGGGCGGCGAGCAGCCCGATGCCGAGGCCACCCGCGCATACGCCGAGGCAGTGGTGCGCGAGCTCCAGGACTGGGACCTCATCGGCGACGCCGAGGTCGTGGACCCCACCTGGATCGACGTCGCCTACACCTGGTCATGGCCTGGATCGACGTGGGTGGCGGAGGCGACCGGCGCCCTGCGCCGGGCCGACGTGCTGGCCGTCGGACGCTACGGGCGCTGGGTCTTCCAGGGCATCGCCGAATCCATCCGCGAGGGATTCGCCGCCGGCGTCGCGCTGCGCACGCTCTGAGCCGGATGCGCTCGCATCCCGCGCCGCGAGCGGGCACGGGCGAGTCGCGTTCCGGGGCAGTTGGTGGCACCATCCCCCGATCCATGCTCCGCGTCCTCGTGGCCCTCGGGCTGCTCGTGGTCGGGCCCGGGGTCGCATACGCGGCCGGCCGACCCGACGTCGTCTTCCTGCTCCTCGACACCACCCGTGCGGACCGCCTCGGCGTCTACGGCAACCCGCGACCGACGAGCCCCGCGCTCGATGGGCTGGCGCGGGACGGCGTCGTGTTCGAGCGGCACTATGCCAACTCGCATGCGACGCGACCGTCCATGCCCCAGCTGGCCAGCGGGCGTTACTATCACGAGAACGTCCTGCGCTCGTTCGAGCCCCAGGCGCACCCGCGCGAGTTCCCGTGGAATCGTCCCGATCCGACGGCGGTGCTGCTGCCGGCGCTGCTGCGCGACGCCGGCTATCGTACCCTCGGCGTCAGCGCACACCCCTGGGTGGTCGCGAACAGCACTTTCGGCGCCGGCTTCGCGTCACTCGAGCTGGTGCCCTTCGAAGATGCCGACGGGCACGGCGATGCGACCCAGGTGGTCGACCGGGCCCTCGCGCTCTGGGACGCCCGCGATCGCTCGCTGCCGACATTTCTCTACCTGCACTTCATGGACGCCCACCTGCCCCGCCGCATCCCGCCGGGACGGACGTCCTTCCTCGATCCGGCCTTCGACTGGAAGCGTCGTTTCGATGCGGGCAGCTGGCCGACCTTCGGCGCCGGCCGCCGCTTATGGTCGCGCGGCGATGCGACCGACTTCACGCCGGCCGACCGCCGGCACATGGTCGACGTCTACGACACGCTGCTCCAGTCGATGGACGAGCACATCGGCCGGCTCCTCGCCGGCCTGCGGCGCGACGATCCGGCCCTCGCGCGCACACTCCTCGTCGTCACCGCCGATCACGGCGAAGAGCTCGGCGAGCAGGGCCGGCTCGAGCACACGGACACCCTCGCCGACGGCGTGCAGCACATCCCCTGGATCATGGCGGGGGCCGGCATCGTCTCCGGACAGCGTCTCGCCCGGTTCACCGAGAACGTCGATGTGATGCCGACGCTCGCCGCCGCCGCCGGGGTTCCGCTGCCGGCCGGCGTCGTCGTCGACGGCCGGGTTCAGCTCGAGCCCGACGGGCGGCTGCGTCCGGAAGCCGGACGCGACGCGGCCGCCTTCGCATGGGAGACGTATCGCGGCCTGCGCAGCGACGGGCATCTTCTGCGCGCTCGGCCGGCAGGCGCACTCGACGCGCATTGCGAGGGCGCCCGCGCCCTCTTCCGTGTTCACGAGCCGTTCCGGCACGCGCTGCATCCCCGCCAGCGCCCCCGGTTGATGGGCATCCTGGATCGAACCCTGGCCGACCGCCTCGACGCTCCGGAGCGCAGCTTTCTCGCCGCGCGATACGGCCCTCCGAACGGCAGCGTCACGCTGCGCGCCGAGTACTGGACCCTGTCCGACCAGGCCGAGCTCGGCTGCCGGCCGGTGGGGCCGACGACCACGGCGCCGGACCTCGACGTCGCCGGTTGGTTCTGGACCGGCCGGGGCGTCGCCACACTGACCGATGACGCCCCGCCGCTGCCGGTCGAGCTCCACGTGCCGGATGGAACGTACCGGGCGGAGCTCACCCTGCGATCGTTGGGTTCGATGCCGGCGCTGTGGGGGTTCGCCACATGGCGACGCGGGTTCCGCGACGCTGCGAACGCGCGAATCGATCTCGGCCCGGTGACCGCACGAGACGGCGTGCTCATGCTGCCGATCCCGCCGGCAGCGGCTCGGTACGCGCTCGGTGTGCGCCTGACGCCCGCCGGCGTTGCCGCGACCGGCGCAGCGCGCGAGCCCGTCGTCGACGACGAGCAGCGCAAGCGGTTGCAGGCGCTAGGCTACGTCGACTGAGCCTGCTTGCCGGCATGGCTCAGGGGCCCGCCGGGACCGGACCAGGTACCGCGACCGGCGCACAGCGGATCGCCGTCCCGGCGCCGCGATCCACGCGGCCTCCGGATCCGCTCAGACGCGCTCGTAGGGGTCGAACAGCTTTTTGTACTCCTCGAGCGCGAAGCGGTCGGTCATGCCGGCGATGTAGTCCGCGATCACGCGCGGCACGGTCTCCCCGTTCTCCCGGACGCGCCGGAGCACGTGCGGCGGCAGCTGCCGCGGCTCGTGCATGTAGACCTCGAAGAGCGCCGTCATGATGCGGTCGGCCTTCTGCGTCATCCGGGTCACACGGTG
Organism: bacterium; assembly: GCA_026129405.1. Classification (NCBI taxonomy): domain Bacteria; species bacterium. Next base: position 506,773 of record JAHCID010000003.1, read on the forward strand.
ATGTGTGTACAGGCGGTCGTAGAGAAACGTCTTCAGCGCCTGGTGCTTCGCGGTCATGGCGGGTGAGAAGTCGACCAGGCGGGGCTTCACGGCGCGCACGCCGTCGAGGGACGTGATGCCCGCACGGTCGATGCGCTCGAGAAGCGTACTGGTGAGGTCCGTCGCCATCCAGTCGATCAGACGCCGGACGGCCTGATAGTGCAGGATCGTCGCGGGTGCCGAGGCGGCCTCGGCGGTGACCGCAGCCAGCGCATCCGCCCAGAGGGGAACTGTCGCCAGATCCTCGGAGTCGAGCATGCCGGACTTGAGGCCGTCGTCGACGTCGTGCGCGTTGTAGGCGATCTCGTCCGCGAAATCGACGATCTGCGCCTCGAGGCAGGGCGCGAGCGAGGCGTCGTACTCCTGGACCTGCGGCCGATCGTAGCGCGTCGAATGCTTGACGATGCCCTCCCGGACCTCCCAGGTCAGGTTCAGGCCACGGAAGCTCGGGTAGCGTTCTTCGAGGACCTCGACGATACGCAGGCTCTGGGCGTTGTGCTCGAAGCCGCCGTACGGCTCCATGAGGCGATCGAGGGTGCGTTCGCCGGCGTGCCCGAACGGCGTATGGCCGAGGTCGTGCGCGAGGGCGACCGCCTCCGCCAGGTCCTCGTTGAGCCCGAGGGAGCGTGCCAGGGTACGGGTGACTTGGGCCGCCTCCATCGTGTGCGTGAGGCGGGTCCGGTAGTAGTCGCCCTCGTGATTCACGAAGACCTGGGTCTTGTACTCCAGACGCCGGAAGGCCGTGGAGTGGATGATACGGTCGCGGTCCCGCTGGAAGGCCATGCGCAGCGGATGCTCGGGCTCGGGGAGACGTCGTCCCCGTGAATCCCGGCTCGCCATGGCCCACGGCGCAAGGCCATCCGCTTCCCGCGTCTCCAGGGCCTCGCGGGTGAACATCGGCCGTGCCTCCATTCGTCGGCTGGGAGCGCCAGGCTCCCTGCCGTTCGCATCCCGGGGGATCAGCCCCCGGCGGCCTCGTCGCCGGCGGCCTCGACGGTCAGCTGGATCGTCGCACGGACGTCGCGGCCGATGCCGACCGCGATCGAGTAGGTTCCGAGCTGCTTGATCGGCTCGTCGAGCTCGATGCGACGTCGATCGACGTGGACACCGCGGGCGGCGAGCAACCGCTCGACATCGATGTTGGTCACCGAGCCGAAGAGCCTGCCCTCGTCTCCCGCGCGTGCCTGGACGGTCAGGGTGATACCCTCGACCTGCTTGGCGCGGGCCTCTGCGTCCTTGCGGTCGCGCTCCGCCTTCACCGCGATGACGCGCTTCTGATGCTCGAGCACGCGCAGGTTCTTGCTGCTGGCCTCGACCGCAAGCCCGCGCGGGAGGAGGAAGTTGCGGGCGTAGCCCGGCTTCACCCGGACCACGTCGCCGATCTTGCCGAGGTTGGGTACGTCGTCGCGAAGGATCAGTTCGACCGGCATCGGAAGTGCGTCCTCAGGGATAGACCGTGGTGTAGGGAAGCAGCGCCACGGTGCGGGCCTGCTTGATGGCCACGGTGAGGCGGCGCTGGTGGCGGGCGCAGTTGCCCGTGATGCGCGCCGGGATGATCTTGCCGCGCTCGGTGAGGAACCCGCCGAGCGTGCGCGAATCTTTGTAGTCGATCAGGAGGGCGCGGTCGGCGCAGAAGCGGCAGACCTTGCGTCGCCCCATGCCCCGCCGGCGAGGGGGACGCCCCCCTGCTGCGCGTTCCTTCGCCATCAGGAGCCCTCCCCTTCGCTCATCATCTCCATCTCGCCGTCGGCGCCGAGCTCGTCGCCGCCTTCGGCGCCGTCCTCACGGTCCGGCCGACGCACGGTACGGAGGGGCGCGGGCGGAGCGTTCTCGGCCTGACGCACGGACACGAAGCGCAGGACGGGGTCCATGATCTTCAGGTTGCGTTCGATCTCGGTCAGGGCCTTCGGCGTCGCACGGTATTCGAACAGAACGTAGAATGCCCGCTTCTGCTTGGCGACGAAGTACGTCAACTCGCGCAGGCCCCACTCCTGGACCTGGCTGATCGTGCTTCCCTGATCCTCCATGAGCGTCCGGATGCGCGCCAGGAGCTCCTTGGCTCCGGCCTCACCCTGGTCAGGATGGATCAGGATGAGCGTTTCATAGCGGCGATCCGCCATCCGCTGCCTCCCGTCGATTGACACGGTTCTGGGCGCCCATGGCGCCTGCATTCGCCTTCCCGGCGAGATGATGAAGGTCCGTCACGTTGCGAACCGATGCGTGGATGCGCGCGATCACCCCGCCCCCTCGCCACCTTTTTTCGACTCGGCCTTGGCCTCGGTGCCGGCTTCGCCACCTTCGGCAGCCCCCTGGCCGCCGGCGGCCTCGACCGTGGGCGGCAGCACCGTCACGACCGTCGACGTGACGTCGCCAGCGATGGAGGTTCCTTCCGGCAGCTTCAGATCGCCCGCATGGATGGCGTCGTGGATGCCGAGCGGCGACACGTCGACCTCGATGAACTCGGGGATCTCGGTCGGCAGGCACTCGACCTCCACCTCGCGCAGCACCGGCTGGAGAATGCCGCCCGCGACGACGCCAGCAGCCTTGCCGACGAAGTGGAGCGGCACCGACACGCGGAGCCGCTCGGTGAGATCGACCTCGAAGAAGTCGGCGTGCAACACGGCGCCCGTGACCGGGTGACGTTGCATGTCACGCACGAGCACCATGCGCTCGTGGATCTCCGCGTCGGCCGCGCCGCCTGCATGCACCAGACGGATCAGATGCGATCCCTCGAGATGCGCCAGCCGACGCTCGACCTGCTCATGCGAGCATACGATCGCGGCCGTCTCGCGGTTGGGGCCGTAGAGGATCGCCGGCACCCTGCCGGCGGCACGCAGGCGTCGCATCGGCCCCTTCCCCCGCTCCGTTCGCCGCTCGATGGTGATCTCAACCGTTTGCATGAAGACCGTCCCTGTCCAGTCAGATGAAGAGCGAGCTGATCGACGCCTCGTCGTGCGTCCGGCGGATGGCCTCGCCGAGAAGCGACGCGACGGAGAGCACCTTCAGCTTGGTGAGCTTGGCGACCTCGGACCGGATCGGGATGCTGTCGGTAACGACGAGCTCGTCGATTCCGGAGTTCTCGATCCGGCCGGTTGCGGGACCGGAGAGCACGGCATGGGTGGCGCATGCGAATACGCGCGATGCGCCAGCCGCCCGCACGGCGTCCGCCGCGGTGCACAACGTCCCGGCGGTGTCGATGATGTCGTCGACGATCACGGCGACGCGATCACCGACGTCGCCGATGATCTGCATCTCCGCGACCTCGTTCGCACGCGCACGACGCTTGTCGATGATTGCAAGGTTGGCGTCGAGGCGCTTCGCGAATGCGCGCGCCCGCTCGACGCCGCCCGCGTCGGGCGACACTACCGTAGCCGGGCGGTCACCGAGACACTCGCGCACATACTGGAGCAGAACTGGCGTAGCGTACACGTTGTCGACGGGCACGTTGAAAAAGCCCTGAATCTGTCCGGCATGCAGGTCGACCGTGAGGACTCGCGATGCGCCGGCAGCGGTAATGAGATCGGCGATCAGCTTCGCACTGATAGGAACGCGGGGCGCCACTTTGCGATCTTGTCGCGCGTACCCGTAGTACGGGATCACGGCGGTGATGCGCTTCGCCGATGCTCGCTTGAACGCGTCGAGCATCAGCAGGAGCTCCATGATGTTGTCGTTCGTCGGCATCGAGGTCGACTGCACGACGAACACATCCCCGCCGCGGACGTTCTCGGTGATCTCGACCTGGACCTCTCCGTCGCTGAACCGCCCGATCTCGGCGCCGCCGAGGGGAACCCCGACATAGCGACTTATGGCCTCGGCCAACGGGCGATTCGAGTTGCCCGTAAAGAGTTTGATCTCGTCCTTCACCGGTTTCTTGGAGCCTTCACACCGAGTTGGGCGGGAAGGAGTCGAACCTTCGCTGCCGGATCCAAAGTCCGGTGCCTTGCCAGCTTGGCTACCGCCCAGGGCTGATCAGCTGCGTTCCACTCCGATCCACTCGGAAACGCAGCACATTAGTTTTGGGCCCGGGGGAAGTCAACTCCGCGCCGTCGCTGGGCGAATCCCCAAGCGTCCAACCGTGAGCCGGTGGACGCTCGCAGCGCGCTGTGATACCAGCCGACGCCCCACCCGGCCCGCCCCCGTGGTGAAATGGATATCACACAGGCCTCCGGAGCCTGGGGTAGAGGTTCGATTCCTCTCGGGGGCATTCGCCGTCGGACGCGACCTCGCAAGCGCTTGATTTCCCGGCACCTGTTTGTTTAAGTCGGCGAGATCGGCAGACCACCTGCCTGCCTCGCTGGGCCGGCTTGTCGTGAGGGAGTGGCTGATGGAATTTCCCAGGTGCCAGAAGTGCAATGAGGGAGTGCTGCTCCCTCTCTCGGATTATGGGCAGGAAGGCGCCGCCGTGATCTTCAAGGCGTGGGCATGCACCGACCCCGAGTGCGGGTTCTCTCTTCGCGTCGACAAGGGAGAGGTTACCTACGGCAAGAAGATCGAGCAGCGTCGTTGACTCGGCGTGCGCGGGTCGGGCTTTTGACCCACCTCGTGACCGTGACGCCCGCCGTCTTGCGGCGCGCGCCGCGAACGCGCTAGACGGACCGAGGCCAATCGGCGAGGAGGGATTCTGATGCGGAGTGCTCAGAAGCTGCTGTGTGCGGTCGCGACGGCCGGCGTCCTGGCGGCCGGGGTGCCGTCGGCATCCGCGATAACGTGGGAAGAGCGGGCTCCCAGCGCGCGTGCTTTCTATACGACAGCAGCAATGTTGGCGAACGTCATGCCGATCAGCTCCGCGTTCGTCGCCTCGCGCTGCGTTCAGGGCTACTTGCTCTGCAAGTTCACCTTCGCCAGCCTCAGTGTCATCGCCGCCGCGGAATCGATCGTCATGTCCGGAGGCAGTGACATGAGCGAGCCGAAGGCGCTTCTCGAGCGCGGCTTCTCCGGAGATTGGTACCTCACCGGCCCCGACATCTCTGGCGACAAGACCGCCGACCCGTATCCCGAGGTTGCGCCGCCGGCGACCGACGACGGCGGATTCACGCCGCCGCCGATCTGAAACGGCGGCGCTACTCCTCGACGATCTTCGCTGACTTGATCGTGACGGCCTCGGTCGGCACGTCGCGGTGCTGACCGCGCGTGGTGGTTTGTACCTTCTCGATCTTCTGAACCACGTCCATCCCGCCTACGACCTTACCAAATACCGCGTAGCCCACGCCGTCTTGGGCTCTCTCCCGGTTCAGGAAGTCGTTGTTCTTCGTGTTGATGAAGAACTGCGACGTCGCGCTGTCGGGAACCGAAGTCCGTGCCATGGCGAGCGTGCCCGTGTCGTTTCGAAGGCCGTTCGCGGATTCGTTCTTGATGGGCGCCAGCTGCCCTTCGCGTTTGTCGCGCATGTCTGCGGTGAGCCCGCCCCCCTGCACCATGAAGCCCGGGATGACGCGGTGGAAGATCGTTCCGTCGTAGTAGCCGGCTTTCACGTAGGCAAGGAAGTTCTTCACCGTTTCTGGCGCCTTGTCGGCATACAGCTCGACCTTTATCTCACCCATTGACGTCGCGATCACGACCATCGGATTCGCCTTTCCGGCGGCAACCGCATTCCCGGCAGCAATGGTTGCCAGTAGGATGCCACCCATCAACACCAATCGACTCATGCAGACCACCTCCCTTGAGGAACGCGGGTCCTCATTCCACAGCG
>JAHCID010000003.1:520000-665690 GCA_026129405.1 bacterium
ACCCTGCACCAAGACCGGGCCGCCATCGGCGACGTCGAACCGCCCGGGCATCTGATGCAGGAACCGGTCGAGCACCTGATCCGGGCGGACGCCGAGGATCGAACGCTCGGGACCGCACATGCCGGCGTCGCTCAAATGGGCGGTGCCTTTCGGCAGGATCGCCTCGTCCGCCGTCTGGACGTGCGTGTGGCTTCCCAAGACCGCTGACACCCTGCCATCGAGGAACCACCCCATGCCGACCTTCTCCGAGGTCGCTTCGCCGTGCATGTCGACGAGGACGACACGCGCCTGCGCCGTGACCTCCTCGAGGATGCCGTCGACCGCGCGGAACGGGCAGTCGGCGGGCGCCATGAACGTACGGCCGATCAAATTGATCACGGCTACCGGCACGCCGCTGCGACGCGATTCGCGCACGACCCAGCCCCGCCCCGGGACGTCGGGGGCGAAGTTGAGCGGTCGCAGGATGCGGGCGTTCTCGCCCATGTACGGAATGATGTCACGATGCTGCCAGATGTGATTGCCGGACGTGACGACGTCGACCCCGGCGTCCTGGAGCTCCTCGGCCCCACGGGCATTGAGCCCCTTGCCGTTCGAGGCATTCTCGCCGTTCGCGACGACGAACTCCACGCCCGCCTCGCTGGTCAGGCGGCGAATGATGCGAGCGATCGCTCGCCGGCCAGGGCGGCCGACGACGTCGCCGAGGAACAGGATACGCATCGTCAGTGGGCGATCTCACTCGCGCGCGTTTCGCGGATCACGGTCACCTTGATCTGCCCCGGATACGCCATTTCCTGCTCGATCCGCTTGGCAATGTCACGCGCCAGCATCGACGTCTGGTCATCCGGCACCGACCCCGGGTCGACGATGATCCGCAGCTCGCGCCCTGCCTGCACCGCGAACGAGCGCTCGACCCCGTGGAACGAATTGCTGATCCGCTCGAGGTCCTCGAGCCGCTTCGCGTAGCTCTCGAGCACCTCGCGCCGCGCCCCGGGGCGCGCGCCCGACAACGCATCCGCCGCGTCGACCAGGGGTGCCAAGATCGTCTCCGCTTTCACCTCCTCGTGGTGCGCCGCGATCGCGTTGACGATCTTCGCGGACTCGCCGTACTTGCGCGCGATCTCGCCGCCGACGATCGCGTGCGAGCCCTCGACCTCGTGCGTGAGCGCCTTGCCGATGTCGTGCAGAAGACCTGCCCGGCGCGCCTGCTTGACGTTGAGCCCCAGCTCCGCCGCCAGGGCACCCGCGATGAAGGCCGTCTCGATCGAGTGCCCGAGGACGTTCTGGGCGTAGCTGTAGCGGTACTTCAGCATGCCGACCAGGCGCACCAGCTCCTGGTGGATGCCGTGGAGTCCGAGCTCGATCACTGCACGCTGCCCCGCCTCGCGAATGCTCTCCTCGAGCTCCTGCTCCGCCTTGCGGACGACTTCCTCGATCCGCCCCGGGTGGATGCGCCCGTCGGAGATGAGACGATCCAACGCCAGCTTCGCCAGCTCACGACGGATGGGGTTGTGGCACGAGATCACCACCGCCTCCGGGGTGTCGTCGATGATGAGATCGACGCCCGTGGCGGCCTCGATGGCGCGGATGTTGCGACCCTCCCGCCCGATGATGCGTCCCTTCATGTCGTCGCTCGGCAGCGCCACGACCTTGACGGTGCGCTCGGCGACGAACTCCCCGGAGAGCCGCTCGATCGCGATCGAGACGATCTTCTTGGCCCTGCGGTCGGCCTCCTCCCGCGCTTCCATCTCGATCTGCCGCACGTACTTCGCGGCTTCGCCCCGCACCTCCTCCGTCATCTGCGTGAGCAGCTGCTCGCGGGCTTCGTCGCGGGTGAGGCCTGCCACCTCTTCGAGCTTCGTACGCAGGCCGTCGGCGAGACGATCGGCCTCGGCCTTGCGCGCCTCGGTCTGCTGCTCGCGGCGTCGGACGCCCTCCTCGCGCTTCTCGATGTCCGCTTCTCGCTGGGAGATCCCCTCCAGGCGCCGATCGATGCCCTGCTCCTTCTGGGCGAGCCGCGCTTCCTGGGCGCTCAGCTCCCGACGTTGCTCCCGCGCCTCGCGTTCCGCCTCGCTGCGCGCCTGCATGAGAACGTCTTTGGCGCCCAGCTCGGCCTCGCGGCGGTGGCCCTCGGCCTCGCGCCGCGCGTCTTCGAGGAGGCGCTGGGCATTCGCCCGCGCGCTGGTCTCTGCCTGCGCGGCTCGCTGCCGGCGCGCGCGATCGAGGGCGAAAGCGACGAGCGCCCCGACGGCGACGCCGGCCACGGCGGCCAGGATCGTCCAGGTGATCATGAATGGGTCTCCTTGCACATGCTCCGCGTGGCTCCGCGTCCCAGCAGGCGGGACTCCGTGACCACGAGATGCATGGGAACGTCCCATCGGTCGGTCGGCAGTGTGGGACGCAGTCGCGCCTCACAGGTCACCCCGATGCGGACAGCACTGGGAAAGGCGGACAGGGCACGATCGTACATCCCGGCGCCGCGCCCGAGGCGTGCGCCGGCCGGATCGAAGGCCACGCCCGGAACGAGGAAGACGACGCCGGCCCCCGACCCAGTCAACCGAGCGCCGCCGGCGGGCTCGAGAAGCCCGTGGCACCCGCTCGGCCTCAGCTCGTGTAGCGCGGCGCTCCGGAACTGGAGCGTCTCGCCATCGAGACACGGCCAGAACATTGCCGGGGCCGCGACGTACCCCAGCGCCGGGCGCAGATCGATCTCCCCGTCGAGGGCCGCATAGGCGACCACGGCCCGCGCTTCGACGACATGCCGCAGGCGCACCAGGCGCTCGCACGCCAAACGCGACACCGCATCCGACACCGCACGGCCCGAAGCTGCCGGACGCGCCTGCAGCGAGCGCCGCAGCGCCCGCTTGCTCTCTCGCTGATCGTCCCCCATCGGCCGGGGTGGCCTCCTGGAGGACGAGGTCGACTGATGGTGCCTAGCGCCCCTCCGGCCGGCAGCGATCCTCGGACGATCGCTGGGCGGCCTTCTCGTGCGTCATACGATCCGCGCCACGTCTCCGTGGTTCGAGTCTGTGTCCTGCACCACCCCGCCCCGTCCCCTGACGTCGGCACCCACCCGCGCCTGCCGCCCGGATGGGATCGGTGTGATTCGTCGTGACCCCACCGGTGACGACGACCGCCCCCCAGCGCGATCCAACCCGGCGAGATCCCGGGCGACTTGTAGTCGATCGTTCCGAAGCCTGCAATGCAGGGACGGGTCAGGAGGGGCGCAGGACGTCGAGCAGCTCGAGAAGGCTGCCGAGACGGGCTCGCACCACCGCCCGCTCGTGCTCCAGCGCCGCGACGCGCTGCCGGAGCTCCCCGCAGACGCGCTCGGCTTCGACGAGGCGCTCGCGGAGCTCCTCGAGCGCCGCCGCCTCGTCCCATCCGGGCGGATCGTCGATGCGGGTCATTGGACGCTCCTACGCCAAGTCGTCCGTAGCGACCAGCCTACCGGCCGTCGGCGCTCCCCAGGACGGCCGCGACGAAGGCGGCGGGATCGAACGGGCGCAGATCGTCTGGCGCTTCGCCGACGCCGATCCAGTGCACCGGCAGGCCGAGCTCGTGGCGTAGCGCCAGGAGGATTCCCCCCCGTGCGGTTCCGTCGAGCTTCGTCAGTGCGACCCCCGTCACCTCCACTGCCTCGCCGAACGTCCGCGCCTGGTTCAGCGCATTCTGGCCGGTGGTGGCATCGAGGACGAGCAACGTTTCGTGCGGAGCGCCGGGCAGCTCCCGAGCGATCACGCGGCGTATCTTCTTGAGCTCGTCCATGAGCGGGGAGCGCGTGTGCAGGCGTCCAGCCGTGTCCACGAGGACGACGTCGATGCCCCGGGCGACGGCGGCACGTATGCCGTCGTAGACCACCGCCGAAGGATCCGCCCCGGCGGCGTGCCGCACCAGGTCGGCGCCGCTGCGCTCGGCCCATACCGTCAGCTGCTCGATCGCCGCCGCCCGGAAGGTATCCGCCGCGACGATCAGGACCTTGCGCCCCTCCTGGGTATGATGGGTGGCGAGCTTGCCGATGGTGGTCGTCTTGCCCACCCCATTGACCCCGACCACCAGCGTCACCCATGGCGTCGCGCTGGGAAGGGGCGCAGGGGCCGTCTCGACGAGCGCCGCGATCTCGCAGCGCAGGAGATCGCGGATCACCGCCGGATCGGCGCTCCCGGCGGCCGCCGCGCGCACGTGCTCGAGCAGCGCCGCGGTCGTCGGCACGCCGACGTCGGCCGCGATGAGCACCTCCTCGAGATCGGCGAGGATCGCCTCGAGCGGACGCGGCCCACGTCCGAGAACCGCATCGATCTGCCCCAGCAACCGCTCCCGGGTCGCGAGGAGCCCGCGTCGCAGGCGTTCCGCACCGCCGAGGGCGGGCGGCGCTGCCTCCGGGGACGACGCGAGTCTCCCGCCCCGGTGCCGCACCAGGATGACGGCGAGCACGACGGCCAGGACGGCGACGCCCGCCGCAACGAGAAGCGTCCCGGTGTCCATGTTCGTCGTCGCGCGACTCAGGCGGCTTCGCTCAGCCGCACCGACACGACCTTGGAGACGCCCGCCTGCTCCATCGTGATGCCGTAGAGCGTGTCGGCGACCTCCATGGTCCGCCGGTTGTGCGTGATCAGCACGAACTGCGACGTCTCGGCCATCTCGTCGACCAGCATGTTGAAGCGGCCGATGTTGGCCTCGTCGAGCGGCGCGTCCACCTCGTCGAGGAGGCAGAACGGCGTCGGACGGATCATGAACAGGGAGAACACGAGCGAGGTCGCCGTGAGCGCCTTCTCGCCGCCGGAGAGCAGGCTCAGGGACTGGAGCTTCTTGCCCGGCAGCTGCACGACGATCTCGACCCCCGCCTCGGCGTCCTCATCCTCCCCCGGCACGAGCTCGAGGCGTGCCTGGCCCTCGGGGAACGCCTTCGGGAAGACCGTCGCCAGCTTGGCGTTGGCGGCGTAGAACGTCTCTTCGAACCGCTGGCGCGATGCGCGGGTCAGCTTGCCGATCGTCTGCCGCAGGTCCTCGAGGGAGTTCTCGAGATCCGCCCGCTGGTTGGCGAGGAAGCCATGCCGCTCCCGTACCTCTTCCAGCTCCGCGAGCGCGCCCGGGTTGACGTCGCCGAGGCGGACGAGGCGCGCGCGCAGCTCGTCCACGCGGGTCGCGTCGGTCTCGACGACCTCGGCCTCGGCGACGACGACGTCGTCGAGCGCTTCCAGCCCGAGGTCCCAGCGCTCCGCCAGGCGCTCGGCAAGCTGCTCGAGGGCGACACGCCGTTCCGCGGCGGCAACCTCACGCTCGCCCCGCGCCGCCCGCACGCTCTCGAGACGCTCGTGCGACGCGCGGCGGTCGAGGTCGTCGGCGGTCATGGCCGCTTCGGCGCGCTCGAGCTCCGCGAGAAGCTCACCGCGCTCGGCGTCGAGCGCCGCAGCACGGCGCTCGGCCTCGGCCCGCCGTGCAGCGGTCTCCTCGGCCTCCGCGGCAGCGCCGGCAGCGCCGGCATCGGCCGCGGCTGCGCTTTCCGCGACCGCCGTGACGCGGCCCGACACTTCACCCAGCGCGCTGCGGACCCGAGCGATCTCGTCCTGTGCCGCGCGATGGCGACCCGCCGCCGCGACCGCCTCGACGGCGCGCTCCGTCCGCACCTGCTCCGCCTGGGTGTAGTCGGCGCGCCAGGTCGTGAGAGCCTCCTGCCGCGAGACGAGATGGGCGCGATGCTCATCGACGGCCGCCACGGCGGCACCGTGGGCGGTGCCGTAAGCCGACAGCTCCTCGGCGACGTGCTCGTCGGTGCCGGCGAGACCGCTCGCTTCGAGCGCGCCGATCTCGAGCTCCGCGGTGATTCGCGCGTGCTCCTCTTCGAGCCGCTCGCGGTCCTTGTCGACGCCCAGCTGCTCCAGGCGCAGCGACTGCAGCCGCTCCTCCTCGGCCGCGAGCGCGCTGCGGACCGCGCTCAGGTCGCCGCGCAGGGTACGCAGCCGGATCTCCGCGTCCTGCACGCGCGCGTCGACGGCGGCGACGGCCGCGTCGAGCTCGCGCAGCTCGCGCGCACGGGCGAGCAACGTCTCCTCGAGCGGGGGCTCGCTGCCGCCGGAGATCGCCCCAAGCGGGTCGATGGCCTCGCCCGCAAGGGTGACGACGGTGGCGGGATGGGCGGCGTCGCGCCACTGGCGGAGCGCGTCGTCGAGGTCGTCGGCGAGCAGCACGCCGCCGAGGAGGCCTTCGGCGAGACCCCAGTGCGCCGGATCGACCTCGATGGCGTCGACCAGGCGACGGCCGGGCGGCACGATCACCGTGGCCCGTCGCTCGGGATCGTTCGGCAGCACGGTCGCGCTGCCGCCGCTGCTCTCCTGGAGCCAACGCACGGCCGCGACGGCGGCGTCGGTATCCGTGACCACGACCTGTCCCAGCCGCGCGCCGAGTGCCGCGGCCACCGCGCGTTCCAGCTCCGCCGGCACCCGCAGGACCCCGGCCAGCAGGGCAGCGCCGCCTTGGGCACGCTCGAGCAGGCTGGCGACGCCGCGCGTACATCCCTCGTAGCGGGTCTGCAGCTCGCGCAGCGAATCGGCGCGCGAACGCAGCTGCGTCAGCTCGCGGCGCTCGCCCTCGAGGATCGTCGCCGCACGCGCCTCGTCCTCGGCGAGCACGCGGCTCCGCTCCGCGTGCTGCGCCCGGGCGGTCTCCGTGGCACGGAGCGCCTCGCTCAGCTCGGCGATGTGCCGGCGCACGTGCTCGCGAGCCGCAGCGTTGTCTTCCAGACGACGGCCCAGCGCGGCCTGCTCTTCCTCGAGCCGCAGACGCTGGCCCGCGATCTCCTCGCGTCGGCGGCGCAGCGCCTCGACGAGGTTGCGTAGCCGCGCCTCTTCGGCCTGTGCCTGCACGACGGCGTCCTTCGCCTCTTCCACGGCCAGCTCGAGCGGCGCCCCGTCGGCCGCGAGCGCGGCCAGGCGCTGCTCCGCGGCGCTGCGGACGCTCTCCGCCATGGCCAGCTCCTCGGTCAGGCGCGCGGCGTCGGCCGAGGCCCTTTCGCCCAGCGCTTCGAGTTGCGTCCGGCGGTCCTCGAGCGCGGCCACCTCCGCCCGAGCGGCCGCCGCACGCTCGGTGAGCTCGCGATACCGTGTGGCGAGGGCGTCGCTGCGTGCCGCCGCTTCGCGCGCGGCGACGCGCTGCTCGGTGAGCTCCGCGTCGACCGCACGCAGCCGCGCCTCGGTCTCCTGCCGCTTCGCACGCGCGACGTCGCTCGCGTCCTGGCTGCGACGCAGCTCCTCGTGCAGCGTCGCCTCCTCCGCCTGGAGCTCGACGATCGCGGAGCCCAGCGCCGTAGCCTCGGCCACCCAGGTCTGACGGCGGGTGGCCATGACGCGGAGATCGAGCTCGCGCAGCTCGCCCTTGATGCGATGGTATTCCTCGGCGCGCCGCGCCTGACGCTGGAGCGACGCCATCTGGCGCTCGAGCTCGGAGAGCACGTCCTGCACGCGGACGAGGTTGTCGCGCGTGCGCTCCATCTTGCGCTCCGCGGCGACCTTGCGGGCGCGGAAGCGCGTCGTGCCCGCGGCCTCCTCGATGAAGAGGCGCATCTCCTCCGGCTTGGCATTGACGAGCTGCTCGACACGACCCTGCTCGATGATCGCGTAGGCCTTCGTGCCGACGCCGGTGCCGAGGAAGAGCTCGGTGATGTCCTTCAGGCGGCACGGTACCCGATTGATGAAGTACTCGGACTCGCCGGAGCGGAAATAGCGCCGGGTGACGAGCACCTCGCTCGCACGCTGGAGCTCCGGCGGAAGCTGCTCGCCGCCACCGACGCCCTCCGCGCGCTCCTCGGCCGCGCGCAAGAGGTCCTCGTCGCTGCGCTCCATGAGCAGCGACACCTCGGCCATGCCGAGCGGGCCGGTGTCGGCGTTGCCCGCGAAGATGACGTCTTCCATCGCGTCGCCGCGGAGGTGCTTCGGGCTCTGCTCGCCGAGCACCCAGCGGATGGCGTCGACGACGTTCGACTTGCCGCAGCCGTTCGGTCCGACGATGGCCGTGACGCCCTGACGAAGCTCGACGACGGTGCGGTCCCGAAACGACTTGAACCCGCTCAGCTCGAGTTGCTTGATCCGCATCCACTTCCCCTCCGCCGCCCGAACCAGGCCGGCGCCCCTCGCGTCAGCGCGAGAGCTCCGTGTTCCAGTACGCTGCATCGACGCCGGAGAGGAACGGCAGCCATTCCTTGTGGCGTCGGAGACTGAAGGCTTCGAGCATGAACGGCGTCCACTGTGGCCGATACGGGAGGCGGATCAGCTTCATCCCCGCCTGCACCGGCGTGCGCCCGCCCTTCACGCGGTTGCAGCGCAGGCAGGAGCAGACGACGTTCTCCCACGTCGACGCCCCGCCCTGCGAGCGCGGCACGACATGATCGAGGTTCAGCTCGGCGCGCGCGAACTGCCGGCCGCAGTACTGGCACTGGTTCTGGTCGCGCGCGTAGATGTTGTACCGGCTGAAGCGGACGTGACGCCGCGGCATCCGGTCGTAGGCGAGGAGCAGGATCACCCGCGGAACCCGGATGGCGCGATCGATGAGCCCGACCGCCTCCTCCTCCGCCGCCAGGTCGGCCCAGCTCTCGAAATCGAACGTCCGATACTGGACGTCCACCGCGTGCGCGACGTCCTGGTAGAGGAGTGACAACGCGCGCCGTACCGAAGTGATGTGCACCGGCATGTACGACCGGTTCAGCACGAGTACCTTGGTGTTCAGGACGGACGTCACGAGCGGCGCGGCGACGCTACACGCGGGTCCCCCGGAAGTCAAAATGTACTAGTCCCGTTCAGGGGTTGCACCGGGCCGCCAGCGCAGGACGGGACGCCGCGCGGCGCGCGTCTCGTCGAGGCGGGCAAGCCGCGTGCGATGCGGAGCGGTGCGCAGCCGCGCCGGGTCGGTGCGCGCCTCCTCGGCGATCGACTCCATCGCTGCGACGAAGGTGTCGAGCGTGGCGAGGCTCTCCGTCTCCGTGGGCTCGATCATGAGCGCGCCCTTCACGACCAGCGGGAAGTAGATGGTCGGCGCGTAGAAGCCGTGATCGAGGAGCCGCTTTGCAACGTCGAGCGTCGTCACCCCCTGCTCGGTGAGCGTGCGATCCGAGAAGACGCACTCGTGCATCGACGGGGTCTCGTACGCGAGGTGGTAGCTCGGGCGCAGGCGCGCACGCAGGTAGTTCGCGTTCAGCACGGCGAGCCGCGTGACGTCGGTCAGCCCGGGCCCGCCCAGGCGTTCGACGTACGCCAGCGCACGCAGGAGGATGCCGAAATTGCCGTAGAAGGAGCGCACGCGGCCGACGCTCTTCGGCGCGTCGTCGCTCCACGCGTAGCCGTCGTCGCGACGGACGAGACGCGGGGTCGGCAGGAACGGCTCGAGGGTCGCCCGGACCGCCACCGGGCCGGCCCCCGGCCCGCCCCCGCCGTGCGGCGTCGAGAACGTCTTGTGCAGGTTGAACTGCATGACGTCGACGCCCATGTCGCCCGGCTTCGCGACCCCGAGCAGCGCGTTCATGTTCGCGCCGTCCATGTAGACGAGGCCGCCGCGCTCGTGAACGACGCGGGCCACGGCCTCGATGTTCTCCTCGAAGAGCCCCAGCGTGTTCGGGTTCGTCACCATGAGGGCGGCAACCGACTCGTCCATCACGACCGCCACGCTCTCGGGCTCGAGGAGACCGCGGGCGTTGACCGGGACCTCCGTCACCTCGTAGCCGCACAGCGCCGAGCTCGCGGGGTTGGTGCCATGCGCGCTCGCGGGAATGAGCACGCGGCGCCGGGCATCGCCGCGATCGACGTGATGGGCGCGCACGAGGAGCATGCCGAGCAGCTCGCCCTGCGCGCCCGCGGCGGGCTGGAGCGAGACGGCGTCGAGCCCGCTCACGGCGCGCAGCGCGTGCTCGAGGGCGTCGATCACGGCGAGCGCACCTTGCGCGAGCGCGTCCGGGACGAGCGGGTGCAGCCTGGCGAAGCCCGGGATGCGCGCGATCTCCTCGTTGACCGCCGGGTTGTACTTCATCGTGCACGAGCCGAGCGGATACAGGGTCGTCGCCGCGCTCAGATTCCACTGCGAGAGACGCACGAAGTGGCGCAGCACCTCGAGCTCACCCACCTCGGGAAAGCCCGCGAGATCGTCCTCGCGGCGCAGCTCGGGCGGCAACCCGAAGGCCGGCCCCTCGCCCTCGCCCGGCACGGCCCATCCCTCGCGCCCGCTCGCGCTGCGTTCGAAGATGAGGGGCTCGTCGAGCAGCATCTCAGCGTCCCCCCGCCGCGCGTGCGCGGCCTTCGCGCCCGAGGACGCGCACGAGCACGTCGACCTGCTCCGGACGATGCACCTCCGTGACGCAGACGAGCAGCGTGCCGTCGAGCTCGGGATACCAGCGTCCGAGCGGGAAGCCGGCGACGAGGCCCTCGTCCGCGGCCACCGACTCCCACCGCGCCGCGACCTCGGGCGCCTCGACGACGAACTCGTTGAAGTACGTGCCGCGGAAGCGCAGCCGCACCCCGGCCGATTCGAGACGCGCGGCGGTCGCATGCGCCGCCTGCCAGTTCGTCTGCGCGAGCCGCCGCAGGCCCTGGCGGCCGAGCATCGACAGGTGCACCGTCACGGCCAGCGAGCAGAGGCCCTGGTTCGTGCAGATGTTCGAGGTCGCGCGTTCGCGCCTGATGTGCTGCTCGCGGGTGGCGAGCGTCAGCGTGTAGCCGCGGCGCCCGTTGGCGTCGACGGTCTCGCCGACGATGCGTCCCGGCATCGCCCGCACGTGGCGCTCGTGGGTCGCGAAGAGTCCCACCCCCGGGCCGCCATACGAAGCCCCGAGGCCGAAGCTCTGCCCCTCGGCCACCGCGATGTCGGCGCCCGCCGACCCGGGCGAGCGCAACATCGCGAGCGCCACGGCTTCCGCGGTCGCGGTGACCACCAGCGCGCCGGCGTCGTGCACGGCGGCCGCTATCGCGGCGACGTCCTCGACGACGCCGAAGACGTTGGGCTGGCCGACGACGACGCACAGGGCATCGGCCCCGAGGCGGTCCCGCAGCTCGGCGGCATCGAGGCGACCGTCGGCCCCGAACGGAACCTCCTCGACGACGAGGTCACCGAGCCCGCGGAGATACGTCGCGATCACCTGACGATAGTGCGGGTGGAGGCTGCGCGCGACGAGGATGCGCCGGCGGTCGCCCTTGAGACGCCGCGCCATCAGCACCGCCTCGGCGGTCCCGGACGCGCCGTCGTACATGCTGGCGTTCGCGACGTCCATGCCGAGGAGCATCGCCGCGAACGTCTGGAACTCGAAGATCGCCTGGAGCGTCCCCTGGCTGACCTCGGGCTGGTACGGCGTATAGGCCGTCGCGAACTCCGAGCGCAGGAGGACCTGGTTGACGACCGCCGGAACGTGGTGCGGATAGGCCCCCGCACCGAGGAACACGGCGGTGGAGGCCGGCACGTTGGTCGCGGCACGCGCCGCAAAGCGGTCGACGAGCTCGGGTTCGCTGAGACCGGGCGGCAGCGCGATGCCCGCGCGCTCGCGCAACCCTGCGGGCACGGCGGTGAGCAGGTCGTCGATGCTGCCGACGCCGATGGCCGCGAGCATGGCCGCGATCTCGTCCGGCGTGTGGGGGACGTAGGGGTTCACGAGCCGTGCTCGCTCGCCACGTGGGCGCGGTAGGCCTCGGCGGCGAGCAACGTCTCGAGCTGCGCGACGTCGGCGAGGCGCAGGCGGATCATCCAGCCCTCGCCGTAGGGGTCGCGGTTCACCGACTCGGGGGCGTCGCGCAGCGCCTCGTTGACGGCGACGACGGTACCGGCCACCGGCGCGAGCAGATCCGAGACCGACTTGTTCGACTCGACGACGCCGAACGCCTGCCCGGGCGTGAGCGCCGTGCCCACCGCCGGCAGCTCCACGAAAACGACGTCGCCGAGCGCCTCCTGCGCGAAGTCGGTGATGCCGACGACGCCTTCGTCCGCCTCGGCGCGCAGCCACTCGTGGTCCTTCGTGTACTTCAATGTCTCAGGGATCTGCATGTCCTGCCTCAGGGCGGGGTCGCCGGTAGAAGGGGCGCGCCACCACGCGCCCGGAATGCCGCCGGCCACGGATCTCCACCGAGATCGAGGTGCCGGTCGCCGCGGCGGATGCCGCTACGTATCCCATGCCGATGAAGCTCCCGAGGGTCGGGGACTTCGTACCGCTGGTGACGGTCCCGACGCGCTCGTCGTCGCGGAACACCGCGTGACCATGCCGGGGAATACCGGGCTCGTCGAGCGCGATCCCGACCAGCCGCCGCGGGACGCCGGCGGCGTCCTGGCGGGCGAGCGCGTCGCGGCCGAGGAAGTCGTCCTTGCCGAGCTTCACCACCCAGCCGAGCGAGGCCTCGAGCGGTGTCGTGGTGGCGTCCATGTCGGTCCCGCAGAGCGGGAGCGCGGCCTCGAGTCGAAGCGTGTCGCGGGCGCCGAGCCCCGCCGCCATGCCGCCGCGGCGTGTGACCGCCGCGTGTACGGCCTCCCAGGCGGCAACCGTGTGCCCGGCGGCGACCACCAGCTCGAAGCCGTCCTCGCCGGTGTAGCCGGTGCGGGACACGAGCATCTCGATGCCGGCGATCCGCGCGGAGCGGATGCCGAACGGCGGCACCTGCGCGAGATCGAGCGCCGTGAGCGTGCCGAGGACCGCCGCGGCCTCCGGACCCTGTAGCGCGAGGAGCCCGGTCCCCGCGCTCTGGTCGCCGACCTCGACGTCATGCCCGGCATGCTCGCGCACCCAGGCGAGGTCGGCGGGTGCGTTCGACGCGTTGACGATCATGAGCCAACGCTCGGGTGCGAGGCGGTAGACGATGAGATCGTCGAGCACCCCACCCTCGGAGTTGCAGAACAGCGTGTACTGCCCCTCACCGTCGCGCAGCCGATCGACGTCGTTCACGCCGAGGCGCTGGCAGAGCGCACGGGCTCCGGGGCCGCGCAACTCGATCTCGCCCATGTGGCTCACGTCGAAGAGGCCGCAGCAGCGGCGCACCGCGTGATGCTCCTCGAGCATCCCCGCGTACGACACCGGCATGTCCCAGCCGGCGAACTCGACGAACCGTGCGCCCAGCGCACGGTGGACGTCGTAGAGCGGCGTGCGGAAGGCCATGCGCGGCTACGCGGCTCCCGTCGCCCGCGTGGCCGCGGTGACGGTGTTGGCGAGCAGCATCGCCACGGTCATCGGCCCGACGCCCCCCGGCACCGGCGTGATGTAGGCGGCGCGCTCGGCGGCCGGCGCGAACTCGACGTCGCCGCACAGCTTGCCGTCGGGCCCGCGGTTGGTTCCGACGTCGATCACCACCGCGCCGGGGCGTATCCAGGCGCCACGCACGAGGCCCGTCTGCCCCGCCGCTGCGATCACCACGTCCGCGCGTCCGATCTCGACGGCGAGATCGCGCGTGCGCGAGTGGCATATCGTGACGGTGGCGTGCTGCTCGAGGAGGAGCATGGCCATCGGCTTGCCGACGAGGACGCTGCGTCCGACCACCACGGCCTGGGCGCCGCGCAACGACACGCCCGTGGTCTCGAGCAGGCGCATCACGCCGAGCGGTGTGCATGGGCGCGGCCCGGGACGTCCTGCCATGAGGAGTCCCTGGTTGACCGGGTGCAGCCCGTCGACGTCCTTCCCCGGGGGGATGAGATCGAGCACCGCCTGGGCGTCGAGGTGCGCCGGCAACGGCAGCTGGACCAGGATACCGTGGACGGCGGGATCGTCGCCCAGCGCACGCACCAGGCGGGCGAGCTCGTCCTGCGTCGTGGTCGCCGCCAGGCGATGGCCGATCGAGCGCATGCCGACCTCGACGCAGGCCTTCTGCTTCATGCCGACGTAGACCCCGGAGGCCGGGTCGTCGCCGACCAGGACCGTCGCCAGGCCCGGCTGGATCCCCCCAGCGACCAGGCGCGCGACCTGCTCCCGGATTCCGCTCCGGACCTCCGCTGCCACCGCCTTGCCGTCGATCGTGTGACCCACCCGCGTGTCCCGGGGCCTTTTAACGAAGCGGGCGCGGCCGAGGCAAGGCAGGGAATCGTCTGCTACACTCGCCGCATGATCGTCGGCGTGCCGCGCGAGGTGAAGGACGAGGAGAGCCGGGTCGCCTTGACGCCGAGCGGAGTCGGGGCGCTGGTCGCACACGGGCACACGGTGCTCGTCGAGTACGGCGCCGGCGTGGGATCGAGCCTGCCGGACGCGCTCTACCGCGATGCGGGCGCGCAGATGGTCGACGCGCTCGGCGTCTGGAGCCAGGCCGAGATGGTGCTGAAGGTGAAGGAGCCGGTCCCGGGGGAATTCGCGCTGCTCCGGCGCGATCAGATCCTCTTCACCTATCTCCACCTGGCCGCCAATCCGGAGCTCACGCGCGTGCTCGTCGAGCGTGGCGTACGCGCCCTCGCCTACGAGACGCTCCAGCTCGCCGACGGCTCGCTCCCGCTGCTCGCGCCGATGAGCGAGGTCGCAGGACGGCTCGCCGTCCAGGTGGGTGCGTGGTGTCTCCAGGCGCAGAACGGCGGGCGCGGCGTGCTGCTCTCCGGCGCGTCGGGCGTGCGGCCGGCGCGCGTCGTGATCCTGGGGGCGGGAATCGCGGGGATGAACGCCTGCCAGGTCGCCGTCGGCGTCGGTGCGCAGGTGTCGATCCTCGACATCGACCCGGCCAAGCTGCGCTACGTCCACGACATCCTCGGCGGCCACGTGACGACGGTGATGTCGAACCGCGCCAACGTCGAAGAGGAGGTCCGGGCCGCGGATCTCGTCATCGGTGCCGTGCTGATCCCGGGGGCGCTCGCGCCGCGCCTCGTCTCGCGCGCACTGATCGCCGCGATGCGGCCGGGGGCGGCGTTCGTCGACGTCGCCATCGATCAGGGCGGGTGCGCGGAGACCTCGCGCCCCACCTCGCACGCGCGGCCGACCTACGTCGTCGATGGGGTGGTGCACTACTGCGTCACCAACATGCCCGGCATCGTGCCGCACACCTCGACCTACGCGCTCACCAACGCCACGCTGTCCTATGCGCTCGAGATCGCCGACCACGGGCTGGCCGATGCGCTGCGCCGTCGTCCCGCCCTGGTGCCGGCCTGCAACGTCCTGGGTGGACGCGTGACGCATCCGGGCGTCGCAGCGGCCATCGCGGTCGAGCCCGTCGAGGCGCTGTCAGTGGTTTGACAGGCGGACGCGGCGCCACCGCGAGGCGCTTGGTTTGCCTGTGGAACAGGCTTCCGGTCACAATCGCACCAGCACGGGAGGACGAGCTCGATGCTGGCGACCGACTCGCTGACCAGCCTGTTTCGCGATCTGGTACGTGCCGCCATGGCGACGCAGCAGGTCGAGTCGTCGGAAACCACCGAGTTCTATCTGGTGCAGCTGCTCCAGGCGTTCACACGCCCGGATCGACCGGACCTGCTCGACCCGCCGCTCGCCATCGCCTACCTCGACGCGCTCCAAGCCCCGGCGTGGCAGCGCTACGGCAAGCTGCGCCGAGTGGGCGACACCGCCCTGTTCGTCACCGGCGTCTTCGTCGACAGCCTCGAGCGGAGCACGGTGGGCGCCGGCTACTACGAGGCGCTCGGGCGCAACGCCTATGCCCGCCTCTCGGCGGAGCCGAGCCACGGGGGCCTGGCGGAGTCCTTCGAAGAGCTCGCGGACCGCTTCCCGGAGTTCGTCCGCGTGTTCGCGGAGATCAGCGAGCAGGAGCTGTTTCGCCGCGACCAGGACACCGTGCGCGTCTACCGGCGTTGGCTCAGCGGGCGTAGCGAGCGCGACCGGGCCATTCTCGTCCGCCGCGGCCTGATCCCCTACGCGCCGCCGGCGAACCAGCGGCACTGACGCCGCCCTACGATCGCGCTAGGAGGCGTGGCTCGCGATCTGCTCGACGGCTGCGATCGCCTCGGCCGGCACGGCCTTCGCGTTGCGCGCGATCACGATCGTGAAGAGGGAGCGGCGCGAGGTCTTCCACTGCCGCTCGACGTGCAGCGCGCGGCGGTCGAGGACGTCGGGCAATCGCAGCGTGGTCCAGCCGAGCTTGCGGAACAGCGGATCGACGGAACGCTGGAGCTTCGCCACCAGCGGATGTGGGCTCCGGAAGTGGTTGATGATGACGATCAGCCCACCCGGGCGGCAAACCCGCTGCGCCTCCATCAGCATGCGAACCGGGTCGGGGACGACGCTGATCACGTGGAAGGCCATCACGTAGTCGAAGCTGTCGTCCGGAAACGTGAGGTCGAGCGCATTGCCCTGCTCCAACGAGACGTGGCGCCAGCCGTTGCGGTTCACCCGATCCTGCGCGCGCTCGAGCATCTCCGGCGCCAGGTCGATGCCCGTCACCTGGCAGTGCGACGGATAGGCGTCCAGCGACAGGCCGGTTCCCACGCCGAGCTCGAGGACCCGGGCGCCGGGCTCGATCTTCAGGGAGCGCACCACCCGCGCGATGCGCGGATAGAAGACGCGGCCGAAGAACATGTCGTAGAGATGCGAGAACTCGTAATAGACGGCGCTCTCGTGGGGCTGCGTATTGGCCACGGTCATGCGATTCCCCATGTCACGTGCGTTCCCGATGGGAACACCTCCCGCTACATCGGCGCGTCATACGAAGGACGCGCACCCGGGACGTGGATCATGCCGCGGTCGTGCCCCGCAGCTCTCGCTTGAACGATGCGATCTCGTGGCGACGGAAACGCCACTGACGCCCGCGCTTGAAGGCCGGCAGGACACTCTTGCGCGCCAGCTCGTTCACGGTGTCCGGGCTGAGATCGAGGATCTCCGCGACCTCCTTGCTGTTCAACAGCATGTCGTCCTTGTCGAACATGGGCCGATCACCGTGCGACCGATTGGATCGGCGTTTGTGCTATCAGGGGCCTCTTGCGCCGTCAAGAAACTACCGTTTTATTCGGGATTTCGGGTGCTTGCACCTCCTCAGGGCGCAGCCCGGCAAGGCGCGTCTCGACCCCCCCCGGGGTCGCCCGGACCGCGTACAGGACGTCGAAACGCTCGTCCGGTGCGACTTCCAGGATGCTGGATCCGGTGGCCACGGCACGCACCGTGCGCCCGTCCTGGCGCAGACGCAGCCGCTGATAGGGGCGCATCGGATCCCCCGCGAGGCGCGCGCCGTCGACGCGAACCCCACGCGCGAGAAACAGCGGTTCGGGATTGCCGATGCCGTACGGCTCGAGACGGCGCATGGCGAGAGCGAGCCCCGGCGTGAGCGTCGCGAGCGGCACCTCGGCGTCGTACGTGCGCTCGCCGTGCGCGTGGACGGTCGGCGGCGTCGTACCGCGCCAGCGGGCGAATGCGACCTCGGCCGCCGCCGCCGCGCGCTCCGCCGCGTCCGTCGCCGGCGCGGCGACCAGTCGAGCGAGTGCGTCCAGCCCGCCCGCCCGCCAGACCGCGTCGAGACGCGGCACGACGCGCAGAGCGACACGATTGGCGCTCGGGTACGGGACGTCAGCCGTGGCGCACAACGCGCGCAGGCCAGGTCGACGAGACAGCGCCGGCATGCCGACGGCGACGATGGTGCGATGCTCGTCGCGCATCGACACCGGCGGCGTCTCGGCGAGCACGGCGAGGGCAAGGAGATCGAGCGCGCGACGCGCATCCGGCATGACGTCCGCGGGTCCGATACGTCGCACACGCGCGAGGAGGTAGAGGGTCGCGGTCGCGGTTCCCGCTCCGGCCGGCAGACCGCTGTCGGCGCCGTGCGGACGCCAGGTCACCGGCGACGTCCCAGTGCCGTCGACATGCCAGGCGTCCGGCCCGAGCCTGAGCCGCGCTGCGCCGCGGGCTTCGGGAAGGCACGCGCGCATCGCCATCGCGGCGAGCCCGCAGGCGACCGGCGCGGCGTCCGCGACCGCGATCGCGAGCCCGGCGGCGAGGGCCGCGCCGACGGCACGGGCGAAGGCGTCCAGCGCACCCGCCGCCGCCGGCGGGCGCAGCCCGCGCGCGAGTGACGGCTCGAGGAACGCGATCGCGGCCTCGGCCTCCGCGACCTCGCGCTGCCAGAGCAGCTCGGCGAGCAACCCGCCGTGGGCATACCGGCGCGCGAGCGCGCGCACCAGCTCGGCGGGCACCGGCTCCGGCCGGCGCGGCGCCCACGGCGGCGGGACGTCGGGGCGGCGCATCGCCGCCCCTCGCTCACGCCGCCTTCGCCCGACCGCGCTCCATGAACAGCACGAGCGGCGAGGCGATGTAGATCGTCGAATAGGTGCCCGCGATGAATCCCACGAGCAGCGCGAAGGCGAAGCTGTGGATGACGTCGCCGCCGAACAGGAAGAGGGCGGCAACGACCAGCACGGCGGTGGTGTTCGTGATGATCGTGCGCGAGAGCGTTTCGTTGATGGACGTGTTGACGATCGTGCGCAGGTCGTCCTTGCGCATGAGACGCATGTTCTCGCGGATGCGATCCGAGATGATCACGGTGTCGTTCACCGAGAAGCCGACGATCGTGAGCAACGCCGCGACCGTCGTGAGATCGATCTCCATGTTCGCGAGAGACAGGGCGCCGATCGTGAACAACACGTCGTGTGCGAGGGCCACGGCCGCGCCGATGCCGAAGCGCAGATCGAAGCGGAAGGCAATGTAGATGCCCATCATGATCGTCGCCACGAGCACGGCCAGACCCGCGTCGCGCCACAGTGCCTTGCCTACCTTCGGCCCGACGGTCTCGATCCGCAGCGTCTCGTAGGTGCCCTCGCCGAACTTCTTGGCGAGCCCATCCTTGATGGTGTTCGCCGTAACCTCGCCGGCCGTTTCGTCGCCCTCCTCCCCCTGGGCACGGATCTGGAACTCGTGTCCCTCGGAGCCGACGTCCTGGACGCTGATCCCCCGCAACCCCGCCGCATCGAGCGCGTCACGCACGTCGCCGATGGCCGTCGTCTTCTCGAAGCGCACTTGCACCATCGTGCCGCCCTCGAAGTCGATCCCGTAGTTGAGCCCGCGCCACCACACCGACACCAACCCGACGAGGATGAAGACGACGGATACCATCGTCATCATCGGCGCCTGCTTCACGAAGTCGATGCCCGGGTTGGCCGGGATCAGCGTGAAGAACTTGGGCGGCGTCGCGGCCGGCCGCTCACCCGACGTGGGACGCGGCGCCGCCGTGCCCGGCTTCGTAGCCTTCATACGCTCACCGTGGCGAGGCGACGGCGACTCGCGAGCCAATCGTAGATGACGCGGGTGGCGAACACGGCCGTTGCGAGCGTGGTGATGATGCCGAGGCAGAGCGTCACCGCGAATCCGCGCACGGGGCCGGTTCCGAACTGGAAGAGGATCGCGCCCGAAAGGAACGTCGTGACGTTGCTGTCGAGGATCGCGCTCCAGGCGCGCTCGTAGCCCGCGTCGATCGCGGCGCGCGGGCTCTTCCCGACCGTGAGCTCCTCGCGGATGCGCTCGAGGATCAGCACGTTGGCGTCCACCGCCATGCCGACCGTGAGCACGATGCCCGCGATGCCCGGCAGGGTCAGCGTGAACCCGAAAGCCGCGAACGCGCCGAGCAGGAGAAGGACGTTGAGCAGCAAGGCCAGGTCGGCGATCACCCCGCCGCCGCGATAGTAGAGCAGCATGAACGCGATGATGATGAAGCTGCCGACGGCGAAGGAGAGCGAACCCTGGCGGATCGAATCCTTGCCCAGCGACGGGCCGACGGTGCGCTCCTCGAGGAGCTTCAGGGGCGCGGGGAGCGCGCCGTTGCGCAGCACGTTGGCGAGATCCTGCGCCTCGGTGAAGGTGAAGCGCCCGGTGATCTGGCCCTGCCCGCCGGTGATCGGCTCGCGGATCTCGGGCGCCGACTGCACGAAGCCGTCGAGGACGATGGCGAGGCGGCGACGCACGTTCTTCGTCGTCGCGTCGCCGAACAGCCTGGCGCCGCGGTTGTCGAGGACGAAGTCCACCGCCATGCCTTCGGTGGCGCTGCCGGGCCGCACGCTGGCATCGGAGATGACGTCGCCGGTCATGATCGGCCGTTTCTCGACCAGGTACTGGGTACGACCGCCGCGGTCGCCGAGCCCCGGCAGCACCTGGACGCCAGGCCCCGGGGCCTGCACCGTGCCCGCCTGCGGCCCCTCGGCGAGCAGCTTGAACTCCAGCTGCGCAGTGCGGCCGATCAGCTCCTTGGCGCGCTGTGGATCCTGGATGCCGGGCAGCTGGACCACGATCTCGTCGGACCCCTGCGTCTGCAGCGTCGGCTCCGTGACCCCGAACTGGTCGATGCGGTTGCGCATGATGTCGACCGCCTGCTCGACGACGCCCTGCCGGATGCGCACGATCTCGCGCTGCGACAGCTCGAGCGAGAGATCCGCCGCGTCGGAGCCGGCCGGTTCGGTCACCGTCAGCGACGGGAAGCGATCCTCGACGATCTTGCGTGCCTCGGCGCGGCGACTGCGGTCCGCGAGGCGGATCTGGATCGTGCGACCGCTGCGATCGACGGTGAACGCTCCGACCTTGGCGTCGCGCAGCTCGCGCTCGAGGTCGCGGCTCATGCGATCGACCGTGTTGTCGATCGCCTGCTCGATCTCGACCTGGTACAGGAGATGGGTGCCGCCCTGGAGGTCGAGGCCGAGACGGATCGGCTGCTTCCACGGCCACCACTCCGGCGGCGTCGCGAAGGTCGGCACGAGCACGACCAACGACCCCACGAGCGCGGCCACGAACAGCAGGCCGCGATATCCGACCGACGCCATCTACGCCTTCTCCTTGTCCCGCGTCTCGCCCGCGCCGTCGGCGCCGACGACGGTCTGGATCGCCGTCTTCTCGAAGAGGACCTGCACCTTCGGAGCGATCTCCACCGTGACGGTGCGCTCCGCCACCGCCATGACGCGGCCGTGCATTCCGGAGCCCATGATCACCTGATCGTTGCGCTTCACGCCGCCGACGAGCTGCTCGTGCTCCTTCCGCCGCCGCTGCTCCGGGCGCAGCAGGACGAAATAGAAGATCGCCACCATCAGCAGGATGAAGCCGATGTTGTAGATGGCGGGCGGCCCCGCCGATTCGGCGCCGGTCTGGGCCCACGCGACGGCGACCATCATGACGCCCACGCTCCTGCGGCGGCCACGGAACGGGTCGGGAAGGTCCCGGCGTCGAGGTCCGCGCGAATCGTGCGCATCAGCTCGAGGTAGAAGTGGAGGTTGTGGAGGGTCGCCAGCTGGGCACCGAGCATCTCCTTCGCCATGGCCAGGTGGCGGAGCGCCCCGCGGCTGAAGTGGCGGCACGTGTAGCACGTGCACGCAGGGTCGACCGGCGCCCCGTCCTGGGCGTGCCGGGCGTTGCGGATCATGAGCTTGCCGTCGCGCGTGAAGAGCATCCCGTTGCGTCCGTTGCGAGTGGGCAGGACGCAATCGAACAGGTCATAGCCCATGCCCACAGAGGTGAGCAAATCCCGCGGTGTCCCCATGCCCATGAGATAGCGTGGACGATCCGGCGGCAGGAGGCGAGCACTGGCCGCGGCGATGCGTCGGGTTTCCTCCGGAGGCTCGCCGACCGAGAGACCACCCACGGCATAGCCGTCGAACCCGAGCCCCACGAGGTCGGCGGCGCTCTCCGCGCGGCGCGCGACGTCGAACCCGCCCTGCACGATGCCGAACAGCGCCATGTCCGGGCGTCGGCGGGCGGCGAGCCCCCGCGCGGCCCACGCGGTGGTGCGGGCCAGGGCGGCGGCGACGCGGGCCGGCCCGGCGTCGCCAGCGACACACTCGTCGAGCGACATCGCGACGTCGACGCCGAGGTCCTCCTGCACCCGGATCACGTCCTCGGGGCGGAGGAAGCCCTTGCTGCCGTCGACGTGGGAGCGGAAGTGCACGCCGTCGTCGACCACCTTCACGAGCCCGGTCAGGCTGAAGATCTGATAGCCGCCGCTGTCGGTGAGGATCGGGCCGGGCCACCCGAGCAGGCCGTGCACGCCGCCGAGCGCACGCACCACGTCGACGCCGGGACGCTGGGCCAGATGGTACGCGTTGGAGAGGATCATTCCGGCCCCCAGCTCCGCGAGCTGCGCGGGCGTCACGCCCTTCACGGAGCCGTGCGTCGCCACGGGCATGAACGCCGGGGTCTCGACCGGGCCGTGGGCCGTGAGGAGCCGGCCGCGTCGCGCGCCGCCGGGCGCGGTACCGAGGAGGACGAAGGACGGAACGGTCACGCGATCAACATCGCATCGCCGTAGCTGTAGAAGCGATAGCGGCGCTCGACGGCCTCGGCATAGGCGGCGTGGAGGGCGTCCCAGCCGGTGAACGCGGCGACCAGCGCGAGCAGCGGTGTCCGCGGCAGATGGAAGTTGGTGAGGAGCGCGTCGACGACCCGCAGCGTGTGGCCAGGGCGAACGAAGAGGTCCGCGCTTCCCTCGCCTGCGGCCAGCGGTCCCCGCGCCGCGGCCGACTCGAGCGCCCGTACGGTCGTCGTGCCCACGGCGACGACGCGCCCGCCGGCCGCGCGTGTCACGGCGATGCGTGCGACCGTGTCGCCCGGAAGCTCATACCGCTCGGGCTCCATCGCGAAGCCGTCGAGATCGCCGTCCCGGATCGGCAGGAAGGTGCCGGGGCCGACGTGGAGCGTCAGCGCCGCGTGCCCGACGCCGCGCACCGCGAGCGCCGCCAGGAGGTCGGGCGTCAGGTGGAGCCCGGCGGTGGGCGCCGCGATGGCCCCCGGCACGCGCGCGAAGGTGGTCTGGTAGCGCTCCCGATCGGTCGTCGTCGGACCGTCGGGCCGACGGATGTAGGGCGGCAGCGGCAACTCGCCCACGCGGTCGAGCCACGCGTGCACGGGTTCGTCGAGGTCGAGCCGCACGCGCCAGCGTCCGCCGCCGTGCGCCGCGAGCCAGGTCCCGGTGCCGTCCGCGAAGTGCACCGTCTCACCGACGCGCGGCGTGCCCCGCACGATCGCATCCCAGACCGCCGGGCCGTCGGCCTCGGCGAGGAGCAGGAGCTCGAGCCGACCGCCGCTGGGGCGCCGCGCCCGCAGGCGCGCCGGCACGACCCGGGCTTCGTTCAGCACGAGGAGATCGCCCTCCCGAAGCAGGGTGGGCAACGCGGCCACGGTGTGGTGGCCGCGTATGGTGCCGGTGCGGGCCAGGTGCAGGAGTCGCGCCGCCGTGCGTTCGGCCGCGGGCTCCTGCGCGATCAGCTCGGGCGGCAGCGCGTAGTCGAGATCCGCGAGTCTCATGCGCTCCCGTCGCCGCGGGTGCGTGCTGCGTCGAGCAGCGGCCGCAGCAGATCGATCGGCACGGGGAAGACGGTCGTCGAGTTGTTCTCCGTGGCGATCTCGGAGAGCGTCTGGAGGTAGCGCAGCTGAAGCGTGATCGGCTCCTTGGCCATCACGGAGGCCGCCTCGAGCAGCCGCTGCGACGCCTGGAACTCGCCTTCCGCGGCGATCACCTTGGCACGGCGCTCGCGCTCGGCTTCGGCCTGCTTCGCCATCGCGCGGCGCATCTCCTCCGGCAGGTCGATGTGCTTCAAGGCCACCTGCACGACCTTGATACCCCAGGGCCCGGTCTGCTGATCGATGATGCTCTGGAGGTGGGTGTTGATCTTCTCGCGCTCGCTCAGCAGCTCGTCGAGCTCCGCCTCGCCGCAGACGCTGCGCAGCGTGGTCTGCGCGTTCTGCGACGTCGCGAAGAGGAAGTTCTCGACCTCGATCACCGACCGGCCCGGATCGATGACGCGGAAGTAGAGGACCGCATTCACCTTCACCGACACGTTGTCGCGCGTGATCACGTCCTGCGACGGGACGTCCATGGTGATCGTGCGCAGATCGGTGCGCTGCGCGGACTCGATCACGGGGAGAACGTAGGTGATGCCCGGCCCGCGCACGCCACTGAAGCGGCCGAGACGGAAGACCACGAGGCGCTCGTACTCGCGAACGATCTTGATCGACGAGACGAGCACGAAAACGAGGAAGAGGATCGGCAGGTACGAGCTGATCATCGCGTTCTCCCGGATCAGGTGGTGGCCGTCCCGACGGGACGGACGTGGAGGACGAGGCCGTCGATACCGGTGACCTCGATCGGGGTGCCGGGCTCGATCGGGACGTCGCTACGAGCGCTCCAGTACTCGCCGGCCACGAGCACCATGCCCTGCGGCGCGAGCCGCTGGCGCACCTCACCGTGCAGGCCCAGCATCCCTTCGCTGCCGGTCGTGGGCTTGCGAAACTGCGTGCGCACCACGAGCAGGCTCACGATCAGCATGAGCGCACCGACCGTCCCGGCCACGCTCACGATCAGGCTCCGCGCGACGGCGACCCCGCCCCCGCCCTCCGTGTCGAAGAGGAACAGCGACCCGAGCACGAGCGCCACGAGACCGCCGACGGCGAGCGCGCCGAAGGTCGGCACGAACGCCTCGGCGACGAGCAGCACGACGCCGAGCAGGAGGAGCGCGAGCGCGCCGTAGTTCACGGGCAACACCTGGAGCGCCGTCAGCGCGAGCAGCAGGCAGATCGCCCCGGCGACGCCGGGCAGGCCGAAGCCGGGATGCGTCAGCTCGACGTAGAGCCCCACCAGCCCCGCCATGAGGAGGAGATAGGCGAGATTCGGGTCGGCGAGGACGTTGAGCACCCGCTGCGCCAGCCGCATCTCGTAGTCGTGCACGCGCGGCTGACCGTCGGCGTCGAGGACCATGTCGAGGGCCAGCTTGGTCTGCACCCCGGCGACCTCGACCGTCTTGCCCTCGGCCCAGCGCACGATGGCGCCGAGGTCCTTCGCGACCAGATCGACGACGTGGATCTTGGCCGCCTCGTCGGCGGTGATCGAGACGCTCTCGCGCACCGCCTTCACCGCCCACTCGACGTTGCGGCCGCGCTGGCGCGCGATCGCCTCGCTGAACGAGGCCGTGAAGTTCTCGACCTTCTCGCCCATCGCGCCCGGGATGTCCTCGCCCTGCCCGCCCACGGGATGCGCGGCGCCGATGCTCGTGCCGGGTGCCATCGCCGCGACGTGTGCCGCCATGGTGACGAAGACGCCGGCCGAACCGGCGCCGGCCCCGCTCGGCGCGACCCACACGATCACCGGAAGCGGCGCCCCGAGCAGCGCCTTCACGATCGTGCGCGCCGATTGCAGAAGGCCGCCCGGCGTATCGAGCTGGACGACGAGCGCCGGCGCGCCCTCGCGCACGGCACGCGCGATCGACTCGTCGAGGAACGCGGCCACGGCGGGATTGATCGAGCCGTCGACGACGATTCGCGCCAGTGCGGGCGATCCGAGCGACGGTGCCGATTCGGGTGGCGGCTGCGTCGCGGCGCGTCCCGCGAGCCCGAGCGCCAGCGCGCCCACCAGCAGCGGAAGGACGCGCCTCATCGCCGTGCGGGCACGGGAAGGCCGAGGACGGCCATCACCTGCTGGATGTCCTCCCACACGAGACGCTTGTCGCCGGGCGTGCGGAGCAGATACGCGGGGTGGAGCGTCGGCATCACCCGGATGCCGTGGTAGTCGTACCACCGGCCGCGCATGCGTGTGATCGGGGTCTTGTCGCGCAGCAGCGTCTGGGCCGCGAACTTCCCGAGCGCCACGATCACCTCCGGCTTGATGATCTCGAGCTGACGCAGCAGGAACGGCTCGCAGGACTCGACCTCGTCGGGCTCCGGGTTGCGGTTCTGCGGCGGGCGGCACTTGATGACGTTGCAGATGTATACGTCCTCGCGCCGTAGCTGCATGCCCTTCGTGATGATCTCCGTGAGCAGCTGCCCGGCGCGACCGACGAAGGGCTCGCCGCGCGCGTCCTCGTCGGCCCCGGGACCCTCGCCGACGAAGACGAGGCGGGCGCTCGGGTTGCCGACGCCGAAGACGAGGTTCGTCCGACAGGGGGCCAGCTTGCAGCGCCGGCAGTCGCCGATCGCGGCACGGAGGGCCTCGAGGTCCCCCGCCTGGGCAACGCCCTGTGGTGCGAAGAGCTCGTACGCCCGTTCGGCGACGACCTTCGCCGGCGCGGGCGCACCCGCCGTAGCCTCGCCGGCGGGGTCCGTTGCCTCCACCGACGCCTCTGCAGCCGCCGCCTGCGGCGTCGGCGCGTGCGCATCCGCCATTTCCGCCCGGCGCGGCAGGCCGAGCGCGCCGAGCGAGCGCTGGTGGACGAGGTGGGCGCGCAGCGCGGCCAGCGTCTCCTGGAGGGAACCTTGAGAGGTCGCGCCGGCCGTCGTAGACTCCGTGGACATGTGGCTGCTCGGCCTGATCGCCTTCGTCCTGTGCGTCTGGCCGGATGAAGCACTGGCGTGGGGTCCGGTGACGCACCTCACGCACGGTTCGCAAGTCCTCGCGAACCTTAGCAGCGCCTCCGGAGCCCTGCAAGAAATCCTGCGGCCGGAGCGCTTCGCGTACCTCTACGGCTGCGTCGCCGCCGACATCATCCACGCCAAGAAGTACACGCGCAGCCTCTACACGCACTGCCACTGCTGGCCGGTCGGCTGGCAGATCGTCGAGGCGGCGTCGAACGACCGCGAGACCGCCTTCGCATACGGCTACCTCTCGCACCTCGCCGCCGACGTCTACTCGCACAACCACTTCGTACCGGTGCAGCTCGTCGTCAGCTTCGAGGCGCGGGCGCTGCGCCACATCTACTGGGAGGCACGCTTCGACGCCGCCCAGGCGCGCGACCGCTGGCGCCTCATGCGCCAGGTGTTCGCGCATCCCTTTCCCGATCTCGACCGCCTCGTCGAGCGTGTGGTCGAGCGCACCTTGTTCTCGTTCCGCACCAACAAACGCATCTTCGACTCGCTGATGGCGCTGCAGCAGCTCGAGCAGTGGCAGGAGATGGTCCGCGGCCTCGGCGAGCGCTCGCGCTACCCGCTGCCGGCGTCGGAAGTCGATCGCTTCAACGGGCTCTGCGTCACGGCGATCGAGGACCTGCTGCTGAACGGCCGCGACAGCGCCTGCCAGGCCGCCGATCCCACCGGGCGCGACGCTCTGGCGCGCGCCGATGCCCTGCGCCGCAAGCTGCGGCAGCTGAAGCGCATCGGACAGATGCCCGGCAGCATCGCCGCCGAGCTGCGCGCCCTCAAGACCGACGTCGCCTAGCGCGGCTGCGGAGCCGCGGCGCCCGCCGTGACGCCACCCAGTCGAGGATGCGACCGGCGACCTCGTCCTTCGCGAGCACGGGCAGTGCGACGTCGCCGCCGGCGGCGTCGAAGAGATGGACGACGTTGGTGTCGCTGCCGAAGCCGGCGCCGGGCGCAGTGACGTCGTTGCCCACGATGAGATCGAGGCGCTTGCTGCGCAGCTTCCGCCGGGCCTCGGCCGCGAGGTGCTGCGTCTCGGCGGCGAAGCCGACGACGATCCGGCGTCCCTTGCGCGCCGCGAGCGAGGTGAGGATGTCGCGCGTGCGTGCGAGAGGGAGCGTCAACGCGGTGTCGGCCTTCTTCATCTTCTGCGCCGCCGGGCGTGCCGGCGCGTAGTCGGCCACGGCCGCGGCCATGACCAGCACGGTCGCGCGTGGCCAGGCCGCGTCGAGCGCCTCGGCCATCTCGCGGGCGCTCTCGACGTGCACGCAGGTGACGCCGGGCGGGGGCGGCAGCGCCGTAGGCCCGGCGACGAGCGTGACGGTCGCGCCGCGCCGCCGCGCGACGCGCGCGAGCGCGAAGCCCATCTTCCCGCTCGAATGGTTGGACAGGTAGCGCACCGGGTCGACGGCCTCGCGCGTCGGCCCGGCCGACACCAGCACGTGCTCGCCGGCGAGGTCCTGCGGGGTGAGCGCGACGTGGACCGCCTCGACCACCGCGGCCGGCTCGGCGAGCCGCCCGGCGCCTTCCCAGCCGCAGGCGAGCATCCCGCTGCCGGGGCCGACGACGTGCACGCCGCGCGCGCGCAGCCGCTCCACGTTCTCGCGCGTGGCCGGGTGCTCCCACATGTTGACGTTCATCGCGGGTGCGACCACGACCGGCGCGCGCGTCGCGAGCAGCACGGTACCGAGGAGGTCGTCGGCGATGCCGTGCGTCGCCTTGGCGATGGCGTTCGCGGTGGCGGGCGCGATCAGCACGACGTCGGCCTCGTCGGCCAGCCGGATGTGGCCGATCTGCGATTCCTGGCCGAGGTCGAAGGTATCGGTGGCGACGGGATGGCCGCTGAGCGTCTGGAGCGTCAGCGGTGTCACGAACTCGCGCGCACCCGCGGTCATGATGACCCGGGTCTCCGCCCCGGCCTGCACGAGGAGACGAACGACCTCGCACGCCTTGTAGCAGGCGATGCCGCCCGTGAGCGCAACCATGACGCGGCGCCCGCTGAGGCTCACGGCGCCCGCTCCAGGCCCGGCTCGCCGGGCTGCTGCGCGGCCAGCTCGCGGAGCGAGAGGTTCTCCCGCGCGAGACAGACGGCGCCGAGCCCGACGTTGATGCTCATCTGGAGGACCCACGTGAGCAGCGAATAGCCGACGGCGACGTCCTCGGAGACGTGGAACAGTCCGAGCGCCAGCACGCAGCCGTACTGCCAGGTGCCAACGAAGCCCGGCCCCTGCGGCAGGAAGACGGCCGCGGCGACGACGACGAGCGAGGCGAGCGCGGCGGGCAGGAGCGGCGCATCGATGCCGAGCGCGAGGAGGCAGATGAGAAAGGAGCAGCCGTTCGCCGCCCAGACGAGCGCCGACATCGCGAGGATCGCGACCACCGAGCGCACCGAGCCGAGGCTGCCGAGCGCGCCCAGCACCTCGAGCGCGAGCGGCCGCAGACGGCGCGAGGGTCCGTCGGGCAGGCGCGCCAGGAGCGCGTCGACGAGGCGCTCCACCCGGTTGCGGAAGGCCTGCACGAGGACCAGCGCGACGAGGACGCCGGCCGCTCCCATACCCGCGAGCAGCGCCAGGCGCGCCATCCACTCCGGCAGGGGATACACGAGCGAGAGCGCCAGGAAGCAGAACAGGACGAGCATCATGTCGAACAGCCGCTCGAGGACGACGCTCGACAGCGTCGGCGCGAAGCCGAGCCCGGTGCGCCGGGCGAGCAAGGCGGGACGCACGAATTCGCCGAGGCGCAACGGCAACACGGCGCTCGCCATGAACCCGATCGCAGTGGCGGAGAAGGCGGGGCCGATCGCCACGCGTCCGAGCGGCGCGAGGAGCAGCAGCCACCGCCGCGCGCGCAACCACAGCGCGGTCACGCCGATGCCGACGCCGACTCCGAGCCAGCCGAGCTCCGCGCCGGCGAGGATGCGGCCCACCGCGGCCCAGTCGGTTCCGCGGGTGGCGAGCCACAGGCAGGCGGCAGAGACGCCGATGCCGAGGGTCAGGCGCAGAGCGTTTCGCAGGCGGGCCTCCGGGTGCGCGGCATTATCGCCCGCGCTCCTCCGGGACGAAAGCAGCGGCGCGTCCCCGCCACAGCCCCAGCCCGGCCGTCGCAGCGCCGGCCGCGAGCAGCAGCCAGGCGGTGCCCTGCCAGCTCGAGTCGAGGCGCAGGCCGAAGCCGAGCATCAGCAGGAGGAAGCCGACCGGTCGCAGGACGCCGGGTGCGATCACGAACGACCCCTCGCGCCGCGCAGGGCGCGGACGCCGTCGCGCGTGCGTTCGACCGCCGTCCAGAGCGAGATCGCGGCCAGCATCACGAGCGCGAGGCGCAGTACCCAATGTCGCGGCGGCCCACCGCCGACGAGGCAGCCGAGATGCGCGACGAGGCCCGAGACGAACGCGCCGAAGCCGAGGAGCACGTAGCGCTCGGGACGTTGCGCGCGGCCGCTCAGCAGCGCGATGCCGAGCCCCTCCGCACGCGCACGAGCGTAGCTCACCATCTGTGAGCCGAAGGCCGCGAGTGCGACCACCAGCAGCATCGGATCGTCGCGGAAGTAGGCGCCGAGGCCGACGAAGGTGGCGAACTCGGCCCACCGATCGACGACCGAGTCGAGAAAGGCGCCGCGTGCGGATGCGGTGCCGGCCCGCCGGGCCAATCCGCCGTCGAGGATGTCGAGCGTCCCCGCCAGGATCACGAGCCAGCCGCCCAGGAAGAGGGCGCCGCCGGCGAAGGCGACTCCGGCGAGCACGCTGACGCCGAGCTGCCCCCAGGTGAGCTGATCCGGCGTGACGCCGCGGCTCGCGAGCCCCGCTTCGAGCGGGGCCAGGAGACCGCGGTACCAGGCCCGCACCTGCGGACCGATGAGGGGTGCGCTGCCGCCCTGCTCCGCGTCGGCCACCGCCGTGCGCCGGATGGCCCGCACCGCGAGGACGATCGTGCCGCCGATCACCAGCACGGCGAGCGCGGCCGTCCCCGGCCGGCACTCCGGCATCGTGCTCAGCGTTCGGACTCGCCGCGCAGGAAGCGCTCGACCGCGTCGCGCGCCTCGTCGTCCGGAAACTGCCGCGGCGGGTGCTTCATCAGGTACGACGACACGCTCGTGAGCGGCCCGCCGATCCCGCGGTCGCGCGCGAGCTGACAGCAGCGGATCGCGTCGATCACGACGCCCGCCGAGTTCGGGCTGTCCTGAACGGACAGGCGCAGCTCGATCTCGATCGGCGCGTTGCCGAAGCCGCGGCCTTCCATCCGCAGGAAGCACACCTTGTTGTCGCCCTGCCACGGCACGTAGTCGCTCGGGCCGATGTGGATGCGCTCGCGCGGCAGTGCCTGCGGCAGCACGCTCTGGACCGCTTCGGTCTTCGACACGCGCTTCGCCCCGGTGCGGTCGTGCGCGAGCATGTTGAGGAAGTCGGTGTTGCCGCCGAAGTTGAGCTGATACGTGCGGTCGAGCACGACGCCGCGGTCGGCGAACAGCTTGGCGAGCGTGCGGTGCACGATGGTGGCGCCCACCTGCGACTTCACGTCGTCGCCGACCGCGGGGATGCCGCGTCGCTCGAACTCGGCCCCCCACTGCGGGTCGGACACGATGAAGGCCGGGATGCAGTTCACGAGCGAGACGCCCGTCTCGAGGCAGGCGCGCGCGTAGTGCTCCGTCGCCTGCTGGCTGCCGACGGGAAGGTAGCTGACCAGCACCTCGGCGCCCGTGCGGCGCAACGTCTCCGCGACGTCGACCGGTCGCCGCTCGGCCGGCAGGAAGGTCTCGTCCGGCGGGTAGTCGCCCATGTGGGGCGCGATCCCGTCGAGGACCGGACCCATCTCGACGGTGACGTTCGACGACGGCAGCTTCGGCCAGAGCGTGCGCGTGTTGTTCGGCGCGGCGAACGCCGCCACGTCGAGCGGCTGGCCGACCTTGCGGCGGTCGACGTCGAAGGCGCAGACCACCTCGAGGTCGCTCGGTCGATAGCCGCCGATCACCTCGTGCATCAAGCCGATCGGCGGCTCGCCCGGATCGCGGTCGGCGGCGCGGTAGAACTCGATGCCCTGGAGGAGACTGCTCGCGCAGTTGCCTACGCCAACGATGCCGACGGGGATCCTTCCCATGCTCCTCGCTCGCGCGGGCAACGATGGGACCCGTCGCGCTGCGCCGCATATAACGATCGGGCGTAGCGCTGTAAATGCCGGACGAGGCTACTTCTTGCGGAAGCGCGAGGGGAACTCGGCACCGAACTCCTGATCTGGATGGATGGCTCGCGCCTTGGCGAGGAGCTGCTCCTCGCTCTCGACATCCTTCGGGTTCGGAACGCAGCAATCGACCGGACACACGGCGGCGCACTGCTCCTGATCGAAGAAGCCGACGCACTCGGTGCACTTCTCGGGGACGATGTAGTACGTGTCCTGCGCGAGCGCAGGATGCGACTGCCCCTCCCGCTCCCACTGCGCGCCGCCCTCGTAGATCGCCGTGTTCGGGCACTCGGGCTCGCAGGCGCCGCAGTTGATGCACTCTTCCGTGATCATGGTCGACATGACCCCGGCAGGCTACAACGCACCTCCGGCGATGACAACCAACGCGAGGCGTCGCGCCCGCTCCAGCGGCTCAGCCGTCGACGCCGCGGGTGGCCGCCGGCGCCATCTTCCGGGCTGCCGCGACGACGCGCGACGCCAGTCCGCGGAAGGCCAGCGACACCGGATGCTCGGGCTCGGCGACCGTGATGGGAACGCCGCGATCGCCGCCCGCCCGCACCGCCGGCTCGATCGGGATCTGGGCCAGGAGCGGGATGCCGAAATGGGTCGCCAGCCGCGTCCCGCCGCCCGCGCCGAAGAGGGCGTCCTCGGTGCCGCACGACGGGCAGACGTAGCCGGCCATGTTCTCGACGACGCCGAGGACGGGCGTGCTCACCTGGCCGAACATCGCGACGCCGCGTCCGACGTCGAGCAGTGAGACGTCCTGCGGCGTCGTCACCACGACGGCCCCCGTGACCGGGACCTGCTGCACGAGCGACAGCACGGCGTCGCCCGTGCCCGGCGGCAGGTCGACGACGAGGAACTCGGCCGGGCCCCAATCGACGTCGTGCAGGAACTGCCGCACGATCCCCATCACGACGGGCCCCCGCCAGATGACGGGAGACTGCTCCTCGAGGAACATCGCCATCGAGACGACGCGCACGCCGTGACGCGCCGGCGGGATGAGGCGCTTCTCGCGCGTCATGGTCGGCCGCTCGTCGAGCCCGAACATCATGGCGGCGCTGGGCCCATAGACGTCGACGTCGACGAGTCCCACGCCGCGCGCCTCGCGCGCGAGCGCCACGGCCAGATTGGCGGCGACCGTGGACTTGCCGACGCCGCCCTTCCCGCTCGCGACCGCGATCACGTGGGTGACCCCGGGAAGCGGCGCGCGGGCCGCGAACGGATCGCGCCCGCGTCCGGCCTCGCTCCCGGCGAGCTCCACGCGTACGGCGCGCACGCCCGGCAGCGCGCCGACGGCACGCTCCACCTCGGCGACGAGGCGCGCGCGGACGTCTGGCTTGTCGGTCCCGGGACGCAGGGCGACGTCGACCGTGCCGTCGGCGACGCGCACGTCGGTCACCATCCCGAGGGTGACGATGTCGCGGCGGAAGCCCGGGAACGGGACGCCGCGCAACGCCGCGCGCACGCCGTCGATCGCGGGCAGGGTCATCGCGCGGACGGTAGCGGCGGCCGGCGACGGATGCAACGCACGCGCCGCCCGGATCGCACCGGCGTCCGACGCCCGGGCTCGCCTTGACTTTGTCGCGGCGTTCTCGTTGATTCCGCCCGTGTCGTCACGAAGCGGTCCGCGCGTCGCCGTGCCGTCCGTCGACGTGCTGCCGGCCGCCGTGACCGCGGACTTGGCGCGCGTCGAGGAACGGGTCGCGGCCGAGCTCGTCTCGCGCGAGCCGCGCCTCCAGTCGATCGCCGCCCACCTCGTCCAGGCCGGCGGCAAGCGGGTCCGCCCGCTCGTGATCCTCCTCGTGCACCACGCCCTCGCCGGCGACGCCCGCGCGCGACGCGAGGACGCGATCGAGGCCGCGGTCGCGCTCGAGCTCATCCACTCGGCGACGCTGCTCCACGACGACATCATCGACGGCGGCGAGACGCGGCGCGGCCGCCCGTCGGCCCTCAAGACCTTCGGCCTGGCGGACACCCTCGTCGCCGGCGACTTCCTCTTCTGTCGCGCGTTCGCGCTGTGCGCCCGGTTCGAGGCCGAGGTGGTGCGCTGGGCCGCCGACGCCTGCGTCAGCCTCACCGAGGGCGAGATCATGCAGGGGCGCCTGCGCCACGATCCCGCCGTCACGGAGGCCGACTACGACGAGATCATCGAGCGCAAGACGGCCTCGCTGTTCGCCGTCGGCGCCAAGACCGCGGCTCATCTCGCCGGCGGGTCGCCGGCGATGGTGGCGGCGATGGAGGCCTGCGGCCGTCACGTCGGTCTGGCGTTCCAGATGCAGGACGACCTGCTCGACGTCGCGGGCCACACCGCGGTGACCGGGAAGCCGCGCGGCATCGACCTGCGGGACGGCAACCCGTCGCTGCCGGTGGTGCTCACGTTGGCGCGCGATCCCGGGTTCCACGCGCTGTTCGCGCGTCGCTCGCCTTCGGCCGCGGACGTCGAGGACGGGCTCGCGCGCATCGATCGCGCCGGGGTCCTCGGCATCGTCGCCGACCGCGCCCGCGCGCAGCTCGCTGCGGCGCTCGCCGCGATCGAGCGCCTGCCCCCGTCCGCGGCTCGGGGCGCCCTCGTCGACCTCGCGCGTGGCATGGACGAGCGCACGGCCTGAGCGCTGCGCGTTCGTTGACTTCGCCGGACCCGCCGCCGAAGATGCGGCGATGCCCCGGGATGGCTTCGATCGCGAGATCGATTATCTGCGCATCTCGCTGACGGACCGGTGCAACCTGCGCTGCGTCTACTGCATGCCGCTCGGGCCCCTGCGCTTCCTTCCCCCCGGCGAGCTCCTGACGGCGGCCGAGATCGAAGCCGTCGTGCGGGCCGCCGTCGCCGTCGGCTTCCGCAAGTTCCGCTTCACCGGCGGAGAGCCGACGCTACGGGCCGACCTGGTCGAGATCGTGGCGCGCACGGCCGCCGTCCCGGGCGTCGGCGATCTCGCGATGACGACCAACGCCGTGCTGCTCGCCGAGCTGGCGGCGCCGCTCGCGGCGGCGGGGCTCCGCCGGGTCAACGTACACCTCGACGCGCTCGATCCCGAGCGACTGACGCGCGTGATGCGCTGGGGCCGCTTCGCCGACGTCTGGCGCGGCATCGAGGCGGCCGAGGCCGCCGGGCTGCGCCCCATGAAGCTGAACACCGTCGTCGTCCGCGGCTTCAACGAAGACGACGTCGTGCCGCTCGCGACGCTGACGCGCACGCGCGACTGGCACGTCCGCTTCATCGAGACCATGCCCCTCGGGGGCGACGAGCCGTCGCGCCTGGCGCGCACGCACCTCGTCCCGAGCGCGACGGTACGCGCGCGCATCATCGCGGCGCTCGGCCCGCTGGAGCCCCTGCCCACCCGGCACCCCAGCGACGAGTCGCGCAACTACCGGCTCGCCGGCGCGCCCGGCGTCGTCGGCTTCATCAGCCCGGTCAGCGAGCCGTACTGCGGCAGCTGCAACCGCATGCGGCTCACCGCCGAAGGCCGCTTCCACCTCTGCCTCCTCAACGACGACGCCCTCGACGTGCGTGCCGCGCTCCGCGCCGGCGCGGACGACGAGGCGATCGGCCGTATCCTGCTCACCGCCGTCGCCGGCAAGCCCACCGGCCATCGGCTCGACCTCGGCCGCTCCACCGCGGAGCGCCAGATGTTCCAGATCGGGGGATGAATCGCGCATGACGATCGCAGGTCTCGACGACGCCACCGCCGCGCTGTCCGGTGCGGTGCTCGGACCGCGCGAGCTCGAGGCCGCGCTCGGCTTCGATCCGCTCGCCGTGCTCACGCCGGAGGAGCGCGCCGCCGTCGGCCGCCTGCCCTTCACGGCGGCGGACTGGGAGACGGCGCGTGCGGAGGGCGAGATGCTCGTCCTGCGCGTGCCGCGCGCCCCGGACGGCGCCCTCACGATGCTGCGGCTCGCCGAGCGTCTCGGCGGCGGCTTCGATCCGAAGGTCCACAAGGGCGTCGGCTATGCGCTGCGCGACGAATGGACGATCGACATCCAGGCGTTCGCCACCGAGGACACCGCGCCCGCCGGCTGGTACCTCGTCCGCCGCGCACCGCTCGGGGCGACGTGCAACCGGCCCTATCGCGAGCAGGATGCGGTGCTGGAGACGCTCGGCGCGACCCGCCCCGGCATCCCACGCCGCCGCAGCGCCGTCGAGGTCGCCTTCGACACGCTCTGCTGGGCGAAGGTGCGCGGCGAGCGTCTCCTCGAGGGCACGTGGGACTGGACGCGCAGCGCGAGCAGCGACCAGGGCTATGCGGCGCTCGGGGAGCACGGCGCCGGCGGGCTCGGCGTGATCGCGTACTCGCGCGCCGTGCGCTTCGGCACCCTCGGCGTCTGCCCGCAGCGTTGATCGCGGGTTTGCGGACCGGCGACGGGCTCTGGTAGGCCGACCCCGTGTACTTCGTCACCATGAAGACGCCGGGGTACTGCCTCTTCAGCACGACGCCGAGCGAGCGCTTCGCGATCGGTCTGCTCGACGATCAGCAGCGCGTGCACATGCTGGCCCGCAAGGCGGACGGCTGGGCCGTCGTGCACGACTGGCCGGTGGGCGAGCACTCGCATACCGACCTGATGCTCCGTCTCGGCGACGTGCCGGAGCCGGAGACGGTCGAGGAGCTGGCCAGGCTCGCCACCGGGGCCTGACGGGTGCCCGACGCGCTGGAGGGCATCCGCGTCCTCGACGTCGGCGGCGGCGTGGCGGCCGGCTACGCCACGAAGCTGCTCGCGGATATGGGTGCCGACGTCGTCAAGGTGGAAGCGCCGGGGGGCGATCCGACCCGGGGCCGCGGGCCGTTCCCCAAGGGCCAGCCCGATCCGGAGGCCAGCGGCCTCTTCCTCTACCTCAACACCAACAAGCGCGGCGCCGTCGTCGATCTCGCCGCCGCGTCCGGGCAACGCACGCTCGAGCGGCTGGCCGGCTGGGCCGATCTCCTCGTGCACGACGTGCATCCCACCGCGATGGCGGCGCACGGGCTCGACTGGGAGCGCCTGCACGCGGCCAACCCACGGCTCGTCATGACCTCGATCGCCCCGTTCGGCCTCACGGGGCCGCGCGCCACCTGGAAGGCGACCGATCTCGTCCTGTGGAACGCGGGCGGGGTCGCGACCCTGAACGGCGATCCGCAGCATCCCGAGCTGCCGCCGCTGAAGGCGTTCGGCGACCAGGCCGCGTTCCAGGCCGGCCTCAACGCCGCGATCCCGTCGCTGGCCGCGCTCTTCGCGCGCCTCGGCTCCGGCGTCGGCGAGCACGTCGAGGTGTCGGCGCAGGAGGCGGTGGCCGCAATCCTCGAGCTCACGTTCGAGTTCTGGCCCTACTGCGGGCTGGTTGCGTCGCGGCTCGGCGCCAAGCCCATCCAGCCGCTCTGCTTCATGGAGTGCCGCGACGGCTGGATCTTCGTCTGCTGCGTCGAGGAGCATCAGTGGAAGCAGTTCGTCGAGATCATGGGCAACCCGGAGTGGGCCCAGATGGATATCTTCGAGACACGCATCGCCCGCGGGGCGAACTTCGACGCGCTC
Source organism: bacterium (assembly GCA_026129405.1). Taxonomy (NCBI): domain Bacteria; species bacterium. Next base: position 556,845 of record JAHCID010000003.1, read on the forward strand.
CAGATATTCCTCCAGGAGTGGTGCGCGACGCAGTCGGTGCAGGAGCTCTACGAGGCCGCGCAGGCGCACCGCGTGCCGTTCGCGCCGGTGTCGACGATGGGCGACCTCGTCGCGTCGCCGCACCTGAAGACGCGCGGCTTCTTCGCCACGCTCGCCCATCCGACCGCGGGTGAGATCACCATGCCGGGCGCGCCGTACCGGCTGTCGGCGACGCCCTGGCGCATCCGCCGTCCCGCACCGACGCTCGGCCAGCACACGGCGGGGGTGCTGGCGATGGTCGGCGTCGACGCGAGCGACGCGGGGGCCGGGGCATGACCAGGCGCGCACCGCTCGAGGGCATCCGTGTCGCCGACTTCACCTGGGTGTGGGCCGGCCCCCACTGCACCCTCCAGCTCGCGCACCTCGGCGCCGAGGTGATCCGGGTCGAGAGCGCGACGCGGCTGTGCGTCACGCGGCTGCTGCCGCCCTATGCGAAGTTCGAGCCGGGCCCGAACCGCAGCGGCTACTTCAACCAGTACAACCAGGGCAAGAAGAGCCTCACGCTCGACCTGAAGCGTCCCGAGGCGCTCGCCGTGGCGAAGCGGCTCTGCGCGGCGAGCGACGTGGTGGTCGAGAACTTCGCCGCCGGCGTGATGGACCGGATGGGGCTGGGTTGGGACGTCCTGCACGGCCTGCGTCGCGACCTCGTCATGATCGCGCTCTCCGGCTACGGCGCGACGGGCCCCGAGTCGACCAACGTCTCCTACGGGCCTGCGCAGGTGCCGCTCTCGGGGATGTCGTCGGTGACCGGCTATCGGGGCCATCCGCCGATGCACGTCGGCGTCTCCTACGGCGACCCGACCGGCGGGCTGCACGGGGCGGTTGCCGTACTGGCCGCCCTGCTGCATCGCGCCCGCACCGGCCAGGGCCAGTACATCGACCTCTCCCAGTGGGAGACCTCGATGGCCGTGCTGCCCGAGGCGCTCATGCGCTTCACGATGACGGGCGCGGCGCCGGAGCGCGACGGCAATCGTGATCCGCACATGGCGCCCCACGGCGTGTGGCAGGCCGCGGGCGACGAGCAGCGCTGGGTCGCGATCGCCGTCGAGGACGACGCCGGCTTCGCGCGCCTCGCCACGCTGATGGGCCAGCCGCAGCTCGCACGCGACCCGCGCTTCGTCACGCTCGCCGCGCGCAAGCGCCACGAGGAGGCTCTCGAGGAGCTGGTCGCGGCGTGGGCCGCGGGCGAGGACGCCGACGCGCTGGTGGAACGCCTCCAGGGCGCCGGCATCGCCGCCTTCGTGTCGGCGCGCAACCGCGATCTGGCCGAGGACCCGCATCTGCGCGAGCGCGGCTTCCCGGTGACGCTCGAGCACCCCGAGGTCGGAGCGATGATGCATCTCGGCGTACCGTGGCGCATGTCGGCGAGCGACAGCCGCGTGCGCCGCGCCGCCCCCTGCCTCGGGCAGGATACCGACCAGGTGCTGCGCGACGTCTGCGGCTACGGCGACGACGAGATCGCCGCCATGCGCACCGCCGGCACCCTGGCCTGACGCCGGCGCGGCCTGCGGCCGTCAGCCGGCGAGCTCGGAGTGCGGCGTGCGGAAGCCGTCGCGCAGCAGGCGCGGGATCGCCGCCCGCTCGCGCAGGCCGATCAGCACCGCCAGCACGAGGTACACGACGGAGACGCCGATGCGCTCGGCGCCGTGCCAGTCCTCGGGCACCATCGCGCCCAGCAGGAACTGTCCCCAGAAGAGACCGAAGAGCAGCAGCGCCTCGACCAGGGAGATCGAGAGCGAGAGCAGGATCGCCACCGCGAAGACGGACTGCGCCGACGTGAGCAGCAGCTCCTCGCGCTGGCGCGGCTCGACCGGCAGCCCGTCGAACGAGCCGGACGCGAGCGCGAACACCACCGGCAGCGTGCCGACGAGCAGCGTCCACTGGTTCACCTTCGACGACACCAGCGTCCCGAGACCGGCGCTCGTATTGAGGCGCCAGGCATAGAGCCCGGCGACGAGCAGCTCCGGCGCCTCGGAGGCCAGCGGTGCGAGCCACTGCACGAGCACGAACTCGCTGATCCCGATCTCGCGCCCCGTCGCGACCAGTGCCTCGGCGAAGTGCTCCGCGACGAGCAGGATCACCGCCGCGGCGAACACGAACAGGACCGCGACCGCCGTCCGCCGCGCGCGCGGGCCGAAGGTGCCGATATAGCGCGCAGGCCCGATCAGGTGCGGCTCGGCCGCCGGCGCCGACGACAGCCGGATCGTGTAGGCGACGAAGATGCCGACCAGGACCAGCGCATCGAGCAGGGTCACCGTCGACTTCATCGGCAGCGTCAGCGAGTACATCGTCGCGACCGCGAGATAGCTCAGCTCCACCGACTGCGAGCGCTCGAGCGCGACGGCGTGAAACGGTATGCGGCGCTGCCGATGGCGCCACCAGGCGATGAAGATGACCATCGACCAGCCGATGCCGATGAGAAGGCGATTGGCACCGGTCATGTTCGCCAGCGCGAGCGAGCATGGCGACTCGACGACCGCGTCCGGTGCGCGGCAGGCAGACCCGAACTCGGCGACGGCATGTCCCGCCTTCCAGGCGAAGACCATGTCGACGGCGTACTCGGGCAGCACCGCGATGAAGGCCAGCGCCGCGATGGCGAGCCCGGCGGAGACGTCGAGCTGCGCGACCTCGGCCGCCCACGCGAGCATGAAGGCCGCACCGACGATCGCGATGCCGAAGAGCACGGCCTGCGTGACCTGGGACAGCTCCGGATGCGTCAGCCGCACGACGATGCCGGGCAGCGTCGCCAGGACGGCGAGGGCCAGCGACAGGCGCTGGCGGGCGGGATGGACGTCCGAGAGGTCGCCGGCCACGCTCGTCATCGGGCGCGCCGATTATCAGATCGTTGCGGGTCCGCAAGCGGTTTCATGCAGCCGCGTCTCGCGCGCGACGGCGGAAGGAAGCGTCCGCGTCGTTTTCGTTGTCAAGGAACCGGCGGAACGGTACACCGACGCCCGCATGCGTGCGGTGGATCTGCTCCGTCCCGAGGACATCGTCCTCGACCCGCCGTGGCGCAGCTTCCAGGACACGGTCGCCGGCCTGGTCGACGTCCTCGTTCGGGCCGGCTCACTGCCCGCGGCGGCAGCCCCGGACGCGGTGCGTGCCGTGCTGGCGCGCGAGCGCGAAGCCTCGACGGCCGTCCTCGACGTCGGCGTGGCGGTGCCGCACGCCCGCCTGGCGGGCCTCGCCGCGCCCATGATCGCCATGGCGGTGGCGTCCCGCGGACTCTACGAGGCCGTGCCGACCGTGCCGATCCGGGTGGTGGCCATGGTGCTGTCGCCGCCCGCGGCCCTCGACGACCACCTGCGCATCCTCGGTGGCCTCGCCACCCTGCTGCGCTCCCCCGAGCTGCGGGGCGAGCTCCAGGCCTCGGGCAGCGCCGAGCGCGCCCTCACCGCGCTCGGCCGCCACGCGCGTTCGGCCCCCTGAAAGCCGTTCGCCGCACTGCGCCATCGTTGCCGGCGGAGCGGGTGCCGGCTACGATGCGAACGTGGTGCTGACCCAGGTTTTGGGCGCCGCACGCAGCGCGCTCGACACGGTCGAGTCCTGCGGCGCGGCCGTCGGCCGGTTCGTCCGGGATCGGCTGGAGCCGCTCCTCGGCGGCCTGGTCGGACGGATGCTCGGCGGACCCTGGAGCGCGCTACGCCGCTCGACGCCCCCTCCCGCCGATGCCGCACGCGATCGCGTCGAGGAGTCCAAGTTCTGGCTCGGACCGGCCGTCCGCGGCGAGCCGGCGGTCGGGCCGTCGAGCGGCGAGCACGGCGAGCTGCCGCGGGCGTACGGGCGTGACCGGTGCGTGCTGCTGCCGCGCGATCCGTGGTGGCTGTTCGCCTTCTGGGAGGTCACGCCCACAACGCGGGTGGCGGCGCTGCGCGCGCTGGCGGCGGAAGCCGAGGGTGCGGTCGAGGTGCTGCGGGTCTTCGAGCGGCCGCTCGGCGGTGCCGAGCGGCTGGCCTTCGACGTCGAGCTGACACCGGGAGCCGACCGCTGGTACGTCCCGCTCGGACGTCCCGGCGGCGCCTGGGTGGTCGAGCTCGGTCTGCGCACCGCGCGTGGTCGCTTCGTACCGCTCGTGCGCTCGAATCCCGCCGTCGCTCCCGCGGCAGCGGCCTCCGAGCAGACCGAGGTCGAGTGGGTGACGGTGCGCGCACAGGGCGGCCCGGATCCGGCGGCGACGGCGTGGTCGGGGCAGCGCGTCGCCGAGCCCGACGTGCGCAGCCTGCTCGACGCGGGCAAAAGCCGTTCCAGCGAGGCCGTTCCCGCCCGCTGACGCGGTCTCCGGGGCTTCACGATGGTGCAGGGACGCATCGCCTTCCTGCTGCACGCCCATCTGCCCTGGGTGCGGCATCCGGACCAGGAGGACTTCCTCGAGGAGCGCTGGCTCTTCGAGGCGATCACCGAATCGTACCTGCCCCTGCTGGGGATCCTCGACGGCCTCGACGCCGACGGCGTGCCGGTGCGGCTCGGGCTGTCGCTCAGCCCGACGCTCCTCGGCATGCTCTCCGACCGCCTCCTGCGGGCGCGCTACCTGCGTCACCTCGATCGCCTGGTCGAGCTGGCCGAGAAGGAGGAGCGCCGGACGCGCGACTCGTTCCCGTTCCATCGCTGTGCCGAGCGCTATCTCGAGCGCTTCGTCGCCGCGCGCACACAGTTCCTCGATCGCTGGCAGCAGGACCTCGTCGGCGCCTTCCGCGGCTTCCAGGAGCGCGGGCTCGTCGAGATACTGACCACGGCTGCCACCCACGGGCTCCTGCCCCTGCTGGCGTCCTGCCCCGGGGCGGTCCGCGCGCAGATCGAGGTCGCCGTCGCCGAGTACCGGCGATTCTTCGGCCGGTCGCCGGCCGGCTTCTGGCTTCCCGAGTGCGCCTTCGCCCCGGAGCTCGAGGACGACCTCGCCCGGGCGGGGGTGCGCTGGACGGTCGTCGACACGCACGGGATCACCCACGCAACGCCGCGGCCGGTGTACGGCGTCTACGCGCCGATCGCGTGTCCGTCCGGGCTCGCGGTCTTCGGGCGCGACCCCGAGAGCTCGCGACAGGTCTGGAGCGTCGAAGCGGGCTACCCGGGTGATCCCTGGTACCGCGACTTCTATCGCGACATCGGCTTCGACCTGCCCGAGGACTACCTGCGCCCGTACCTACCCCCCAGCGGCCGCGTACACACGGGGCTCAAGTACCATCGCATCACCGGCGCGACCGACGCCAAGGAGCCCTACGAGCCGGATCGTGCGCGCGAACGCGTGGCGGAGCACGCGGCGCACTTCGTCGAGGCTCGCCGGGTCCAGATCGAGGAGCTGGCGGGCGCGATGGACCGTCCGCCCATCGTCGTCTGCCCGTACGACGCCGAGCTCTTCGGCCACTGGTGGTTCGAGGGGCCGCTGTGGCTCGATCAGGTCCTGCGCCGGTTCGCGGTCACGCCCGGCCTCGAGATGGTGACGCCGGGCGACGATCTGGCACGCAGCCCGGTCATGCAGCGCGCGACGCCCGCGGCGAGCACGTGGGGGTGGAAGGGGCATCACGAGGTCTGGCTGGCGCGCCAGAACGACTGGATATACCCGCACCTGCACGCCACCGCGGAGCGGCTGCAGGCGCTCGTGCGACGGCTTCCCCGTCCGGACGAGCGTACCCGCCGCGCCCTCGCGCAGGCGACGCGCGAGCTGCTGCTGGCGCAGGCGAGCGACTGGGCCTTCATGCTCTCCCGCGAGACGACGACGGAGTACGCCGTGCGCCGCACGCGTGAGAGCCTGCTGCGGTGCCAGCGTCTCTGCGCACAGATCGAGCGCGACGCGATCGACGAGCTCGATCTCGCGGCGCTCGAGGATCACGACAACCTGTTCCCCGCGCTCGACCCGCGCCTGCTCGCCTGATTGCGCGCAACTCCCCTTGTCAGCACCGGGGGCATCCCCTACAGTCCCGAGGCGGGATGTCCACCGCGCTCGTGGCGCTCCTGCTCCTTCCGCTGGCGCTCGCGCTCGTGGTGGGGCTCGTGTTGCTGCTGGCGCAGCCGCTGTTCGCCCCGCTGCTCGGCGGCGTCGAGCGTGCCCGCCTCCGGCGCACCGCCGCACGCGTGGCGCGCGGCGACGCCTATCGGCGCGACGGGCAGGTCGATCTCGCGCTGCGCGAGTACGAGGCCGGGTTCTGTCTCGTCATCGTACGCGCCGATCCGCGGCTGGCCGACGAGATCGTGCGCCATCACACCGGCCTCCTCTCCCGCCTGCTCACCGTCGCCGACGCGGCGCCCGGGCAGCGCGTGCGTCTGCTGGCGCTGGCCAAGGTCGATCGCCTGCTCGACCGGCGCGCGGAGATGCAGCGGGCGCATCTCCAGCTGCGGCATCGCTCGCTCCGCGACGGCCGCCGCATCCAGCTCGAGCGCGAGCTGCGCCGCAACGCGCGCGACACCCGCGCCGCCATCCGCGAGCTCATCGCCGACATCCAGGTGCTCACGGCGCGCCGGGTAGCGGTGCAATAGCCGGCCGGATCGCCTTCCTGCGGCCCGGTTTCTTTTCTTCGCCGTCCCGTCCCGGCAGCACCGCGACGTGCAGGCGGCGGTGGGCAGCCCCGGGCGACGGCCTGCCGCCGGCCGCGCGCCGCGCCATCACCCGACCCTTCCGCCGCGCCTCCGGGCCGCTATAGTGGGGAGTCCGGTCATGCGTCACCCCGACACGTCCCCACCGTCGATCAGCATCGTCGGTGCACGCGAGCACAACCTGAAGGGGATCGACGTCCGCATCCCCGTCGGCCGGCTGACGGTCGTGACCGGCGTCTCCGGATCCGGGAAATCGTCGCTGGCGTTCGACGTGCTCTACGCCGAGGGCCAGCGGCGCTACGTCGAGAGCTTCTCGACGTACGCCCGCCAGTTCCTCGACCGCATGGAGCGTCCCCAGGTCGAGCGCATCGACGGCATCCTGCCCGCGATCGCGATCGATCAGAGCCGTCCGGTGAAGACCTCGCGCTCCACCGTCGGCACCATGACCGAGCTGCACGACTACCTGAAGCTGCTGTTCGCGCGCGCGGGGGTGCCGTACTGCCGGCAGTGCGGCACACCGATCCGCTGCGACACGGCCGAAGGCGCGGCGGCGACGCTGCTCGCGGCGCATGCCGAGGAGCGTGCGCTCGTCACCTTCCCCATCGCCGTGCCCGCAGGCCTGCCGTGGACCGACGCGCGCCAGGGGCTGCTGGCAGCGGGCTTCCTGCGCGTGCTCGTCGGCGGCGCACCGGTGGCGCTCGACGACCTGGCGACGGCGCCGGACGGCGGCGCCCTCACCGTGGTGCAGGACCGCCTGCGCCTGCGTGCGGGCGAGCGCGGACGACTCGTCGAGTCGCTCGAGCAGGCGTTCCGGCACGGGCGCGGCGAGGCGGCGGTGGTGCTGCCGGACGACGGCGGCCGGCGCCTGCCGTTCTCGAGCGCCCTCGCCTGCGCGCAGTGCGGCGTCACGGTCCGGCCGCCGGTGCCCAATCTCTTCTCCTTCAACAGCCCGCTCGGCGCCTGCGAGACCTGCCGCGGCTTCGGGCGCGTCATCGATCTCGACCTCGATCTCGTCGTGCCCGATCCGCGGCGCGCGCTCGCCGACGATGCGATCAAGCCGTGGTCGACGAAGTCGACGGCCTGGGAGCGGGCGGAGCTCCTCAAGTTCTGCAAACGCCGCGGCATCCCGACCGACGTGGCGTGGGAGGGCCTCGACGAGGCGCACCGCCAGGCCGTGCTCGACGGCGACCGCAAGCGCGAGGGCAAGTTCTTCGGCGTGCGGCGCTGGTTCAAGTGGCTCGAAGGCCGCACCTACAAGATGCACGTGCGCGTGTTCCTCGCACGCTATCGCAGCTACGTCCTCTGCGCCGCCTGCGAGGGGACGCGGCTCAAGCCCGAGGCGCTCGGCTTCCGCGTCGGCGGCTACACGATCGCGGACCTGAACCGCCTGCCGATCGGGGCAGCGGAGCGGGTCCTCGCGGCGTTGACGCTGGGCCCGGGCGTCGCCGGCGCGGTCGCCGATCTCGTGCTCGGCGAGGTGCGGAGCCGGCTGCGCTACCTCGTCGAGGTCGGGCTCGAGTACCTGACGCTCGATCGCCAGTCGCGCACGCTGTCGGGCGGCGAGTTGGAGCGGGTCGATCTGACCACCGCCGTGGGATCGTCGCTGGTGAACACGCTCTACGTGCTCGACGAGCCGTCGATCGGCCTCCATCCGCGCGACACCGAGCGGCTCGTACGGCTCCTCCATCGCCTGCGCGATCAGGGCAACACGGTGGTGGTCGTCGAGCACGACCCGGCGATCATCCGCGCCGCGGACCACGTGCTCGACCTCGGCCCCGGCGCCGGCGAGCGCGGCGGACAGGTGTGCTGGGACGGGCCGGCGGCGGAGCTCGGCAGCGCGCGCGGCTCGCTCACGGCCGACTACGTATCGGGGCGGCGGACGATCCCCGTACCGGCGAAGCGCCGGCGCCCCATCCCCGGGCTGTCGCTCGGCATCCGCGGGGCCGCAGCCCACAACCTGAAGCAGATCGACGTCGACCTGCCGCTCGCCTGCTTCGTCGCCGTCACCGGGGTCTCGGGCTCGGGCAAATCGACGCTCGTCGAGGAGGTGCTCTACCGCGGACTCAGGAAGCGGCTGGGGCAGCCCGTCGGCGTGCCGGGGACGTGCCGCGCCCTCGAGGGCGCGGAGCGGATCGCCGAGGTCATCCTCGTCGACCAGAGCGCGATCGGCTCGAGCCCGCGCGCGAACGCCGCGACCTACCTGCGCGCCTGGGATGGTATCCGGCAGGCGTTCGCGCGCACCGAAGAGGCGCGGCTGCGCGGCTACGGTCCGGCCACGTTCTCGTTCAACGTCCCCGGTGGGCGCTGCGAGACGTGCGCGGGCGACGGCGTCGAGCGCATCGAGATGCAGTTCCTGTCCGACGTCTACGTGCCCTGCGCCGAGTGCAACGGTGCGCGCTTCCAGCCCGACGTGCTCGAGGTGCGCTGGCAGGGCCGCACGATCCGGGACGTCCTCGCGCTCACCGTGCGCGAGGCCCTCGACGCCTTCATCGAGCTGCCCGACGTGCGCGCGCGGCTCGCGCCGCTGGCCGACGTCGGCCTCGACTACCTGCGCCTCGGCCAGCCGCTCTCGACGCTCTCGGGCGGCGAGGCGCAGCGTGTGAAGCTGGCGGCGCAGCTCGGGCGCGAGGCCAAGCCGCACACCGTCTTCGTCTTCGACGAACCGACGACGGGGCTCCATCCGGCCGACGTCGCCCGCCTGCTCGGCTGCTTCACCGGCCTCGTCGCACGCGGACATTCGCTGGTCGTGATCGAGCACAACGTCGACGTCATCAAGTGCGCCGACTGGGTGATCGAGCTCGGCCCGGAGGGCGGCGACGCGGGCGGACACGTCGTCGCGATCGGGCCGCCGGAGACCATCGCGGCGACGCCGGGCTCACCCACCGGCCGCTTCCTGCGCGCCGCCCTCGGCGCCGACGGGACCGCGGTCGCCGCCGACGCGCGCCCGGTGTGGAGCGCCCCCCCCGCCCCCGCCGGCATCCGCATCGTCGGCGCGCGCGAGCACAACCTGCGCGACGTCAGCCTCGAGCTGCCCCGCGACCGGCTCATCGTGCTGACGGGGCTCTCCGGCTCGGGCAAGTCGTCGCTCGCCTTCGACGTGCTCTACGCAGAGGGACAGCGACGCTACATCGACAGCCTCTCGGCGTACGCGCGCCAGTTCCTGCGCGTCATGGCGAAGCCCGAGGTCGATCTCCTCGAAGGCCTGCCGCCGACGGTGGCGATCGAGCAGCGGCTCTCGCGCGGCGGCCGCACGTCGACCGTCGCCACGGTGACGGAGGTCGCCCACTATCTGCGGCTCCTGTTCGCCAAGCTCGGCGTCCAGCACTGCCCGACGTGCGACGAGCCCATCCGCCCGCAGACGCGCCGCCAGATCCTCGATCGGCTGCGTCGCGAGCTGGGCGGCGCCAGCGTCGACCTGCTGGCCCCCGTCGTCCGCGGCCGCAAGGGCTATCACAAGGAGGTACTCGCGGCCGCACGCAAGCTGCGGCTGCGCGAGGCGCGCGTCGACGGCGCCCGCGTCCGGCTCGCCGACACGACGCTGCTCGACCGCTATCGCGAGCACGACATCGACCTCGTCGTCGCCGCCGACGTCGCGGTGCGCGGCGACGGCTTCGAGGACGCCCTCGCGCGGACGCTGCGACTGGGGAGCGGCGCCGTCGCCGTCGTCGGCGACGGCGCCGAGCGGCTGTTCTCCGAGCGCGCCTTCTGCGCCCGCTGCGGCGTCGGCTTTCCCCCGCTCGACCCGCGCCTCTTTTCGTTCAACAGCCGGCAGGGCGCCTGCCCGGACTGCCACGGCGCCGGCGTGCGCGACCAGCCCGATCCGGCGACCATGCTCGATCCCGCGCGCAGCCTCGCCGACGGCGCCGTGCTCGCCCTCGCCGACGAGGGGCGCAAGGCGGAGCGCCGGCGTCTGCTGCGCGGGCTCGGGGCGGCGGGCGTCCGACTCGACGTCCCGGTCGCGCGTCTCGGCGCGCGCCAGCGGCGCGTGCTCGAGGAGCAGCTCGCAGCGACCGTGACCCGGTTGGCCGAGACCGAGCCGGAGGCGTTCGGCGCGTTCCTGCGCGAGACGCCCTGCCCCGCTTGCGCCGGGACCCGGCTGCACCCGCAGGCCCGAGCGGTCCGGCTCGGCGGACACGGCATCGCCGACCTGCTCGCGTTGCCCATCGCCGAGGCGAGCCGCGCCGTCGCCGGGCTGCGTTTTCCCGCCCGCGAGCGGCCCGTCGCCGATCCGGCGCTGCGCGAGATCGCGCCCCGGCTCGCGTTTCTCCTGCGCGTCGGTCTCGGCTACCTCCAGCTCGACCGGCGCGCCGACACCCTGTCGGGCGGCGAGGCCCAGCGCATCCGGCTCGCCGCCCAGCTGGGCTCGAACCTGCGCGGCGTCTGCTACGTGCTCGACGAGCCGACCATCGGCCTGCACGCACGCGACAACGAGATGCTGCTCGACGCGCTCGACGAGCTACGCACGCGCGGCAACACGGTGGTCGTGGTCGAGCACGACGAGGCGACGATCCGGCGCGCCGACCTCGTCGTCGACATGGGGCCGGGCGCCGGCACCCACGGCGGACGCGTCGTCGCCGTGGCGACGCCGGAGCGGCTGCCGCAGGTGGCGAGCTCGGTGACCGGTCGCTACCTCGCCGGTCCCCGCGTGCGGGTCGCGCCCGCACGGCCCCTCGACGCGCGCACCTGGCTGACGGTCGAGGGCGCCACCGAGCACAACCTGCGCGACGTGAGCGTGCGGCTGCCGCTCGGCGCATGGACCTGCGTCACCGGCGTGTCGGGCTCGGGGAAGTCGACGCTCGTACGCGACGTCCTCTTCCGCGGCGTCCGCCGTGCGCTCGGCGCGCCGGTGGGACGCGTGGGAGCGCATCGCACGCTCGAGGGCGCGACGGCGCTCACCCGCGCGGTCGAGGTCGACCAGGCCCCGATCGGCCGCACGCCGCGCTCCACCCCAGCCTCGTACGTCGGGCTCTACGACGAGATCCGGCGTCTCTTCGCGATGGTCCCGGAGGCCCGCCTGCGCGGCTACGGGGCGGGCCGGTTCTCGTTCAACGTCGCGGGCGGGCGGTGCGAGGCCTGCGCGGGACAGGGCCGAGTGCGGCTCGAGATGAGCTTTCTACCCGACGTCTACGTCGGATGCGACGCCTGCGGCGGCCGGCGCTTCACCGACGAGACGCTGACGATCCGCTACGGCGGACGTACGATCGCGGACGTGCTCGACATGACGATCGAGGACGCCGCCGAGCTCTTCGCGCCGCACGCCGCCGTCGCGCGCGGTCTCCGCGTCCTCGCCGACATCGGCCTCGGCTATCTGACGCTCGGACAGCCGAGCAACACGCTCTCGGGCGGCGAGGCGCAGCGGATCAAGCTCGCCTACGAGCTCGCCAAGGACTCGCACGGGCAAACGCTCTACGTGCTCGACGAGCCGACGACCGGGTTGCACTTCGCCGACACGGAACGCCTGGTGGCGGTGCTCCACCGCCTGGTCGATCGCGGCAACACCATCGTGACCATCGAGCACAACCTCGACATCATCAAAGAGGCCGACTGGATCGTCGATCTCGGCCCCGAGGGCGGGCGGGGCGGCGGGACGGTGGTGGCGGCGGGTACTCCGGCGCAGGTCGCCGCGATCCCGGGCTCCCACACCGGCCGCTTCCTGCGCGAGTTCCTCGGCGCCTCGGCCGCCTGAGCTCCTGTGCCGCGGCCCGCCGGCGGCGCTCAGCAGAGCTGGCGGACGGCCTCCACGACCGGTGCCCACCCGGCCGTTTCGGGCTCGATCAGCTCGAAGTGTCCGACGCCGTCGAGCGACACCAACGAGGCCTGATCGCCGCGGGCAACGGCGACGGCCTGGTAGTCGAGGCTCATCTGGGCAGGCACCACGCGGTCGTTCCGACCGTGCAGCAGGACCTGCGGCACGCCGAGCGGCAGCAGCGCGGCGGGCGACGCGGTGTCGTAGCGCTGCGGGACCTCGTCGGGCCTGCCGCCCAACAGCTTGCCGACGACGTCGAACCCCAGGTCCCACGCCTGTCGCAGGTCGACGAGACCGGCGAGCGACACGGCCCCCTGTACCCGGATGGCGCGGCGATCGCGCAGCTCACCTTCGCGGATCCAGCGGCGCCCGGCCCCCCACAGCGCGAGTTGGCCGCCGGCCGAGTGCCCGAGGGTGACGAGGCGGCGGAGGTCGATGGGCTGACGCCGCGCCATCGCGCGCAGCTGGTCGAGCCCGGCGCCGACGTCGAGGAACGTGCCGGGCCATCCTCCCCCCGGATCGCCGAGGCAGCGGTACTCGAGGTTCCAGGTGGCATACCCCTGGTAGGTGAGCGCCTCGCACGCGGCGGTCATGACGTCGAGCCCCTGCGCCGACGACCAGAAGCCGCCGTGGATCACGACGACCACGGGCGCGCGGGTGCCGCGGGTGGAGGGAAGGCGCAGATCCCCGAACTGCTGCGGCTGCTTGCCGTAGGCGATGCGCTCGAACGGCAGCGTCGCGCTGATCGGCTTCGGAGGCTCCTGGGGCGGGGGCGATGGGTTCGCGGTCGCGCGGGCGCCCGGACGACACCCTCCGAGCAGCGCCAGCCCGGCGCCGCCGGCCGCGCCCCGCAGCAAGGCGCGTCTGGTCAGATGCACGGCCGCCGGTGATAAGCCAGGGAGACGGGTAGCCGCAACTCGCAGAGCGCAAACTCGACGGCTCGCGTCGCATCCCGGATTCCAGAAGCCGTGCATCGGCGCACGCCCATCGGCAGAGGCGTCCGCTCCACGGACACTGCGGCCCGATGAACGGGCCGTGGCTCAGTCGCCTTTCGCTTCGAACGCCGATTCACCGACGGAATCGTTCGCGTTCTACCTGGCCGACGCGCATGCGACGCGCACGTTCTCCGGGTTGCGCCCGGGCTCGGGCAGTGCGGCCCTCCTGGTGACGTTCTATACAACCATCCACCGTTTCCCTTGCGTTCATGCACGAAGGCCGCGATGATGCCGCGCCCGCTCCGTCCGAAAACCCCCGTGGGAACATGAAGTTCCCCGGGCATGTCGATTGCTCCGGCCGGCAGCGTGCGGATTTTTCTCCGGAAGGGGCCTCTCATGCGGATCCAGCGGACTCTCCTGCCTTCGCTCGCGGCGGCGATCATGCTGCTGTCGCCGGCGCTGGCAGCGGCGCAGAGCACGAGCATTGCGGACTACGTGCTGCTTGCGCGGACGTCGCTACGCGCAAAGGCGCTCAAGTTGCTCTCGGGCGACGCTGCCGTCACCGCGGGAACGCTGATAACCCGCAACGAGCTCGCCGCAGCGAACTCCACCATCGCCGGCCCCGCGGTGAGGATGGACAAGAAGTCGAAGTGCGCCGCGCTGTACGCGAACACCGCCATGGGAGCCGGCGCCAACTGCGGCCCGGCGCAGGCCTTCAGCGCGCCCTTCGCCGATCTCGCCACGGCCTGCGACTTCCCCCCGTCGTTCCCGGCCTGCAACCCGGGCGCGCCGGTGGTCGTATTGAACGGGAAGACGACGGTGCTGCCTCCCGGCGTGTACGGCGAGCTCCAGGTGGCGGGCGGCTCGGGTGGCCCGGCCATCGTCGAGCTGAACGGGACCTACACGTTCTGCGGCGTGCGCGTGGCGCGCAACGGCGTCATCCGTTTCGCGGGCCCCTCGACGATGAACGTCAGGGACTCGCTGCTCCTCAGCACGTCCGCGGATCTGGTGCCGAAGTCGCCCGCGGTCGCGGCCCAGGACGTGCACGTCTTCGTCCGCGGCCGCAGCGTGCGCTTCTCGCGCCTCGCTCAGGTCGGTGCGCTCGTCTGTGCTCCGGAAGCGCGTCTGAGCGCCGGCAGCGGTGCCACCCTCGAGGGCCGCTTCGTCGCCGACTCGATCCGCCTGCGACAGAACAAGGTCGCCACCTCGGGAACGTCTGCGACGACCACGACCACCACGATCGCCACGACCACCACCACGACCACCACGATCGCGACGACCACCACGACGACCACGTCGTCGACGACCTCCACCCTCCCCGGCTCGGTCTGCGGCAACGGCATCCTCGAAGTCGGTGAGGAATGCGATACAAACGACTTCGGCAGCGCCACCTGTCCCGGCGGCTCCGTCGCCGGCGCCCTCCTCACCTGCACCGAGGGCTGCACCATCGACTTCTCGGGCTGCCCGGCGGTGACGACCACCACCACGATCGCGCCGAGCACGACGACCACGACGATCGACCCGGAGTCGACGACCACGACCACGACGCTGCCGGACGAGACCACGACGACGACCACGCAGGTCGAGCCCACGACCACGACCACCACGCTCGAGCCGCCCCCGACCACGACGACGACGCTCCAGCCGGTCTGCGGCAACGGCGTTCTCGAGGCCGGTGAGGAATGCGACACCGACGACTTCGGCAGCGCCACCTGTCCCGGCGGCTCCGTCGCCGGCGCCCTCCTCACCTGCACGGAGGGCTGCACCATCGACTTCTCGGGCTGCCCGGGCGTGACGACCACCACGCTCGACCAGGGCACCACCACCACGACCACCACGCTGCCGGACGAGACCACGACGACCACCGTCACGCCGTCGACGACGACCACCACCACGGTGCCGACGAGCTGCGGCAACGGCGTCATCGATCAGGGTGAGGAGTGCGACGGGACCGAGTTCGGCGACGCCGCCTGCCCCGGGAGCTCGGTGGCGGGCGCGTTCCTCACCTGCACGGGTAGCTGCACGATCGATTTCAGCGGATGCCCGGGGGCGTCGACGACCACGACGACGCTCGAGACCACCACGACCACGCTGGCCACGACCACGACGACGACCACGCTCAGCCCCGGCTCGACCACCACGACGACGATCCCGGGCACCTGCGGGGACGGCACCGTCGATCCGGGTGAGCAGTGCGACGACGGCAACACCACGCCGTGCGACGGCTGCTCCGCGACCTGCCAGATCGAGGAGGTCGGCAACGGCGTCGTCGAATGCGACGAGGAGTGCGACGACGGCAACACCGTCGACTGCGACGGCTGCAGCAGCACGGGCACCATCGAGGGCTGCGGCAACAACGTCGCCGAGTGCGGCGAGGTGTGCGACGGCACCGACCTGAACGGCGGGACCTGCCCCGGGTCGCCGACCGGCGCCCTCCTCTGCAACGAGGACTGCTCGGGCTTCGACACCTCGCGGTGCACCTCGATCGGCGAAGAGGACTGCACGAACTGCATCGACGACAACGGCGACGGCCTCGTCGACTTCGAGGACCCGCAGTGCTGCTCGGCGCCGAACGCCTTCATCAGCACCGTCCGCAAGGGCAAGCTGAAGCCGCGCAAGAACGGCCGCAGCTTCCTCCGCCTGCGCGAGGTGCTCGATCAGAGCGGTGGCCTGCAGCTGAAGCCCATGAGCGAGCAGGTGACGCTCCAGATCCGGCAGGGCGACAATCAGCTGCTCTGCGCCCGCGTTCCTGCTGGACTGCTCATGAAGAAGGGGAAGTGGTGGAAGTTCTGGGCGAAGCGCAGCGCGAAGAAGCAGATCGTCCAGACCCAGGCCCAGGGCATCCAGGACATGGCGATCCGCATCCGGAAGAATGGCAAGGTACGCTTCAAAGCGTTCGGCCGCCGCGTGATGATGACGACGCCGCCCTCGGGCAATCTCGAGATCACGGTCGGCTTCACCGACCCGACGATCGGCAACGCCTCGAACCGCTGCTCGCGGGTAACCCAGCCGTTCGTGAACAAGGGCACCAAGGGCGCGATCAAAGCCGTGCGCCCCTGAGAACCTCGTCGATCACCGGGCTCGCGGGCCGAGTCGGCCCGCGAGCACCGGCGCTCCCATCCGATCCCGCACGACCTGCACCGACAGGCGTGCGGGATCGCCGTTCAGGGGCACGGTGACGCGAGCCTGACCGCCCGCCCCGCGTACGAGGGGAACCGAAGCGCGCGTCTGCCCGGCCTCGTCGCGCAGCTCCACGCGATAGCCTTCCCCGTCAGGCAGCGGCGGGAGGGCCAGCGCGAAGACGAGCAGGCGATCGCCGCCGACCCGCCAGACACCATGGCCGCGCACGTCACGGTACGGCGGCACGGGCTCGAGGGCCGCGATCCGCGCGTCCGGTGCGGCCAGCGCCCGCCCCGCCTCGGTCGCGATCCGGTCTCCCGGGAGTGCCTCGGACCGCGCACGGGGTGGCGCGGCCGTCGCCTCGGTGGGGCGCGTCCGACCGGCCAGCAGCTCGGCCTCGAGCTGCGCAGCCCGCGCGGCGAGAGCCGCGTGCTGCACGCGCGTCGCCGCCGCGTCGGCGCGGGTGCCGGCCAGCTCGGCCTCGACTCGTACCAGGCGCACCACCAGCGCATCGAAGCGAGCTCGTTCCTCCTGCGCCGCCTCGCCTGCGTGACGCACTGCCCACGCACCGCCTCCCAGGGCTGCCAGCACGGCGGCGCCGGCAGCCGCCCGGCGCAGCCGGGTGCTCGAGCCGCCGGCCGCGGCGGCGACGCGCCCCGAGCGTCCGAACGCGAGGCGCAGGCACTCGGCGCATCCGCTGGCCAGATGCCGCCGGATGACCTCGACGTCCTCCGGACACAGCCGCCCCGTGACATACGCGGGCAGCCGCTCCCGGAGCACGTCGTGGGTCACGTCGGCGACCGCCGGTGCCGTTCGGCGAGCCGTCGCAGCCGCGCCGCGGTGGCCGCCGCGAGCTCGTCGGTGGGATCGTCGACCGCCCAGGGCATGCGATAGCTCCAGTTCGTGTCCTGGACGGTCGAAGGAACGTTGATGCGCTCGCCGCCGCCGTACGCATCGGGCAGCGGCAACAGGACGAGCGCCGAGCGGCTGGCGTAGAGGACGTCCAGCAGCGCCTCGTGGATCGCCGGCGTAAACGCAGCGCCGCGACCATCGAGCCCGTGCAGTCCGGGGATCTGCGTCAGGGCCTCGCGCTCGTCGGGACTCAGCTCGTGCTCCCACCAGGTGCGCAGCGTCGAGGTGTCGTGGGTGCCGGACGTGCCGACGGAGCACACGGGCCACGCCGCGGGATCGCGGAAACGACCGTCGTCCCGCTCCCAGCGCAGGACGCGGAAGCCCGGCAGACCGAGGTCGTGCAGCGAGGCGCGCACGAAGTCGGGGATACTGCCAAGATCCTCGACCAGGAGATCGGCGTCGCCGGCGACCTGCATCGCGAGCCGCAGCAGGTCCTCGCCCTGCGCCCGCTGGGCACCCTCGTCGTGGGGAACGAACCCCGGGGCGCCGTCGCGCGGGATCTCCCACAGGCGGTAGTAGCCGACGACGTGATCGATGCGCCCACCGTCGAACAGCTCGACGAGCCGTCGCACACGCGACGCCCACCAGGCGTGCCCGCCCTCGGCCATGACGTCCCGCCGCATCGCCGGCAGCCCCCAGTCCTGGCCCTCCGGATCGAAGTAGTCGGGCGGCGCGCCGACCGTGGCGTCGAGGCGGAACGCGCGCTGGTCTGCCCACACGTCGGCGCTGTCGGCCGCGACCATGAACGGCACGTCGCCTAGGAGGCGCACGCCCGCGGCCCGCGCCGCACCGCGGGCCGCCCCCCACTGCTCTTCGGCCACCCACTGCACCCAGGCCTGGAAGGCGACCGTCTGGTCGAGGCTCGTGCGCAGATCGGCGAGCGCGGTGGGGTCGGCGGCAGCGAGGCGCTCGGGCCAGGCCGTCCAGGCCGCCTCACCATGCGCCCCGCGCAGGGCGCGGTAGAGCGCATAGGGCTCGAGCCACTCGGCGTGGGCGACGCGAAACGCTGCGAAGGCCGCCGTCCGCGCAGCGTCTGCCCGGCGACCGAAGCGCTCGAACGCGAGGCGCAGGCCGGCCTGCTTGAGGGCGCGGACGCGCTCGTAGGCGATCGTCCCGGCGTCCCGCACCGCGGCGATCCCCGCTCGGAGCTCGGCCGGCAAGCCGTCGGCCATCTCGGGTAGCTGATCGACGGCCACATAGACGGGGTCGATGGCGAACGAGCTGAGGCCGCCGTACGGACTGCGCTCGCCCGGCGGCACCTCGAAGATGGGCAGCAGCTGCACGGCCGCGACGTGCGCCGACTCCATCCAGCGGATCAGACCGGGCAGGTCGCCGATGTCGCCCATCCCCCAGTCGCGTCCGCTACGCAGGCTGAACAGCGGCAATACGATGCCGGCATCGCGGCGCTCCGCAAACCCGTTCACCCGAACCCTCGTCCCCAGGTCATGTCCCCCCGAGGTAGCACGGGCACGGAAACGCCCCAAGCCGGAACGGAACGCGTCGCACGCTCGTAGGGGCCTGTCCCCGGCACGTCGGGCGCGCTAGCCTTCGCACCGATGATGCCGAAGCGCGCGTGGATCGTGCTCGTCGCCGCGGCGCTACTGCCCGCCTGTCGGCTGGGAACCCTGCCCGCCGGACCGCTCGGGTGCGTCGCGCAGGACGCGGAGGACCACTCGGTGCGCTGCGCCGCGCTCGCCGACGCGTATCCCGGCGACGGCTGCACCTGCGTCGATGCCATCACCCGCGCGGCCTACCGTGGACGCGTGCAGCAGACGCAGTGACGATCGACACCGCGCTGCTTGGCCCGCGAGGCCCAGAAACGAAAAACCGGTCCGCCCGACGTCCCTTGGGCAGGACCGGTCCTTCACGACCGTGCTGACGGTATCGAGAGCGGGTGACCGGGGTCGAACCGGCGACCTTGTGCTTGGCAAGCACACGCTCTAGCCAACTGAGCTACACCCGCGCGAAGGACGGTTGATACCGGGGGGGCCCCAGGGAGTCAACCGCGCGCGGGGTCAGTAGAGCGGGACGCGGCGCAGGACGCGAACATAGTAATCGACCGCCGACCAGACGGCGAGCACGAGCGCGACCCAGAGGAGGACCATGCCGGCGGCGTGGAAGTCGACGCGCAGGCCGGTGCCCGGGATCGCGTACTCGTAATGCAGCAGCAGACCTTCCAGCGCGAACATCTGGAAGATCATCTTGTACTTGCCGAGTTCCTCGGCCGGCACGACGACGCCGCTGGCGGAGGCGAGGCTGCGCAGCCCAGTCACCGCCAGCTCGCGTAGCGCGATGACTGCCGCCATCCACGCCGGCACGCGGGGCTCCGGCGACATACCCGCCAGCATGATGAGCACGCCGACGACGATCAGCTTGTCCGCGAGCGGGTCGAGGAACTTGCCGAGGGCGGTGGTGATGCCGTTGCGGCGCGCGATCCAGCCGTCGAGGAAATCCGTGATGCAGGCGGTGAAGAAGATGAAGCCCGCGAGCGCGCTCGGACCGGGACCGGGCCAGAGCAAGACGACGATGACGATCGGGACGAGCGCGATGCGGAAGAGGCTCAGGAGATTCGGGAGCGTCGTGACCTGCGCTCCCCGCGCCGCGAGATCAACGACGGGCGTAGACACGGCCGGCCTCGCGCATGTAGCCGACCCGATAGCGCAGCACGCGTGCCAGGTACTCGCGAGTCTCCTGGATCGCCGGCACACCGCCGGCCGCCTCGACGCGCGCGTGGCCGGCGTTGTACGCCGCCACGGCCAGCGGAATGTTGCCGCCGTAGCGATCGAGGAGCATGCGCAGGTGGCGCACGCCGCCTTCGATGTTGTCGCGAGGGGAGAACACGTTGCGGACCTGATGTTGGGCTGCGGTGGCCGGCATGAGCTGCATGAGGCCGAGCGCGCCCGCACGGGACACCGCGTGCCGGTTGAAGCCCGACTCGGCCTTGATGATCGCCTTCACGAGCGCATACTCGACGTCGTAGGCGTCGGCAATCGTACGGATCAGGCCGTCGTAGGTCGTCGGACCCTGCGGCGCGCGTGCGGCGGCGCCGAGAAGCGGCAACGGGCGAATGGGCCGGGCCTTCGGCGCTTCCTTCAGGAGCACTTCCGACGTCCCGGTGGCTGGGGCGTTCGTGATGTGCAGCACGCCGCGGTCGTCGCGGAACGAGTAGATGTCCGCGCTCGCCGCCCCGACGAGCCCTCCCAGAAGCACCCCCGTGGTCGCCGCGACGGCGATCCCCACCACCAACCGCATCCGGCGCCGAGAATAGGAGCGTACCCCGCAAAGGTCAAACCGTACCTCCTCCCCTTGACCCGCCCGGGAGGGCGCGGGAATGGTGGCCGACCAAGGCATGGACGCGGACTATCTCGTCGTCGGCAGCGGGATCGCCGGCCTCACGTGCGCGCTGGCGTGCGCCCGGCATGGGCGGGTGCTGCTGGTGACGAAGGATCGTCTGCCCGAGAGCTCCAGCCAGTACGCCCAGGGCGGCATCGCTTCCGTCTGGAGCCCCGAGGATAGCTTCGAGTCCCACATCGCCGACACGATCGGCGCCGGAGCCGACGTCGGGCACCGGGACGTGATCGAAACCGTGGTCCGCGAGGGACCGGATCGGGTCCGGGAGCTCATCGCGCGCGGCGTCAACTTCGACGTGCGCGGCGACCCCGACGACCGCGAGTACGACCTCGGTCAGGAAGGGGGTCACTCGAAGCGGCGCATCCTCCACGCCACCGACGCCACCGGCCACGAGATCATCCGCGCCCTCGGCGAAGCCGTCCGCGCGACGCCGGCCATCGACGTGCGCGAGAACCTCCTCGCCGTCGACCTCTGCCTGGACCGGAGCCAGGACCCGCCCGTGTGCTGGGGCGCCTACGTGCTCGACCGCGAGACCCGCGCGGTGCACCGCCTGCTCGCGCGCGCGACGTTCCTCTGCACGGGCGGCCTCGGGAAGGTCTACCTCTACACCTCGAATCCCGACGTCGCGACCGGCGACGGCGTCGCGATGGCGTTCCGCGCCGGCGCCGCCGTCGCGAACATGGAGTTCGTCCAGTTCCACCCGACCTGCCTCTTCCACCCGCAGGCGAAGTCGTTCCTCCTGACGGAGGCGCTACGCGGCGAAGGCGCGCTGCTGCGACGCCCCGACGGCGAACGTTTCATGCCGCGCTACGATCCGCGTGCGGAGCTGGCGCCGCGCGACATCGTCGCGCGCGCCATCGACAACGAGATGAAGGTGCACGGCTACGAGTGCGTGTACCTCGACATCAGCCATCGCGAGCGCGAGTGGATCAGGACGCGCTTCCCCACGGTCTACGCCGGCTGCGCGCGCTTCGGCATCGATCTCGCGGGCGGGCCGGTACCGGTCGTGCCGGCGGCGCACTACGCTTGCGGCGGCGTCCTCACCGACCTCGACGCCCGCACCGATCTGCCGCGCCTCTACGCCTGCGGCGAGGTCGCGTGCACCGGCCTCCATGGTGCCAACCGCCTCGCGTCCAATTCCCTGCTCGAGGCCCTCGTCTTCGCCGACCGCGCCGCGCGCCACGCCGTCGCCCTCGTGACCGCCGACCAGACGCCGGTGCCCGCGATCCCCGCCTGGGATCCGGGGCGCGCGACGGACAGCGACGAGTCGGTGGTCGTCACCCAGAACTGGGACGAGATCCGGCGCTTCATGTGGAACTACGTCGGCATCGTCCGCAGCGATCGGCGACTCCAGCGGGCACTGACCCGCATCGAGCTCCTGCAGGAGGAGATCCGCGCCTACTACTGGGACTTCCTCCTCACCAGCGACCTCGTCGAGCTGCGCAACATCGCGACGGTGGCCGAGCTCATCATCGCCTGCGCCCTCGCCCGTCCGGAGAGCCGCGGGTTGCACTACACGATCGACCACCCGCACGCGGACCCGAACTGGCTGCACGACACGGTGGTGCGCCGCGGACCCCATGGGCGTCCGGTCGCAGTCCCGCCCCGCCGCCAGCGCAACGCCGGCTGACGCGTGTCCCGCGTCCGATCCCGCCCGATCCGGAACGAGCTTCGGACTCGGGACACTAGCGTGCGTGCGCGCGCTCGCGCGCCTCGAACAGGTGCAGCTGGCGTGCGCGCAGCTCGCCGGAGAGCGGCACGGGATAGCGCCCGGTGAAGCAGGCATCGCAGAACCGCTCGCCGTTGCCGCCGTTGAAGGCGAAGAGGCCGGGGAGGCTCAGGTACGCCAGCGAGTCGGCGCCGAGAAACGCGCGCGTGTCCTCGAGGCTGTGCGACGACGCGATCAGCTCCTGCCGGGTCGGCGTGTCGATGCCGTAGTAGCAGGGATTCGTCGTCGGCGGGGAGCTGATGCGCATGTGCACCTCGCGCGCGCCCGCGGCACGCACCATGTGCACGAGCTTGCGGCTCGTGGTGCCGCGCACGATCGAGTCGTCGACCACGACGACTCGCTTGCCTTCGAGCACCTCGCGCAGGGCGTTCAGCTTCACCTTGACGCCGAAGTGGCGGATCGAGCTGGTGGGCTCGATGAACGTGCGCCCGACGTAGTGGTTGCGGATGAGGCCCATTTCGAACGGGATACCCGCCTCTTCGGAGTAGCCGATGGCGGCGGGCACGCCGGAGTCCGGCACGGGGATCACGATGTCGGCCGGGACGGCGCTCTCGCGCGCCAGCTGGCGGCCGAGCTCCTTGCGTACCTCGTAGACGTTGCGCCCGTACACGTTGCTGTCGGGGCGTGCGAAGTAGACGTACTCGAACACGCAGTGGTGCGGCGGCGCCGGTGGAAACGGCTGGTACGAGGTGACGCCGCGCTCGTCGAGCACGACGACCTCCCCCGGGCGCACCTCGCGTACGTACGTCGCATCGACGAGGTCGAGCGCGCAGGTCTCGGACGTGACCACCCATGCGTCGCCGATGCGGCCGAGCACGAGCGGGCGAAAGCCGCCGGGATCGCGCGCTGCGATCACCTGCCGCTCGGTGAGGAACACCAGGGAATAGGCGCCGCGCACCTGCGTGAGCGCGTCGACGATGCGCGCCAGGACGCCGTCGGCCCCCGACTGCGCGATCAGGTGGATGATGACCTCGGTGTCCGACGTGGACTGGAAGATCGACCCGCGCGCCTCGAGCTCGCCGCGCAGGCGGTCGGCGTTCACGAGGTTGCCGTTGTGCGCGATGGCGAGTGCGCCGTGCGCCCACTCGACGACGAACGGCTGACAGTTCTTGAGCAGCGTCGAGCCGGTCGTCGAGTAGCGGTTGTGGCCGATCGCGAGACGTCCTTCGAGCGTCGCGAGGATGTCCTCGGTGAAGATGTCGGCCACGAGGCCCATGCCGCGGTGGCTGATGAGCGCGTCACCGTCGGAGGCGACGATGCCCGCGGACTCCTGGCCGCGATGCTGGAGAGCATAGAGCCCGAGATAGGCGAGTGTCGCGGCCTCCGGATGGCCGTACACGCCCACGACGCCGCATTCCTCGTGGAATTTGTCCGTCATGTCTCCCAACCCGGGCAGTGTAGCCCGTGCGTCGCGGGGAGTACACGGCGCCGTCATGCGCCGAGTCGCTTCTCCAGCGTGCGGCGCCAGCGCTCGCGCGCGGCTTCCACGGACACGTTGAGCACGTCGCCGATGACGAGATTGTGTCCCCGCACCTCGCCCAGCACCTCCAGCGGTACGTCCTCGCGGCGCGCCAGCTCGCGCAGGCGGTTCAGATGCCGCCGCCGCAGCGAGACGAGCATGCGGGACTGGCTCTCGCCGAAGAGGACGGCGTCGGTCCGCATGCCGCCCTCGAGCGTGACGCGGACGCCGAGACGACCCCCGCCGAACGAGCACTCGGCGAGCGCCACCGCGAGGCCGCCCTCGGCGAGGTCGTGTGCCGAACGCAGCAGCCGCTCCTGCGCGGCGGCGAGCACCAGCGCGTGCAGGCGTTTCTCGGCGTCGAGATCGATCCACGGCGGCGTGCCGCGCGTCATGCCGTGGATCACCGCGAGATACTCGGAACCGCCCAGCTCCTCGCGCGTCCGGCCGAACAGCACCACGACGTCGCCCTCGGCCTTCCACCATGGGGTCAACACGTCGTCGACGTCGTCGACGAGGCCGACCATCGCGATGATCGGCGTCGGCGCGATGCTGCGGCCGTCGGTCTCGTTGTAGAAGCTGACGTTGCCGCTCACGACGGGCGTACCGAGCGCGACGCAGGCGTCGCGGATGCCGGCGATCCCCTGCTGGAACTCCCACATGACGTCGGGCCGCTCGGGGTTGCCGTAGTTGAGGCAGTCGCTCAGCGCGAGCGGGCGCGCGCCCACGGCGACGCAGTTGCGCGCCGACTCGACCACCGCGAGCATCGCCCCGAGGTAAGGGTCGAGGCGACCGTAGCGGCTGTTGCAATCGGTCGTCAGGGCCAGCGCGCGGCGGGTGCCTTCGATGCGCACCACGGCAGCGTCGCCGCCCGGGCGGACGAGGGTGTTGCCGCCGACGTACTGGTCGTACTGGCGGTAGACCCATTCGCGCGAGCACAGGTTCGGGCTCTCGAGCAGGGTCAGCAGCGCCGCGCCGAAGTCCTTCGGCTCGCCGATCGTCCCGAGGTCGAGCCGCTGCATCTCCTCGAGCCGCGCCGGCTCCTCGGCCGGGCGGCGATAGAAGGGCGCCCGCTCGGTGAGCGGCGCGACCGGCAAGGTCACGACCTCCTCGCCGTGCCAGCGCGCGCGGTAGATGCCGTCGTCGGTGATGTGGCCGACGACCACCGCCTCGAGATCCCACTTCTCGAAGATCGCCTTGACGGCGTCCTCGCTGCCCTGATGCGCGACGAGCAGCATGCGCTCCTGCGATTCCGAGAGCAGGATCTCGTAGGGCGACATCCCGGCCTCGCGCAGCGGCACGCGGTCGAGGTCGAGGACGATGCCCGCGCCACCCCGCCCCGCCATCTCGAACGAGCTGGACGTCAGCCCGGCGGCCCCCATGTCCTGGATGGCGACGATGTGGTCGGTCCGCATCAGCTCGAGGCACGCCTCGAGGAGGAGCTTCTCCGCGAACGGATCGCCGACCTGCACGGCCGGGCGCTTCTCGGACGCGAGCGCGTCGAGGGCCGCCGACGCGAGCAGGCTCGCGCCGTGGATGCCGTCGCGCCCGGTACGCGAGCCCACGTAGATGACGGGATTGCCCGGCCCGGCCGCGCTGGCACGGAAGAGCCGGTCGGCGGGCGCGATGCCGATCGTGAACGCGTTCACGAGGATGTTGTGGTCGTAGCCGGCGTCGAAGTAGACCTCGCCGCCCACCGTCGGCACGCCGAAGCAGTTGCCGTAGTGCCCCACGCCCCCCACCACGCCGCGCACGAGGAACGGCGTGCGCGGATGGTCGAGCGAGCCGAAGCGCAGCGAGTCGAGAATCGCGATCGGCCGCGCGCCCATGGTGAAGACGTCGCGCAGGATCCCGCCGACCCCGGTCGTCGCACCCTGGAACGGCTCCACGAACGACGGGTGGTTGTGGCTCTCGATCTTGAAGACGGCGGCCAGCCCGTCGCCGATGTCGACCGCGCCGGCGTTCTCGCCGGGCCCCTGGAGAACCTGCGGTCCCGTCGTCGGCAGCTGGCGCAACCACGCCCGCGAGCTCTTGTAGGAGCAATGCTCCGACCACATGACGCCGAACACCGCGATCTCCTCGAACCGCGGCTCGCGGCCGAGGATGTCGAGGATGCGCTGGTACTCGTCGGGGGTGAGCCCCTGCTCGGCCGCGACCTCGGCGGCGGTGGGTGCACCCATGCCTCAGGGTCCCGGAACGACGGTGGGCTCGCGCCGTCCTGCGGCCCCGCCGCGGCCGAGCCAGGCCTGGGCGGAGCGGAACAGCGTGAGGCCATCCTCCCCGCCGGTGAGGCGGTCGGTGGCGTGCTCGGGGTGCGGCATGAGGCCGACGACGTTGCGGGCCGCGTTGGTGACGCCGGCGACGTTGCCGATCGAGCCGTTCGGGTTCGCCTCTGCCACCGTGCGTCCGGCGCGATCGACGTAGCGGAAGACGATGCGTCCCTCCGCCTCGAGCGCCGCACAGGTCGCCTCGTCGGCGACCCAGCAGCCCTCGCCGTGCTTCACGGGCAGCGCGAGCAGGTCGCCGGGACGGCACCCGTACGTGAACGGCGTGTCCGCCGTCTCGACGCGCACCGTGACGACGTCGCAGACGAAGCGCAGCGAGCGGTTGCGCACGAGCGCGCCCGGCAGCAACCCGGCCTCGCACAGGATCTGGAAGCCGTTGCAGATGCCGAGCACGAGGCCGCCCGCCCGTGCGTGCTCGCCGACGGCGTCCATCACCGGCGAGAACCGCGCCATCGCGCCGCATCGCAGGTAGTCGCCGTACGAGAACCCGCCGGGCAGCACCACGCAGTCGACGCCGCGCACGGTGCGATCCTTGTGCCACAGCGGGATCGCCTCGTCGCCGAGGATGCGCTCCGCCACCCGCAGCGTGTCGCGGTCGTCGTTGGAGCCCGGGAAGGTGACGACGCCCCAGCGCACGTCTACGCGGTCCCCTCGTCGATCTCGAAGCGGAAATCCTCGATCACGCCGTTGGCGAGCAGCTGCTCGCACATGCCGCGCACCCGCACCGCCGCCGCCTCGCGCGTGAGGTCGCGCAGGCGCAGCTCGACGTACCGTCCGACGTGAACCTCGCCCACCTCCGGAAAGCCGAGCGCGTGCAACGAGTGCTGGACGGCCTTCCCCTGCGGATCGAGGATGCCGCGCTTCGGCGTCACGACCACACGTGCGACGAGCGCCGGCATCAGGCGGCCGTCCCGCAGATGCGGCGCGCCGCTTCCTGGTACGCGTCCTCGATGTTGCCGAGGTCTCGGCGGAAGCGATCCTTGTCGAGCTTCTGGCCGGTGTGCTTGTCCCAGAAGCGGCAGGTGTCGGGACAGATCTCGTCGGCGACGAGCATCCGCCCCTGGTGGCGGCCGAACTCGAGCTTCATGTCCACCAGCACCAGGTCGCGGGCATCGAGGTACGGACGCAGCACGGCGTTCACCTCGAGCGCGGTGGCGTTGATCGTGGCGAGCTCCGCCGACGTGGCGAGCTTCAGCACGCGGATGTGCCAGTCGTTGAGGAGCGGATCGCCCAGGGCGTCGTCCTTGAAGTAGTGCTCGAGGATGGGCTCGGGCAGCAGCTCGCCTTCCGGGCGGCCGAGGCGCTGCGCCAGGCTGCCCGCGACCACGTTGCGGACGACCACCTCGATCTTCACGATCTCGCAGGCGCGAATCAGCATCTCGCGCTCGGACAGCCGGCGTACGAAGTGGGTCGCGATGCCGTTGTCCTCGAGGAGGCGGAACAGCACCTCGGAGATGCGGTTGTTGACGACGCCCTTCGCGGCGATCGTGCCGCGCTTCTGCGCATTGAATGCGGTCGCGTCGTCCTTGAAGTACTGGACGAGGGTGTCCGGGTCGGCGGTCCGGTAGACCTGCTTGGCCTTGCCTTCGTAGAGAAGCTCACGCCGCTCCATCACCGTCCTCGAGCGCCCGCAGAAGGAGTGCGTCCACATGCCGCAGGTGGTGGGTGATGTCAAAGAGACCATCCAGCTCTGCGGGCGGCAGATGGCGCGTGATCTCCGGGTCGGCGGCGAGGGCCGCCCGCAGGTCGCCGCCGGCGAGCGCATGGCGCTGCACCAGGCGATAGGCGTCGTCGCGACGCAGCCCACGCCGGACGAGGGTCAGCAGCACCTGCTCGGAGAACGGTGCGCCGCCGAGGCGCGCGAGGTTCGCGGCCATCGCGTCCGGGCGCACGTCGAGGCCGTCGACGACGCGGGTCAGGCGCGCCAGCATGAAGTCGAGGGCGATCGTCGCGTCGGGACCGATGACGCGCTCGACCGACGAGTGGCTGATGTCCCGCTCGTGCCACAGGGCCATGTTCTCGAGCGAGGACATGGCGTAGCCGCGCAGCAGGCGCGCGATGCCGCAGAGATTCTCCGTGAGGATGGGGTTGCGCTTGTGCGGCATCGCCGAGCTGCCCTTCTGCTTGGCGCCGAAGGGCTCCAGCGCTTCGCTCACCTCGGTGCGCTGGAGGTGGCGGATCTCGGTCGCGATGCGCTCGCAGGTGCCGCCGACGATCGCGCACACGGCGAAGAAGCGCGCGTGCCGGTCGCGCGGGATGATCTGCGTCGCGATCGGCTCCGGGCGCAGGCCGAGCCGTGCCATGACCGACGCCTCGACCTCGGGCGGGTTGTTCGCGAACGTGCCGACGGCGCCGGAGAGCTTGCCGTGAGCGATCGCCGTGCGGGCCGCGGCCAGCTGCGCCCGCCCGCGCGACAGCTCGGCGTACCAGCTCGCGCACTTGAGCCCGAAGGTGATCGGCTCGGCGTGGATGCCGTGCGTGCGGCCGATCATCGGCGTGTATCGATGCCGCTCGGCCTGCCGGCGAACGGCGGCGCGGAGCGCATCGACGCCGACCAGCAGGAGATCGGCGGCGTCGCGAAGCTGGAGCGCGAAGGCGGTGTCGACGACGTCGCTCGAGGTGAGACCGAGGTGGAGCCAGCGGCTCTCGTCGCCGAGCTTCTCGGTGACGGAGGAGACGAAGGCGATCACGTCGTGGTGTACCTCGGCCTCGATCTCCTGCATGCGTGCGACGTCGATGCGGGCGTCGCGCCGCAGCACGCGCGCCGCCTCGGCCGGCACCTCGCCGCGCTCGGCCAATGCGTCGACGAGCGCGAGCTCGACGTCGAGCCAGCGCTGGAGCCGCGACTCCTCCGACCAGAGGCGCCCCATCTCCGGGCGGGTGTAGCGTGGGATCATGCGCGTTCTCCGCTTCCGGTGCTGCCGAAGCCCCCGCTGCCGCGCGCGCTGTCGTCGAGGCGCGCGACCTCGTTCCAGGTGATGCGAGTGACCGGCGCGACGACGAGCTGCGCGATGCGCTCGCCCCGGGCGAGCGTGACCGGCGCCGTGCCGAAGTTCACCAGGATGACCTGGATCTCGCCCCGGTAGTCCGCATCGATCGTGCCTGGGGCGTTCAGCACGGTGACGCCATGGCGCAGCGCCAGCCCGCTGCGCGGCCGCACCTGCGCCTCGTAGCCCGCCGGCAGCGCGATGGCGATGCCGGTCGGGACGAGCGCGCGCCCGCCGGGCGGAAGCTCGACGGGCTCGATGCAATCGGCGTGCAGGTCGAGCCCGGCCGCAGCCGGCGTCATGTAGCGGGGCAGCGGCAGCGCCTCCGGACCGCCCCGGAGCCGCGTCACCGCGACGGCGATCGGAGCGGCCGTCACCCCGGGGTCACCGCGCCGTCGAGCGTGGCTCCCCGCAGGTCGCCGAGCACCGTGATCCCGACGTCCCCGGTTCCGAACAGGCGGCCGGCGACACGTACGACGGCGTCGTTGTCGACGGCGTCGATCGCGTGTGCCACCTCGTCGAGCGGCACGTCGCGCCCGTAGTAGAGCGCGTTGCGGGCGATGCGGCTCATGCGGCTGTCGCTCGTCTCGAGCGCCAGCAGCATGTTGCCCTTCATCTGCGTGCGCGCGCGGTCGAGCTCCTCGGCGCGCAGCCCCTCGCGCGGGAGGGCGCCGAACTCCCGGCGCACGAGGTCGATCACCTCCTGCGTCGCATCGGGGCTCGTGCCGACGTAGACGCCGGTGTAGCCGGCGTCGGCGTAGCTCGAGAGGAAGGAGTACACCGTGTACGCCTTACCGCGCCGCTCCCGGATCTCCTGGAACAGGCGCGAGCTCATGCCGCCCCCGAGCGCGACGTTGAGGACGTGGGCGGCGTAGCGATCCGGGTCGCTCTGCGGGATGCCCGGCGTCCCGAGGCAGACGTGGACCTGCTCGAGCGGCTTCGCATGGACTCGCACCGCGGCGCGCGCGGCAGGAGACGGCTGCGGCACGGGCGGCGTCGTGCCCCCGAGGGAGCCGAAGTGGCGCGCGACGACGTCGACGAGCGCCGCGTGCGTCAGGTTGCCGGCCGCCGCGACGAGGATACGGTCGGGCCGGTACCGCGCCTCGAGGAAGCCGAGGAAGTCGTCGCGCCGAAGTGCACCGACCGTCGTCGCCGTGCCGGCGATGGGACGCGCGAGGGGATGCTCGCCCCACCAGCTCTGCGCGAACAGATCGTGGACCCAGTCGTCGGGTGTGTCCTCGACCTGCGATATCTCCTGGACGATGACGGTGCGCTCGCGGTCGATCTCCTCCGCGGCGAAGCGGGAGTGGAGGAAGATGTCGGCGAGGAGGTCGAGCGCCATCGGCAGGTGCTCGGCCAGCACCTTCGCGTAGTAGCAGGTGTGTTCCTTGCCCGTGAACGCGTTGAGCACGCCGCCGACGGCGTCGATCGTCTCCGCGATCTGCGCCGCCGTGCGGGTGTCCGTGCCCTTGAAGAACAGGTGCTCGAGGAAGTGCGAGATCCCCGCCTGCTCGGAGCGCTCCCAGCGCGAGCCGTTCTCGACCCAGATGCCGATCGTGACCGACCCGAGCTGGGGCAGCTCCTCGGACAGGACGCGGATCCCGTTCGGGAGGCGCGAGGCCTGCATCCGCTAGCGGGCCGCCTCTCCGCGCCCCTCGGACTCCTTGAGCGCTTCCTTGCGGGACAGGCGGATCTTGCCGGACTTGTCGATCTCGAGAACCTTCACGTCGATGACGTCGCCTTCCTTGAGGACGTCCGAGACCGCGCGCACGCGCTCGTTGGCGAGCTGCGAGATGTGCACGAGGCCGTCGGTGCCGGGCATGATTTCGACGAAGGCGCCGAAGTCGACGATGCGACGCACGGTGCCGCGGTATATCTTCCCGATCTCGGCCTCGGCCGTGAGCGAGCGGATCCATTCGAGGGCGCGCTGCATCGCCTCGCCGTCGGCCGACGCCACGAGCACGGTGCCGTCGTCCTGGACGTCGATCTTGCAGCCGGTCTCCTCGACGATGCTGCGGATGACCTTCCCGCCCGGACCGATGAGGTCGCGGATGCGATCCTGCTTGATCTTGATCGTGACGATGCGCGGGGCGTGGATCGACAGCTCGGGCGCGTGCGTCTTCAGCGACGCATCCATGATGTCGAGGATGTGCAGGCGCGAGGCGCGAGCCTGCTCGAGCGCCTGCTGCATGACGGCACGGGTGACGCCGCCGATCTTGTTGTCCATCTGCAGCGCGGTGACGCCGTCCCGCGTGCCGGCGACCTTGAAGTCCATGTCGCCGAGATGGTCCTCGTCGCCGAGGATGTCCGACAGGACGGCGACGTCGTCGCCCTCCTTGATGAGGCCCATCGCGACGCCGGCGACGGCGGCCTTGATGGGCACGCCGGCCTGCATCAGCGACAGCGAGCCGCCGCACACGCTCGCCATGGACGAGGAGCCGTTCGATTCGAGAACCTCGGACACGATGCGGATCGTGTATGGGAAGTCGCCCTCGGCGGGCACCACCGGCGCGAGCGCGCGCTCGGCGAGCGCGCCGTGGCCGATCTCGCGCCGTCCTGGCCCGCGCAGGAACTTCACCTCGCCGGTGCTGTACGGCGGGAAGTTGTAGTGCAGCATGAAGCGCTTGTAGTACTCGCCGGTCAGCGCATCGATCTTCTGCTCGTCCGACGACGTGCCGAGCGTGGTGACCGCGAGCGCCTGCGTCTCGCCGCGCGTGAAGACCGCCGAGCCGTGCGTGCGCGGCAGGACGCCGACCTCGCATGTGATCGGCCGCACGTCGGCGAGACCGCGCCCGTCGATGCGCTTGTGCGTCTTCAGGATCGCCTGGCGGACGAACTCCTTCTTCACCTTGTCGACGAGGAAGCCCACCGCCTTGCGACGATCCGCCTGGTCGCCGCCCAGAGCCTGCACGACCTCGGCATGCACGGCGTCGGTCGCGGCGTAGCGCTCCTGCTTCACCGTCTTCGCGAGCGCCTCGCGCAGCTTCACGGCCGCCATCTCGCGGACGCTCGCCTCGAGCGCCGGGTCGCTGGCCGCCGCGGCCAGGATGCGCTTCGGCCTACCTGCCACCTTGCGCAGCTCCTCCTGCAACGCGATGAGCGGCTGGAGCGCCTCGTGGGCGGTGAACAGCGCCTCGAGCATGAGCGCGTCGGGCAGCACCTGCGCCCCGCCCTCGACCATGAGGATGGCGTCGCGCGAGCCGGCGACGACGAGGTTGAGCGTCGTCTCCGGGAGCTGCTCTTGTGTGAGGTTGACGACGAACTCGTCGCCGATGCGCCCGAGCCGGACGGCCGCGATCGGCTCCTTGAACGGGATGTCGGAGAGCGTGAGCGCCGCGGACGCCCCGAGGATCGAGATCATGTCGGGGTCGTTCTCGCGGTCGTGCGAGAGGACGGTGGCGATGACCTGCGTCTCGCACACGAAGCCCTTCGGGAAGAGGGGCCGGATGGGACGGTCGATCAGGCGTGAGGTGAGGATCTCCTTCTCCGCCTGGCGTCCCTCGCGCTTGAAGAAGCCGCCCGGGATCTTGCCGGCGGCGAAGGTCTTCTCGACGTAGTCACAGGTGAGCGGAAAGAAGTCGATGCCTTCCCGCGCACTCTGGCTGGCGGTGGCCGTCACCAGGACGACGGTCTCACCGTACTGAACAAGCGCCGATCCACCGGCCTGCTTGGCCAGACGGCCGGTCTCGATCGACAGGCGCCGACCGTGGAAGTCGGCTTCTACCTTGTGCATGAATTCTCCCCTGCGGCGCGGAGCGCCGCGCTGGCGTGTTGCGAGCGTCGACGGGGAGAAGAAGGGGGGTGCAGCGGTGGCGGCTACTTCCGGATGCCGAGCCGCTCGATGAGGCCCTTGTACCGGCCGAAGTCGCGCCGCTTCAGGTAGTCGAGAAGCCGTCGGCGCTGGCCGACGAGCTTGAGAAGCCCGCGACGGGAATGGTGATCCTTCCGATGCACTTTGAAGTGCTCGGTCAGATACGTGATCCGTTGAGTCAGGAGCGCGACCTGCACTTCGGGCGACCCGGTGTCGGTATCGTGCCGACGATGGGTCGTCACCAGCTCTTGCGTGCGCTCCTTGAGCACTGCCATCCCGCCCTCTCCGTTTCCGTTCTTTCTCGCTTGTGTTTAACTGCCGGCACCTAACACGCGGTCCGGACGTTGTCCAGCTGCGTAGAGGCCTTCGCGCTTCATGCACCCACCAGACGGGCCAACCGCCAGCCGTCCGTCCCGATCGTTTCGACGACGGCGACGACCATGCCGGTCCCGTCCACCACGAGCGCGGTCTCATCCGCGGCGTGCGGCGCCGGCAGCGACGCGAGCACGCCCTGCTGACCGTGCCGCAGGCGAACCACTTCTGTGTCCGAGAGCGGCAGCGGACGCAAGCCCGCGAGCGCTTCCCGGATGGGAATCAGCGGCAGCGGTCCCGCATGCGCGGCCAGCGCCTCCGGCGTCTGCGCATCCGCGATGCGGAACGCACCCACCTCGGTCCGACGCAGACGGCTCAGATGCGCGAGCGTGCCGATCGCCGCCCCCAGATCGGCCGCCAGCACTCGGACGTAGGTTCCCTTGGAGCA
Organism: bacterium; assembly: GCA_026129405.1. NCBI lineage: Bacteria > bacterium. The sequence goes on from JAHCID010000003.1 coordinate 590,504, forward strand.
GGCGACGTCGAACTCGAGGGTGCCGCCCTCGCCCGCCTCCAGGCGCAGCGCGTGTATCTCGATCGGACGCGGCGCTCGGTCCACCTCGATGCCCTGACGGGCGAGTCGATAGAGCGGGACACCGTCGCGCTTCAGCGCCGAGTACATCGGCGGCGTCTGCGTGGTCGGTCCGACGAAGCGGCGGGAGAGCTCGTGGAGCTGCGTGGCCGTCACCGGCGGCACGGGCGCAGTCGCCGTCACGGTCCCGGTGCGATCGAGCGTGTCCGTACTCGTCCCGAGCTGGATGGTGCCCTCGTAGCGCTTGCGCTCGAGCAGGAGCCAGCGCGCGACTTTGGTCGCCTCCCCGATGCACAGCGGCAGGAGCCCGCTCGCGAATGGGTCGAGCGTCCCGAGATGCCCCACCTTGGCCGCGCCCAGCCGGCCCTTGAGCGCCCGGATCACTCCCGCCGAGCTCACGCCTTCCGGCTTGTCGACGAGGAGGATGCCGTTCACGGCTTGCCGCCCCCTCCCGGCGACCTGGTCGCAGCGAGGAGCGCGTCCATGCGGCGGGCGGTGTCGGGAAGGGTATCGTACTCGAAGCGCAGCGTCGGCGTGGTGCGCATGGCGAGGGCTTCGCCGAGGCGGCGCCGCAAGAAGGTCGTCGCGCGCACGAGTCCCTGCGCCGTTGCGGCGCGCTCGGTCTCGTCGTCGCCGAGGGTGCGCCAGAAGACGCGGGCCTGCTTCAGATCGGCCGTCAGGCGGACGGCGGTGATGGTGACGGCGCGCAGGCGCGGGTCGGCAACCTCACGCACCAGCAGCTCGGCGAGCTCCACCTGGAGCCGGTGGGCGACGCGTTCCCGGCGATGTTCCGGCATGCCTTCGGAGTCAGTAGTGGAGGAACTCGACGCGTTCCTCTCCGAGCTGCGCCAGCGCGAGCTCGTCGATGAAGTTCACCACCTGGCGGAGGCACGCATCGACGTGGGGCTGCTCGCTCCCGACCTGGCTCACGCCGAGGACGGCGCGTTGCCAATGATCGTGCTCGTCGCACTCGGCGATCGACACGTTGAACTTGTTCTGCACCCGCTGCTTGATCGCGCGCAGCACGCTGCGTTTGCCCTTCAGGGATCGATTGTCGGGCAGCAGGATCTCGAGCCGCAGGACCCCGACCACCATCGGCCGGCTCCGGTGCTCAGGCGGGACGCTCGGCCGCCTGCGCACCCTTCCCGGCGCCCGGCGTGAGACGCCGCGCCACCTCTTCGACGTCGTAGGTCTCGACGATGTCGCCGACCTTCACGTCGTTGAAGTTCTCGATCCCGATGCCGCACTCGTAGCCGGCGAGCACCTCGCGGGCGTCTTCCTTGAAGCGCTTGAGGCTGCCGATCCGGCCGTCGTGGACGACGATGTTGTCGCGCAGGAGCCGTGCGCGGCTGTTGCGCGTGATCTTGCCGTCCTGCACCGACGAGCCGGCGATCGTGCCAATGCCGGAGACCACGAACGTCTGGCGCACCTCGGCGCGGCCGGTGACCTTCTCCTGGTAGGTCGGCTCGAGGAGACCCTCGAGCGCGTCGCGGATGTCGTTCAGCGCCTCGTAGATGACGCTGTAGAGCCGGATGTCGACGCCCTCGCGCTCGGCGAGCGCGGCCGCCTTGGGCTCCGGCCGAACGTTGAACCCGATGATGATGGCGTTCGACGCCGAGGCGAGCAGCACGTCCGACTCCGTCACGCCGCCGACCGAGCCGTGGATGACGTTGAGGCGCACGTCGTCCGTCGACAGCCGCCGCAACGCCTCGCTGACGGCCTCCAGCGAGCCCTGGACGTCGGTCTTGGCGACGACCTTCAGCTCGCGGACCTCGCCGCTCTGAACCTGGGCGTAGAGCTCGTCGAGCGAAACCTTGGCGGTCTTCGCCATCTCCGCCTCGCGCTGCTTCGCGCGGCGATGCTCGGCGACCTGTCGGGCCTTGGCGTCGTCCTGGACGGCGACGAAGACGTCGCCAGCCTCGGGCACCCCGCCGAGACCGAGGATCTCGACCGGCATCGACGGCCCGGCGGATTCGACCCGATGCCCCTTGTCGTCGACCATGGCGCGGATGCGGCCGTGCTCGGTGCCGCAGACGAAGGCGTCGCCGACCTTGAGCGTGCCCTGCTGCACCAGCACGGTGGCCACGGGCCCGCGGCCGCGGTCGAGCCGGGCCTCGACGATGGTGCCCTTCGCCAGACGATTCGGATTGGCGCGCAGCTCGAGGATGTCCGCCTGGAGGAGCAGCATCTCGAGGAGCTGCGGGATGCCCTCCCGCGTCTTCGCGGACACCGGAACGACGATCGTGTCGCCGCCCCAGTCCTCCGGGGCGAGACCGTAGTTGCCGAGCTCCTGCTTCACCCGTTCGGGATTCGCGTCGGGCTTGTCGATCTTGTTGAGCGCGACGATGATCGGCACCTCGGCGGCGCGGGCATGGTTAATTGCCTCCACCGTCTGCGGCATGATGCCGTCGTCGGCGGCGACGACCAGGACGACCATGTCGGTCACCTTGGCGCCGCGGGCGCGCATGGCGGTGAACGCCTCGTGGCCCGGCGTATCGAGGAACGTGACCTGCCGCGCGTGGACGTCGACCGTGTAGGCGCCGATGTGCTGCGTGATGCCGCCCGCCTCACCGGCGGCGACGTCGGCCGCACGGATGGCGTCGAGCAGCGAAGTCTTACCGTGGTCGACGTGGCCCATCATCGTGACCACGGGCGCGCGGGGGACGAGGTCGGCCGCCGAGACCTCCTGCTCCGACTCGAGCGCCTGCTCGGCGTCGAAGGCCACGTTCTCGACCTGATAGTCGAACTCGCCCGCCAGGAGCACGGCGGTGTCGTGATCGAGCATCTGGTTGATGGTGGCCATCATCCCCATGTCGATCAGCTTCTTCAGGACCTCGCCGGCCTTAACGCCCATGGCGCGGGCGAGGTCGCCGACGGTGATCATCTCCGAGATGCGCACGATACGCTTCGAGGCGCGCGGCACGGTGATCTCGGTCTTGCGGATCTCCTTGCCGGGCAGCGCCTTTCGCTTCTGCGGGCGCTTGCCGCCGCGATAGAAGTCGCGCTCCATCACCGCGCCCATGTCGGGCTTGGAGATGACCTTCTTGCCCTTCTTCTTCTTGGGCGCTTCGCCGGTGCCCGACGGCGCGCCGCCCTCGGGCGACGGTCCCCGTGCACCCGGGCCGGGCGGCGGCGCGGTGGCCTTGCGGAGATCGATCTTCCCGAGGACCTTGACGCCGCGCATCTCCTCGAACCCCGGAGGCGGCGGCGTACCCGGCGCCGCCGCCGTGCGGACCGCGGTGACGGGTCCCGCGGCCGGCCGGCCCGTAGACGCGGCGCTGGCCGAGGCCGGCGCGGGCGCGCCCTGGGCCGGGGTGGTCCGCAGCGCGGGAGCCGGGGGCGGAGGAGGCGGCGGGGTCGGCTGGGGCTGCACCTGCGGCTCCTCGGCCGGTGCGACTTCGACGACGGGCGGCGTCTCGACGACCGGCTCGGGCTGCACCTCGGCTTCCGTCGGCAGAGGGGGGGCTTCTTCCAGCGACACCGACGGCTCGGCCGCCATCGGCGGGGGCTCGGGGATGTCGACGACCGGCGGCGGGATGTCGCTGCTCGGCGGCGGCAACACGTCCGATTCTTCGAAGTCGAGCGACGGCGGCACGTCGGCCGGCGCCATGTCGGCCGGCAACTGCGGCGGCGCCTCCTCGCGCTTCACCACCTCGCGGGCAGTGCGGCGACGAATGACGTTGGAGCGCAGGCGCGTCTCGGTCGTCTGCTCGATCGCCGTGACGATCTGATCGCCGCCCGTCTCGCGCTGCGTGACGACGCGCTCGGACACGACGCGCTCGTGGCCGAGAGCCACCTGCGGGCGCGGACCGAGGCCGAGCCCATCCTTCAGACGCGCTTCCTCCTCCTCGGTGATCGAGCTCTGCGAACGCTTGCCCCGCACCCCAAGCCGCTCGGCGGCCGCGATGAGATCCTTCGGGGTCGTTCCCCACTCCTTGGCGAGCTCGTGAATGCGCTTCGACATGAACTCCTCAGGCCTCGGCCTCGGTCGGGGCGGTGAGCGCTCCGACGAGGGCCTCGCGGGCGGCCCGCGCCGGATTGCATCGTAGCGAACGCACGGGCCCACGCCGGGCGATGAACGACTGGGCACAGCTGGCATCGCGATGCAGATACGCACCACGGCCCGGGCGACGCCGACGCGGATCGAGCACCAGCGCCCCGGCGACGGCGACGAAGCGGACGAGCGCCTGCTGCGGGGCACGCGCTCCGCAGCCCGCGCACGAGCGAACCGGTCCAGCGATGTCGGGTCGGCGCGTCACTCGGCCTCTGACCTCTCTCCCGACTCCGGGTCGACGGCGACGTCCGACGGAGGCGGCACGTCGAGGTCGGCGGGCGGCGGCGGGACCTCGTTCTCGATCGCTTCGGCTGCCGCGGCTTCGAGCGCCGCGACGTGCTCGCGGGCGCTCTCCAGAAGACGGGCCGCCCGCTCGGGCGTGATGCCGTCGAGGTCGGCGAGATCGGACTCCTCGGCGACCGCGACCTCCTCGGCCGACTTGTAGCCACCCTGGTACAGCAGCTCCGCCTCGACGCCCATCATGCCGGGAATCGCCCCCAGCGACGCGCGCGCCCGGCGCGCCTCGTCCTCGGCTTCGGACTCGCTGCGGACGTCGAGCTTCCAGCCGGTCAGCCGCGAGGCGAGCCGCACGTTCTGGCCCTTCTTGCCGATCGCCAGGGAGAGCTGATCGTCGGGGACGATCACCTCCATCGCGTGCTCGTCCTCGTCGAGGATGATCTTCGAGACCTTCGCCGGCGCGAGCGCGCGGCAGACGTACTCCGCCTGGTCCGGCACCCACTCGACGATGTCGATCTTCTCGTTGCGCAGCTCCTGCACGACGGCCTGCACGCGCGTGCCGCGCATGCCGACGCAGGCGCCGACCGGATCGACGTCGGAGTCGTGGGAGGTGACCGCGAACTTCGCACGGCCGCCGGGCTCGCGCGCGGCGCCCTTCACCTCGACGATGCCTTCGTAGATCTCCGGCACCTCCTGCTCGAACAGCTTGATCAGCAGGCCCGGGTGCGTGCGCGACAGCACGATCTGCGGGCCGCGGCTCGACAGCTCGACGTCGACGATGAAGGCGCGGATGCGGTCGCCCTGGCGATAGCGCTCGCGCGGGATCTGCTCCTTCTCCGGCAGGATCGCGTCGGTGCGGCCGAGGTTGACGATGATGTTCTTCTTCTCGAACCGCTGCACGATGCCGGTGGCGAGCTCGCCCTTGCGGCCCTTGAACTCGTTGAAGATGGAGTCGCGCTCGGCGTCGCGAACCTTCTGGATGATGTTCTGCTTCGCCGCCTGGGCGGCGATCCGGCCGAACTTCTCCGACGGGAGCTTGCGCAGGAGCTCGTCGCCGACCTCGCACTCGGGGTCGAGCGTGCGGCGCGCCTCGTCGAGCGTGATCTCGTTCTCGACGTCCTGCACGACGTCGACGACCGTCAGGATCTCGAAGAGCTCGACCTCGCCGAGGGTCGGGTCGTACTGGGCCTCGATCTTCTTCTCGGGGCCATACGTCCGCCGGGCGGCGGACAGCATCGCCTCCTTCAAGGCGTCGACGATGATGTCACGATCGATGCCCTTCTCCTTGCTGACTTGCTCGATGACGCGATTCAGATCCGGCAACATCGGAACCTCCTCCCCTCACGCATGCGCGTGCGGTGGGCCCGCAGGCCGGGCGAAGTCGTACTCCACGTTGGCCTTGTCGATGCCGGCGAGTGCGAGGCGCACGTCGCCGACCTGGGTGTCTCGGACGGTGACGGTCTCGCCGTCGACGTCGACCAGCTCGCCGCGGAACTGCCGGCGGTCTCCGACCATGTCACGCATGCGGATCGCCACCTTCTTGCCGCGCGCACGCTCGAAGTGGGCCGGACGCACCAACGGGCGGTTCAGCCCCGGCGACGAGCACTCGAGCGTGTACTTGCCGCGCACGGCGTCGTGCGCGTCGATGACGTCGCCCAGCTCGCGCGAGACCCGGCTGAGCTCGTCGATGGTGACGCCGCCCTCGGGTCGGTCGAGCAGGACCCGCAGCACGAGGCGCCCCCGCTCCGGGACGTACTGGACGTCCACGAGCTCGAGCCCGGCGGCGAGCGCCAGGGGCTCAGCGAGCTCCGACACGCAGCGGATGACCGCGGCACGGTCCATCGAACGTCTGTCCTCCAAAAAGAAAAAAGTGGGCGGGAGGCCCACTTGGGATGGGTCTTCAGGCCGGGGAACCCTGGCGGTATAACATGGCGTATTCAGGCCCGCAATGTTGGCATTCGGTCAACGCACGCCGTCCGGGGCCAGGCGCGTGCCCGTACTGGCGCAGGGCACGGGGAGTCGCTAAGACGCGGGCCGCCCGCCCGTTGGCGGACGACGAGGTGTGCCGTGGCAGAGCTCCGCCGAGACCCGATCCTGCGCCGCTGGGTGATCATGGCCCCGGAACGCCCGGGAGACCTGGGACCCGCTCGTATCCCGAGCGCCGATCCGGCTCCCGCCGGCCCCTGCCCGTTCTGTCCCGGGAGCGAGCACCTGAATCCGGTCGAGATCGCGCGCCGGGACGGTCCCGGCGGCTGGAGCGTCCGCGTCACCCCGGACCGCCAGCCGCTGCTGCGCATCGAAGGCGAGCCGGGTGCGCGCGGGGTCGGGATGTTCGACCGCATGAACGCGGTGGGGGCCCACGAGCTGGTCACCGACACGCCCGATCACGTCGCCGGCTGGGCCGACTTCACGCCCATCGAGATGCAGCGGCTCCTGTCGGTCTATCGCGAGCGGGCCCGCGATCTCGCACGTGACCCTCGCTTCCGGCACGTCCTCGTCCTGAAGAACCGCGGCACGCCGCGGAGCCGCTACCGCCACGCACACTCGCACGTGCTCGCCACGCCCTTCGTGCCGCGGCGCCTCGAGGACGAGCAGTCGGGCGCCCGCGCCTACTTCGCACGCAAGGAGCGCTGCGTGTTCTGCGACCTGCTCGCCGAGGTCGAGGGGCGGGGCAACCTGCTGGTGGCCCAGGAGGGCGACTTCGTGGCGTTCACGCCCTTCGCGTCGGCGTACCCGTTCGAGGTGTGGGTCATGCCGCGGACCCACCTCGCCCAGTACGGCGAACAGGCCGACGACGACCTCTACGCACTCGCGGCGCTGCTCGTCGACGTCCTCGCGCGCATCCGCCGGGTGTGCGACGACCCGGCCTACAGCATCGCCCTCCACACCGGGGCGCTGGATGGCAGCGACGCCGACGTCTTCCACTGGCACATCGAAATCGTGCCCCAGCTCGGACACGAGCGCGGGATGGAGTGGGCGACGGGGATACTCTCGAATCCCGTCCCGCCCGAGACGGCCGCCGCCGCGTTGCGCGACGAGGTCTAGCTCGACTCGCGCGCGGCCTGGAGCTGGTGGTACGTCACCAGGGCCAGGATCTGGTACGTGCGCCGCCCGCTCGGCGTGTGGACGGTGACCTCGTCACCCTCCGCCTTGCGCATGAGCGCCTGGCCGATCGGCGACGAGAGCGAGATGAAGCCCTTCGCCGCGTCGACCTCCTCCGGGAACACGATCTGGTAGATGATCGGTGCGGGGTCGTCGGCGTCGACGTCGGCGACGGTGACGCGGCTGCCGTAGCCGACCACGCCCTCGGGGATCGAGCCGACCGTGTACATCGACAGCTCGCGGATGCGGGCCTCGATCTGACGTATCCGCGAGCGCACGAACTCCTGGCGGTTCTTCGCGGCGTCGTACTCGGCGTTCTCGGAGAGATCGCCGTGCGCGGCCGCGGTCGCGAGATCCTTCGGGATGTCGAAGGTGAGCTCGTGCTTGAGGTCGGCGTGCTCCTTCTTCAGCTTGGCGAGGATCGGCAGGTCCATGGCGTGTCGACTCAGGTCGTGGGACCGCCGCTCAGCCGGCGACGGACGATCTCGCTCGCAAGCTTGCCGTCGTATTGCCCGGCATGCCGCTCGCGCAGCGCGGCCATCACCGCGCCGAGGTTGGTCGCCCCGGCCGCGATCACTTCGGCGACGACCATCTCGAGGCGCTCGGCGTCGAGCATCGCGGGCACGTAGCGCTCCAGGATGGCACGCTCTTCGCGGTTCTGGTCGACGAGGTCGGCGCGGCCCGCCTTGGCGGCGAACGATTCCGCCTCGTCACGCTTCTTCAGCTCGCGGCGCACGAGCTGGACGAGGTCGCTCTCGGCGAGCTCGGCACCGCGCCGCTCCACCTTCAGGTTCTTCGCGGCCGCGACCACGCCGCGCAGGACGGAAACGCGCTGCGCCTCGCGCGCCTTCATCGCCTGAGCGAGGTCGTCGGCGAGCTGCTGCTCGGTCAGCGGCACGGCGACGCAGCGTAGGCGGATGGTCCGGAGATGTAAAGGGTCGCGTCGTCAGCGGTCCCGCGATTCGGCGGGAGGCCGCGAGGCGTTCGTCCACACGTCGCGCACGGCGTCGACGAACGGGGTCACGCCCTGGAGGTAGAGGTACATGGTGATGGCGCCGACGAGGGCGCCCCAGAAGAAGTTGCTCATCCGCGTGTTCCTCCCGCAGCGATGGCGCGTGGCGGACGTCCGAGGCAGCGTCCCCTGGTGTGGCGGCCGTTCGCCTGGCTCCTCGACGTCGCGCTGCCGCGTGCGTGCGCCGGCTGCGAGTCACCCTTCGCGGCAGCCCAGCACGGCGTCCTCTGCGCGCGCTGTCTCGCCTCGTTCGCGCCGGACGGGACGCCACGCTGCGGGCGCTGCGCGGCGCCGGTCCCGCGTCCGATGCCTGCGTGCTCGACCTGCATCCGTCGTCCCCCGGCCTTCGCCTCCGCCGCTTCGCTCGGATTGTACCGGCCGACCGCGGCCGGGCTCAATCCGCTCGCCACCATGGTCGTGGCGCTCAAGTATCGCGGGCGGCGTCTGCTGGCGCGCGAGCTGGGGCGCATGCTGGTGGGAGCGCTCGACGCACGCGGCGCGGAGCTGGTCGTTCCCGTGCCCCTGCACGTCCGCCGCCTGCGGGCGCGCGGCTACAACCAATCGGCGTTGCTCGCCCGGTGCGTTGCACGCCGCCTCCGTCGCCCGCTCCTCTGCGATGCGCTCCGTCAGCTGCGCCCGACACCGGACCTCGTCGGCCTCGGCGCCGCCGCCCGCCGCGCGGCACTCGCGGACGTCTTCCGCGTGGCCGCGCGCCGACGCCCCGCCGTGAACGGCCGCATCGTCCTCCTCGTCGACGACGTGCTCACGACCGGGACGACGGCGGATGCGGCGGCGCGCGCCCTGCGTGCCGCCGGGGCGCGCGCAGTGCACGTGTGGACGGTCGGACGGACGCCGCCTGCCGGCATCCTTGAGCCCGACCCGCCACGAGAGTAAGCCAGCGCCGTGGTCACGGCCGGCGTGCTCGTCTCGGGCTCGGGGACGAACCTCCAGGCGATTCTCGAGCGCATCGCCGCCGGCCGGCTCGCGTGTCGGATCGCGGTGGTGATCTCGAATCGGCCGGGCGCGAAGGCCCTCGAGCGCGCCGCCGCGGCCGGCGTCCCCACCGAGGTCGTCGACCATCGCGCCTTCATGGGGCGCGAGCCGTTCGAGCGGCGCGTGATCGAGGTGCTGCGCGCCCGCGGCGTCGAGCTGGTCGTGCTCGCCGGGTTCGATCGCCTGGTCACGCCCGTGCTGCTCGGCGCCTTTCCCGGACGGGTGATGAACATCCACCCCGCGCTGCTGCCGGCCTTCAAGGGGCTGCACGCCCAGCGGCAGGCGGCAGAGTACGGCGTGCGCATCGCCGGCGCGACGGTGCACTTCGTCGACGAGGAGGTCGATCACGGACCGATCATCCTCCAGGGCGCGGTCGCGATCGGCCCGGACGACGACGCCGCGACGGTCGCCCGGCGCATCCTCGCGGTCGAGCACGAGCTCTATCCGCAGGCGATCCAGCTCTACGCGGAGGGTCGCCTCGTGCTCGACGGCCGCCGCGTCCGTATCCGCGACGCCCGCACGCCACCCCCGTCGCTCGTACCGGAGTGGTGATGCCCGCGAAAAGGCGGCGTTTCCGTTGAAAGCTTCGGAACTCGCTGTTACACGGAGGCCGGGTACGGCGTAGCACCAGGGGAGGTCGGGTCGGCATCGTCGGGGAGGGCGACGCCGGGGTACCGACGAACGCATGAGGCTGGGGGCGGACGTGGAGGGGACCCGAGATGCGTGACATGGACGCGATCCTGTCGGAGGTCAGATCGTTGGCCCTCCGGGGAGAACATCACCTCATCGTCGCTCGCTACGGCGCCGTCGACGATACCCCGGAGGAAGAGACCTGGAACTCGACCGAGCTCCTCTACGAGATCGGCCGGGCGTTCGGCATGCTCGGCAACGAGGACAAGGTCGAGCGCTATCTCCTGCGCTGCGCCGAGCTCGCCCCGCGGCGGGCGGCCGTCTTCCACTGCGCGATCGGCTGGTACTTCCAGCGCAAGAAGAAGTGGACCAAGGCGCTGCGCTGGTACGACCGCGCGTTGCAGTCGTTCCCCACCTATCATCTCTGTCTGTTCCGCCGCGGCTACTGCCTCGAGAAGCTCCATCGGCCGCGCGAGGCCGTCGAGGCGCTCGCCCGGGCACGCACCGTCTGGGAGCAGGCCGGGGCCGAGCAGCGCCAGCGTGGACGCGGCGTCCAGGTCCAGGTGCTGTTCCATCTCTCGCGCGTGCTGCGCGACCTCGGCGAATTCGATCACGCCGAGGACGCCCTCACCGGCTGTCGCGACCTCGACGCCGAGACGGATCCGCCGGCCATCCGACCGGAGCACCTCCTTGCCTGCCAGGGCGAGCTGGAGCTGCGCCGCGGCGATCTCCCCGGCGCCCTCACGCTGTTCCGCGAGGCCCGCGACCTCGATCCCACCTCGAGCTACGTCTGGGAGCGCATCGGGCGTGTGCTCGAGCTCCAGAACGACGTGCCCGGCGCCGAAGCCGCCTATCAGCACGCCGTCGAGCTGCCGCGTGGCGCGTTCGCGCACCTCGCGCTCGGGCGACTGTACGCACAGACGGTGCGCGACCTGCCGCGGGCGGCGCGCGCCCTCGCCGAGGCCCTGCGCCAGCTCCCCAGCGCCGAGCCGCTCGTCCGCCTCGAGCTCGCCCGCCTGCACCTCGCGTGTGGGCGGCCGCGCGCCGCGGCCCTCCAGGTGGAGCAGGCGCTCGCCTGTCGGCGCGAGGGCGGCTTCGCCGACGGGCTGCGGCTCGCGGCCGAGCTGGCGGAGCAGCTCGGACGCCCGGTCGAAGCCGCGAGCTATCTCCGTCAGCTCGCCCGCCTCGTGGTCGAGGACGACGCGCTCATCAAGCGCGCCGCGGCGCTCGAGCTGCGCGCGGCCGACGCGCTCCCGGCCGTGCCCGACGACGCCACCCTGCCCGACGAGCTCGCCATTCTCGCCGATGCCGCGCTTGAGACCACGGGACGGACACGCGTCTCGGGCATCGTCGATCGCTTCTTCGCCGACAAGGGATTCGGCTTCGTACGCTACGGCGAAGGGCAGACGCTCTTCTTCCACGTCACCCAGTGTCAGGACGGCGGCACCGGCATCGAGCCGGGCGCGGCCGTGTCCTTCATCGTCGGCCACAACCCGAAGAAGGGAAAGCCCCAGGCCGAGGCGGTGCGCCGCCACGATCTCGTCGACGACGAGCGGGCCCTGCCCTAGCCTAGTCGAAGCCTAGTCGGCCGGCAGCGTCGCCAACGCCGCCGCCGTGGCCGGGAGGGCCACGGCGCCCGCGGCGAGGAGCGCGCGCAGGCCACGCAGCCCTGCCGCGTCGTCGACGTCGAACGTGCGCGGCAGCCGAGCGACGCGGAGCCCAGCGCGCGCCGCGTTGGCCTCCGTGGTGGCGAGCACCGCCCCGGTGCCCCAGGCCACGCCCGTGAAGAGCTCCCGCGGTGGCACCGTGGTGCCGACGCACCAGTAACCGCCGTCGTCGGCCGGGCCGAGAACGACGTCGCAATCCCGTCCGAGCGCCGCCGCGGCAGCGCGCAGGGTCATCGGGTCGAGGTGTGGGCTGTCCGTCCCCACCGTGACGACGGGCCCGCCGTGGACGGCATGTACCGCGGCCATCGCGTGCGCCATGCGTGTTCCGAGATCGTCGCCTTCTTGCACGAGACGCCGATCCGCCGCCACCGCGATCCCGAGGTCGCCGTCCGGCGGCGTGACGGCCCAGTGGATCGGGAGTCCGGCCGCCGGCAGGCGGCTGGCGAGGTCGGCGATGAAGGCGCGCTGGAGGCGGCAGGCCGCTTCGGGGCCGATGTGGGCGGCAAGCCGCGTCTTCACCGTACCGGGGCGCGGCGCCTTCGCCATCACGAGGATGGCGGCGGTCAGGCCTTGCCCACCATCGACGCCAGCTCGCCGCGCCCGTCGAGCGCCGCGAGCTCGTCGTAGCCCCCGATGCTGGCCCCGTCGATGAAGATCTGCGGGACGGTGCGACGCCCGGAGCGGCGCATGACGTCGGCGCGCAGAGCGTCGTCGCCGCTGAGGTCGATCTCCTCGTACGCGATGCCGCGCTCGCTGAGCAGGCGCTTCGCGCGGACGCAGTAGGGGCAGCTCGGCGTGGTGAACACCTCGACGCGGGCCATGCATCCTCGGTAACGCGCGTCCTGCGCGGAGGCAAGGTCGCGTCACGCGTTGACTCGCGCCCGGACCGCCGCTAGCCGAGCCCACCATGGCCGATCCCGCTGCCGTCGCCGCCCTCGCCCGCCTCGTCGACATCATGCACCGGCTGCGCGCGCCGGGCGGGTGTCCGTGGGATCGCGAGCAGACGCCCGAGACGTTGCGTCCCTACCTCGTCGAGGAGACCTACGAGGTCCTCGACGCGCTCGATGCGGGTGATCCGGGCGCCGTCCGCGACGAGCTCGGGGACCTGCTCCTCCAGGTCGTCTTCCACGCGGAGATCGCGGCCGAGCACGGGGAGTTCACGATCGCAGACGTCGCCGCCGCGATCGCCGACAAGCTGGTGCGCCGCCATCCCCACGTCTTCGCCGACGTGCAGGCCGAGGACGCGGAGGCGGTGATCGCGAACTGGCGACGGATCAAGGCCGCAGAGCGGGCCGCGAAGGGCGAGGTGGGCGTCCTCGCCGGCGTCGCCCGCGCGCTGCCGGCGCTGGCACGTGCGCAGCAGGTCGGGGACAAGCTCGCCCAGGTCGGATTCGACTGGCCGGATGCGGCCGCCGTGCTCGCGAAGGTCGACGAGGAGCGCACCGAGCTGGGCGCCGCCCTCGCCGCCGGCGACGCCGCCCAGGCAGGGCGCGAGCTCGGCGACCTGCTCCTGACGCTCGCATCCCTCGCCCGTCACCTCGGCGTCCAGGCGGAGATGGCCCTGCGCGATGCGACCGCTCGGCTGATGGCCCGCGTGGGCCACGTCGAGCAGGCGGCGAACGGGTCGCTGGCGGATCTCGACGCTGCCCAGCGCGATCGGCTCTGGAGCGCCGCGAAGGCCGCGGAATGAGACCGAGCCCGGGGCACAACGTGGTTTGACCCGCTGGGAGGCGCGTGGTACCTGCGCCAGCCGTGGCGAATCACAAGTCGGCGCTGAAGCGCCACCGTCAGTCGGTCACCCGTCAGGCCCGCAATCAGGCGATCCGTACCCGCCTCCGTCACCTCGTGCGCGCCGTCCGCGCCGCGGTCGCACAGAGCGACGCGAACGCGGCCTCCGAGTCGCTCGCGCAGGCCAGCCGGGCGCTCGACAAGGCGGTGACCAAGGGCGTCGTGCACCGCAACAGCGCGTCGCGCCGCATCGCGCGCCTGTCGCACGCCGTCTACGCGCTCAAGACGTCCGCGCAGTAGCCGCGCCCGGGTCGCCCTTCCCGGCCAGCGCGAAGAGCGCGGCCTCGAAGACCGCCGGCGCCGGGCGCGAGGTCTTCAGCTCCAGATCGAGCCGCCGCAGGGCGTGCAGTGCCCGGTCGAGGTGCGCTGCCGAGCCGCGTCCCTGGCTCCGCCGCACCAGCCAGGGCGGGACGCCGAGCCGCTGGGCGATGGCCTCCTGTCCGAGACCCTGCTCCGCCAGCTCGGCCACGTGCAGCGCGCGGCGGACGCTCGCCGCCAGGAACGCCGCCACCTTGATCGGCGGCTCGCCGGCGCCGAGCAGCCCGCGAAGCGCCCGCACGGCGCCGCCGAGATCGCGGCGCGCCAGCCGGTCGGTGAGCTCCTCGATGGCCTGGGCCCGATCCCCGGCGACGGTCGCCGCGACGTGCGCCGCCTCCACCCGCTGTCCCGCACCGGCGAAGAGCGACGCCTTCTCGATCTCACTCGCCAGCACGCCGAGGTCGAAGCCGGTCCGCTGCACCAGCAGGTCGGCGGCGTCGGCGGCGAGATCGCGACCGAGGTCGCGCGCCAGGCAGGCGACCCAGCGGCGGGCGGTGGCGTCGTCGGTCACCGGCGCCAGGGCCACCGAAGCGCCGGCGCGCGCGACCGCACCCGGGAGCTTGCGCCGGGCGTCCAGGGTCCGCGCGACGAGGATCAGGCGGGCCTGGCCCTGGAGGTGCGGGAGCACCGACAGGACGGCCTCCTCGCGGACCCCGTCGAGGGCCTCCGCACGCCGTATGACCAGCGCGGCGACGCCACCGAACAGCATCGGCGCCCCGAGATCGTCGATCGCGCCGACCAGCGCCGCCGCATCCTCGTCCGCCCAGAGCGTGCGCCATGTGCTCGGACCGGCCTCGGCGTCGGAGCGTCGTCGCAGCAGGTGGAGCGCCCGGTCGGTGAGGAACGGATCCTCGCCGTGGAGGAGGTAGCATGGCCGCAGCGGAGCGCGGGTGAGGGTCGCGAGCGTCGCCTCGGCGTCCGGCGCCGGCGGCCCGCCGCGCCGTGCGGCGCTCAGAAGCCCTCCATCGCCTGCAGGTAGACGTCGCGGGCGACGATGTCGAGGAGCTCGACGAGCGCCTCGCGGCGGCGCGTCTCGCCGATCTGCACGTTGGTGAAGTTGATGAGGTCGCGCGCGTCGATGGTGCCGCGCTGGAATCGGGGCGAGGTCGTGATCACGACTCCCGACACCGCGCCGAAGTCGAGGGACTCCTGCACCAGTGCGTTCTGGTAGAGGACCCGGCCCGTGCTGCGCTCGGTCACCTTCATGCTGAGCTGGAGCAGCCCGCGGAACTGCACCGCCTCGTCGGTCGCACCGAACGCGACGGGGGTGCTCGAGAAGCGGCGGATCGTGCCGCTCAGCACGACGTCGCCGTCGTCGCGCACGACCTCGAGCGGCCCGCGGCGCCGGAACTCCTCTTCGAGCGCGCGCTGGAGCGACACCTCGAGGCCGCGCTCGCGCGTGCGGTTGCGGAACGCCTTGATGGTGATGCTGCGCGCCGAGGGCGGGACGATGTCCCCGGCTGCGCCGGTGAGATGATAGCCGCAGCCAGACGCGAAGAGCCCCGCGGCGAACACGGCCGTGAGGAGCGCGGCGACCGACCTCATACGACGAGGCTCACCATACGCCCGGGCACCACCACCTGTTTGCGCAGCGCCCGCCCGCCGACCTGCTGCTGGACACGCGGATCGGCGAGCGCCGCCGCGAGCACGTCGGCCTCGGCCGCGTCGGACGGCACCACCACCCGCGCCCGCACCTTCCCGTTCACCTGGACCGGCATCTCGACGGTGGCACGCTCGAGCGCCGCGGGATCGGCGACCGGCCAGCGGGCCGCGTCGATCGCCCCCCCATGCCCGGTGCGCTCCCACAGCTCGCTCGCGAGGTGTGGGACGAAGGGCTCGAGGCAGACGAGCACGACGTCGACCGCCTCGCGCAGCACGGCAGGATCGGCGGTGTCTGCCGCCGCACCGAGATCGCGCACCAGCTCCATGATCGCCGCGATCGCGGTGTTGAACTGGAGGCGCTGGACGACGTCCTGCGTGACCCGCTCGACGGTGCGGTGCACGGCCCGGCGCAGCGTCCGGTCGGCCTCGTCCAGCTCCGCGGGTACCGGCGTCCCGGGGGCGGCCAGGCGCGGCGCGATCGCGAGCGTCAGCCGCCAGAGCCGATGCAGGAAGCGCGACATCCCTTCGATGCCCTGATCGGACCAGTCGAGGTCGCGCTCGGGCGGCGAGGCGAAGAGGCAGAACAGGCGCGCGCTGTCGGCCCCGTAGCGCTCGATGAGATAGTCGGGGTCGACCACGTTGCCTTTCGACTTGCTCATCTTGGCGCCGTCCTTGATCACCATCCCCTGCGTGAGGAGGTTGCGGAACGGCTCGTCGAGCTGGAGCCAGCCGAGATCGCGCAGCACCTTGGTGAAGAAGCGGGCGTAGAGCAGGTGCAGGACCGCATGCTCGATGCCGCCGATGTACTGATCCACGCCCCGGGTCCCGAGCCAGTACGCCAGCTCGGTCGGGTCGAAGGCCGCGGTGTCGGTGTGCGGCGAGGTGTAGCGCGCGAAGTACCACGACGACTCGACGAACGTGTCCATCGTGTCGGTCTCGCGGCGCGCGGGGCCCTGGCATCGGGGGCACGAGGTGTGGACGAAGGCCGCGTGCTCCGCCAGCGGCGACCCCGTGCCGGTGAGCGCGACGTCCTCCGGCAGCGTCACCGGCAGCTCCGACTCCGGCACCGGCACCATCCCGCAGCCGTCGCAGTAGACGACCGGGATCGGCGCGCCCCAGTAGCGCTGGCGCGAGATGCCCCAGTCGCGCAAGCGGTAGCTGACGGTCGCCCGTCCGCGCCCGGCGGCGTCGAGCGCCGCGGTGATCCGCGCCTTCGCCTCCTCCGAGGCGAGGCCGGTGAACGCCTCCGACGCGACCAGCGTGCCCGCCCCGTCCCACGCCTCCGTCATCGCCGCCGGGTCGAGCGCCTCGCCCTCCGGCTGGACGACGACGCGGACCGGCAGGTCGTGGGCGCGCGCGAACTCGAAGTCGCGCTGGTCGTGCGCCGGCACCGCCATCACCGCGCCCGTGCCGTAGTCCATGAGGACGAAGTTCGCGACCCAGATCGGAATGCGCACGCCGGTCAGCGGATGACGGCACCACGCGCCGGTGAAGACGCCTTCTTTCCCCGCCGAGCGCTCGATGCGCGCCGTCGCCCGCGTGCGCTGCACGAACGCCTCGACCGCCGCTTCCTGCGACGTGCCCGCCGCGAGCCGGGCCACGAGCGGATGCTCCGCCGCGAGGCTCACGAACGTGACCCCGAAGAGCGTATCCGGCCGCGTGGTGAAGACGACGACCTCGCCGTCACCCCCGTCGAGCGGAAAGCGCACCTCGGCACCCGCGCTGCGGCCGATCCAGTTGCGCTGCATGGTGACGACGCGCTCGGGCCAACCGCCGAGGCGATCGAGATCGCGCAGCAGCTCGTCGGCGTAGGCGGTGATGCGCAAGCACCACTGCTCCAGCTCGCGGTCGGTGACCGGGCCGTCGCAGCGCCAGCAGCGCCCGTCGATGACCTGCTCGTTGGCGAGCACGGTCGAGCACGTCACGCACCAGTTGACGATGCCGCGCCGTTTGTACGCGAGGTCGCGCTCGAGCATGCGCAGGAAGGCGAGCTGCTCCCAGCGGTAGTACGACGGATCGCAGGTGGCGAGCTCGCGGTCCCAGTCGAACGAGAAGCCCAGCCGCTTCAGCTGCGCGCGCATGTGCGCGATGTTCGAGTACGTCCACTCCGCCGGGTGCGCGCCGTGCTGGATCGCGGCGTTCTCGGCCGGCAGACCGAACGCGTCCCAGCCGATCGGATGCAGCACGCGATTGCCGGCGAGCCGGCGCTGGCGCGCGATGACGTCGCCGATGGAGTAGTTGCGCGCGTGCCCCATGTGGATGCGTCCCGATGGGTACGGGAACATCTCGAGCACGTAGTAGGGCGCGGCGCCGGGATCGACGCGGGCCGCATGCGTGCGCTCGGCCTCCCAGCGTGCCTGCCACTTCGCCTCGACGACGGCCGGCTCGTAGGCGTCAGCGACGGGCGTGCTCATTCCGCTCCACCACCACCCGGCCCCTCGCTGCTGGCCGCGCGCCGCGCCGCGAGCTGCTGCGCCACCTGGTCGAGGACGCCGTTCACGAACGCCGGCGACTCCTCGCTGCCGAAGCGGCGCGCGATCTCCACCGCCTCGTTGATCGTCACCGGCGTCGGGATCTCCGGCCGGCCGATCATCTCCCAGGTGGCGAGCCGCAGGAGGTTGAGATCGACCTTCGAGAGCCGCGGCAGCTTCCAGTGCTCGCTGCTCGCGGCGACCAGCGCGTCGACCTCGGCCAGGTGCTCGCGCACGCCTTCGACCAGCTCGCGCGCGAAACGCTGGACCTCCGCGTTCTCGTGCTCGAAGTGCCGCCAGAAGAGCGACAGGGCTCGCCCCGACTGAGCGTCGTCGCCCAGCATGTCCTCCTGGTAGAGGGCCTGGAGGGCGAGCTCGCGGGCGGCGCGGCGCGAGCCCACGTCAGAACCTCTGGACCATGCGCAGGAGGTGCACCATCTCGAGCGCGGTGATCGCGGCCTCGTAGCCCTTGTTGCTGTGGTCGCCGCCGGCCCGGGCGAGCGCCTGCTCCATCGTGTCGGTGGTGAGCACGCCGAAGGCGATGGGAAGGTCGTAGCGCCGTGACACCTCGCCGATGCCGGTCGCGGCCGCGCCGGCGACGTAGTCGAAGTGCGGCGTCTCGCCGCGCACGACCGCGCCGAGCGCGACGATGGCGTCGTAGCGGCCGGTGAGCGCGAGCCGCTGGGCGCAGAGCGGCAGCTCGAAGCAGCCGGGGACCGTCGCGACGTCGATGGCGTCTTCGGCGACCTTGAGCTCGACCAGCGCTTCGAGGGCGCCGGCGAGCAGCTTGTCGGTGACCGCGCGGTTGAACCGCGCGAGGGCGATGCCCACGCGCAGGCCCTCTCCAGCGGGCTCGGCATTCCAGTGACGGGGCACGACGGGCTCTCAGCGCGGACCGGGCAGGCCGGAGAGGAGGTGCCCCAGCTTGGCCTGCTTGGTCCGCAGATACTGGAGGTTGCCGGGGCGGGGCTCGATCTCGAGCGCCTGGCGCGACGTGACCGTCACGCCGTAGGCCTCGAGGCCGGCGATCTTGCGGGGATTGTTGGTGAGCAGCCGGGCGCGACGCACGCCGAGGTCGCGCAGGATCTGCGCCCCGATGCCGTAGTCGCGCAGGTCCTCGTGGAAGCCGAGCTCGAGGTTGGCCTCGACCGTGTCGCGTCCCTGGTCCTGGAGGGCGTAGGCGCGGATCTTGTTGGCGAGGCCGATGCCGCGTCCCTCCTGATGGAGGTAGACGAGGACGCCCTGCCCCGCTTCCGCGATGAGCGCGATGGCGCGGTCGAGCTGCTCGCCGCAGTCGCAGCGCTCGGAGGCGAAGACGTCGCCGGTCAGGCACTCGGAGTGGAGGCGGACGAGCACCTCGGCGTCGCCGCGGACGTCGCCCATGACCAGCGCCACGTGCTGCTGCTGGTCGACGCTGTTGTCGTAGACGATGGCGCGGAAGGTCGCACCGCTCGCGAGCGGCACGACCGCTTCGGTACGACGCCGCACGAGCGTGTCCGAGCGCAGGCGCATCTGGATCACGTCGGTGACGGTGAGCGTCGGCAGGGCGTGGTCACGCGCGAGCGCGGCCAGCTCGTCGGCGTTGGCGAGGTTGCCGTCGCGGCCGAGCACGTCGCAGAAGACGGCCTCGAACCCCAGCCCGGCGAGCCGCACGAGGTCGCTCGCCGCCTCCGGCAGCGCGGCCCGGATGAGGCTGCCCCCCTGGGCGAGCTGCACCGGCGTGACGTGGCCGGGCATGACGACGTCGGCCGCCGTGGCGTCGGGTGCGACCGCGGCGAGGATGGTGGTGGCTCGGTCGCCGGCGCTGATCCCGGTGGAGACGCCGTGCCGGGCCTCGATGCTCGCGGCATAGGCGCGCTGCCCCGGGGGCGGCTGCATGGCGAGCAGCGGGATGCCGAGGCGGCGCATGCGGTCGCGCGTGAGGCCGAGACAGACGAGCCCGCGGGCGTGCGTCGCCATGCAGTTGATCGCCGCCGGCGTGGTGCGGGACGCGGCGCAGGCGAGCACCGCCTCGGGTGGGTCCGTCGCGCTGTCGACCAGCAGCACGAGGTCGCCCCGTCGCAGGCGCTCGGCGACGTCGCGCTCACTCCCAGCCATTGCGGGAACCTACCGTGCGCGATCCGGGGAGGCAACGAGACGGCGGCGGGCACGCGCGCGCGGCGCCACGGCGGTGTCGATGACGAGATCGTCGCCGGCGCGCGCCACCGTCAGCGCCCCGGTGCGGAGCCCATCGCGCACGCGCCGGACGCCGAGCGGCCCGACCGCCGGCACGCCGTCGCCGCCGAGGAGCAGCGGCGCGACGAAGAGCACGAGGCGATCGACGACCCCGGCCCGCAGGGCGGCGGCCGCCACCCCCGCACCGCCCTCGACGAGGACCGAGGTGAGCCCGCGTGCCGCGAGGACACGCAGGGCGGCCGGTATGGACACCCGCCCTCCCCGCCCGGGGACGAGGAGCACCTCCGCGCCCCGGCGCTGCCAGGTCGCCGCCCGCGCCGCCGCGGTGCCGCGCGGGGCCACGATCCAGGTGGGTGGGCCGCTGCGGGCGAAGATCGCCGCCCGCGGCGGCAGCGCCGAGGTCGTACCGGCAAGGACGACGCGAATCGGATCCCGACCGCCGGGGATGCGGCAGCTGAGCCGCGGGTCGTCCGTGCGCACGGTGCCCGCGCCGACGAGCACCGCGTCGCACGTGTCGCGCAGCCCGTGCGCGATGCGCCGCGCGGCCTCACCGGTGATCCAGCGCGCATCGCCGCCGGCGGCCGCGATGCGGCCGTCCAGGCTGGTCGCGAGCTTCAGGACGACGAGCGGGCGCCGGAGCAGCATGCGGGTGCGGAAGGGCGCGATCAGCGTCCGCGCCTCGTCCTCACCCACCCCGACCACGACGGGGATGCCGGCGCGGCGGAGCTTGGCGATGCCGCGTCCCTGGACGCGCGGGTTCGGATCGCAGGTGGCCACGACCACACGCGCGAGACCGAGCGCCAGCAGCGCGTCGGCGCACGGCGGCGTCCGCCCGTGCACCGTGCACGGCTCGAGCGTCACGTACAGCGTTGCCCCCCCCGCGCGCCCCCCTGCTGCGCGCAGCGCCTCGATCTCCGCATGCGGCCCGCCCGCGCGGGCGTGGAAACCTTCGCCGAGGACGCGGCCGCCCCGCACCAGCACGGCGCCGACCGGCGGATTCGGGAACGTGCGGCCGACGCCGCGGGCGGCCAGCTCGAGCGCGCGCGCCATGAAGCGCCGGTCGCGCCCGTCGGCGCCGCCCGCGTCGGGCCGCCGGCGCGCGCCGCTGCTCACCGCCGCGACCGCTCGCGACGAGCCCCGGTGCGCGGCGGCTTGCGTGCCGTGCCGGCGCGGTCGGCGTCACGGCGCTGCGCGATCAGCTCCTCGAGCTCGTGCATGAACTCGTGCACGTCGCGGAACGAGCGGTAGACCGAGGCGAAGCGCACGTAGGCGACCCCGTCGAGCGCGTGCAGCTCGCGCATGAGCGCCTCGCCGATCTCGCTGCTGCGCACCTCGCGCTCGCCGCGCTCCTGCAGCCAGCGCTCGATGCGGTCGGCGACGGCGAGGATGGCGTCGACCGACACGGGCCGCTTCTCCACCGCGCGCTGCAGCCCGCTGACGATCTTGCTGCGGTCGAAGGGCTCGCGGCGGTCGTCCTTCTTCACGACCATCGGCAGCAGCACCTCGACCCGCTCGTAGGTCGTGAACCGGCGCCCGCACGCGTCGCAATGCCGCCGGCGGCGGATGACGTCGCCGTCCTTCGCGAGCCGGGAGTCCACGACCCGACTCTCCGGCGCACGGCAGTACGGGCACTGCATGGCCCGGGCGCCTAGACGCGCTGCGACCCGGGGAGCGGGAAGCGGGCGCAGAGGTCGTGCACCTCGCCGCCGACGCGGCGCAGGGCGGCCTCGTCGCCGACGTGCTGCAGCGCCCGGTGGATGAGGTCGGCGACGACCTCCATCTCCGGCTCCCGCATCCCGCGCGTGGTGACGGCCGGGGTGCCGATGCGGACGCCGCTGGTCACGAAGGGCGGGCGCGGGTCGAACGGGACGCCGTTCTTGTTGACCGTGATGCGGGCGGCGTCGAGCGTCTCCTGCGCGACCTTGCCCGACAGCTCGGTGCCGCGGAGGTCGACCAGCATGAGGTGGTTGTCGGTCCCGCCCGACGAGAGCCGCAGGCCGCGCCGCATGAGGCCGTCGGCGAGCGCGCGGGCGTTGGCGACGATCTGACGTGCGTACGCCTTGAACGCCGGCTGCATCGCCTCCTTCAGGGCCACCGCCTTGCCGGCGATGACGTGCATGAGCGGGCCGCCCTGGTTGCCGGGGAAGACGGAGGAGTTGATCGCCTTCTCGTGCGCCGTACGGGTGAGGATCATGCCCCCGCGGGGGCCGCGCAACGTCTTGTGCGTGGTGGTGGTGACGAAGTCGCAGTGGGGGATCGGCGACGGGTGCTCGCCGGCCGCGACCAGGCCCGCGAAGTGCGCCATGTCGGCCATGAGCAGCGCGCCCGTCTCGTCGGCAATGGCGCGGAACGCCGCGAAGTCGAGCTGGCGCGGATAGGCGGAATGCCCGGCGACGATCATCTTCGGGCGCTCGCGACGGGCCAGGTCGCGGACCTGATCCATGTCGAGGCGGCCGTCCGACTCGCGCACGCCATAGGGAACGATCTCGAAGAACTTGCCGGAGAAATTGACCGGGCTGCCGTGGGTCAGATGTCCGCCGTGCGACAGGTTCATGGCGAGGATCGTGTCGCCGGGCTCGAGCGTCGAGAAGTAGACGCACATGTTCGCCTGCGAGCCCGAGTGCGGCTGGACGTTCGCGACCTCGGCGCCGAAGAGCGCCTTCGCGCGATCGATGGCCAGCTGCTCGACGACGTCGACCCACTCGCAGCCGCCGTAGTAGCGCTTGCCCGGGTAGCCCTCGGCGTACTTGTTCGTGAGGATGGAGCCCTGGGCCTCGAGCACGGCGGGACTGACGTAGTTCTCCGACGCGATCAGCTCGAGGTTGAACTCCTGCCGCTCGGCTTCGCGCCGGATGGCTTCGAGCACCTCCGGGTCGGTGCTGGCGAGCGGCGTGGTCATCGGCTCCTCGTCACTTGTGGCTTTCGATGTACTGGACGACGTCCTGGACGGTGCGGATCTTCTCCGCCTCCTCGTCCGAGATCTCCATGTCGTATTCTTCCTCGAGCGCCATCACGAGCTCGACGATGTCGAGCGAGTCGGCCCCGAGATCCTCGATGAACGAGGCCTGCGGCGTCACCTGATCCTCGCTCACTCCGAGCTGCTCACAGATGATCTCTCTCACGCGCTGTTCGACGCTGGCTGCCATCTCCCCTCCTTGCCGTTCACATCCAGAGCCCGCCGTTCACGTGCAGGACGTGGCCGGTGACGTAGCCTGCCGCGGGGCTGGCGAGAAAGGCCACGGCGGCAGCGACGTCGTCGGGTGTCCCCATGCGTCCGACGGGAATCAGGCCCGTGTACGCGGCGCGCTGGCCCGCGTCCAGTGCGGCGGTCATCTCGGTATCGACGAAGCCCGGCGCCACCGCATTGACGGTGATCCCCCGACTCGCGACCTCGCGCGCCAGCGAGCGCGTGAAGCCCTCGACGCCGGCCTTCGCCGCCGCGTAGGCCGTCTGGCCCGCGTTGCCCATGCCGGCCACGACGGAGGTGACGCTGACGATCCGCCCGTAGCGATTGCGGACCATGGTGCGCAACGCCGCGCGGGCACAATGGAACACCCCTGTCAGGTTGGTCTGCAGGACCCTGTTCCAGTCGTCGTCGGAGAAGCGCAGCACGAGGCCGTCGATCGAGACCCCGGCGTTGGCGACGAAGATATCGATTCTGCCCTGCCGGTCAACGATATCCTTCAGGGCGTCGCGGGTTGCGGTCGGGTCGCCGACGTCGAAGCCGGCGGCGTGGGCGGAGCCGCCGGCGGCGGTGATCGCGTCGACCACGGCAGCCGCCGAGTCCGCGTTGCTGACGTAGTTGACCACCACGTGCGCCCCGCGCGCCGCGAGCATGGCCGCGATGCCGCGACCGATGCCGCGCGAGGCCCCGGTGACGACCGCCGTCTGTCCCGCCAGCTCAGCGCTCATGCCAGCACCTCCCGGGCCCGCGCGACGCCGGCGGGATCGCCGGTCGGCTGCGTCGGCAACCCCGGCACGATCCGCCGCATGAGGCCGGCGAGAACCCGGCCCGGCCCGACCTCGAGCGCGACGGCCGCGCCCATGGCACCCACCGCCCGGGCGGTGTCCTCCCAGCGGACCGGCGCCGTCACCTGACGGACGAGCAGCGCGCGCACGTCGTCGGCGCCACCTACCGGGCGCGCCTCGACGCTGGTGACGACCGGCAGCGCAGGGGCCGCGAGCGGCACGTCCGCGAGCCAGGCGGCGAGGCCCTCGGCTGCGGGTGCCATCAGCGCGCAATGGAAGGGGGCGCTCACCGCGAGCCGCGTGGCGCGCGCACGCCGGGCCCCCGCCAGCGCGATCAGGCGCTCGACCGCGGCGGCGTGCCCCGCCACGACCACCTGTCCGCCCCCGTTCAGGTTGGCCGGCGTGCAGACGCCGTCGCCCGCGGCCTCGCGGCAGAGCGTCTCGACCTCGCCCGGGTCGAGCCCGAGCACCGCTGCCATCGCGCCTTCACCCACCGGCACCGCCGCCTGCATGAGCCGTCCGCGCTCGCGCACGCCGCGCACGGCATCGCCGAACGCGATCGCGCCGGCGACCACGAGCGCACTCCACTCGCCGAGGCTGTGGCCGGCGAGCGCGAGCGGGCGAACGCCGGTCTCGTCGGCGAGGACGCGCCAGGCCGCCACGCTGACGGCGAGGATCGCCGGCTGCGCGTGCGCGGTGAGCGCCAGCTCCTCCGCCGGCCCCGCGAAGCACAGGCGCGAGAGCGCGAAGCCGAGCGCCGCGTCGGCCTCGGCCAGCGTGGCGCGCGCGCGCGGGAAATCGCTCGCGAGCTCCCGGCCCATGCCGGGATGCTGCGAGCCCTGCCCCGGGAAGACGCAGACCGCGGCGACGGGCAGGTCAGGCGTCCTTCGCTTCCTTCACCTGGCGCCCGCGGTAGGTGCCGCAATGCGGGCAGGCCCGATGCAGCAACGTGCGCTCGCCGCACTGCGGGCAGGCGATCGCGTGCGGCGCCGCGAGAGCGTCGTGGGCGCGACGCTTGTCGCGCTTGGTGGACGACGTGCGTCGCTTCGGCAGTCCCATGGTGGAATCCTCCTCGAACTCGAATTGATCGGGCGGTCCGTCAGCTGCGGCGGACCAGCGTGCGGAGCGCCCCGAGCGGCCCGTCGCCGGGCTCGGTGTCGCAGGTGCAGACCGTGGTGTTGCGGTTGACGCCGCAGCGCGGACAGAGCCCGCGGCAGCTCTCGCTGCACAGCGCCCGGCTCGGCAGCGCGAGCAGGGTCTGCTCGCGCACCAGCGCCGTGACGTCGATCTCCTCGCCCTCGTAGAACGAGAGCCCGAGGTCGCCGTCGCCGAGCTCGCCGCCCTCGAGGTCGGCCGCGTTGCGCGGCGTCAGGACCACCGAGACCGGCACGTCGAGCGGCACCGCGAACTCGTCGAGGCAGCGGGCGCAGTGGCCGCGGGCGGCGCCGTGGACACGGCCGCCGAAGTACACGTCGAGGCCGGCACGGTAGTAGTCGAGATCGACGGCGAGGGCCTGCGGGACGTCGTAGTCGCCGGCCCCCTTGCGCAGCTCGGCGTTCAAGGGGTCCGCGTCCTCGAGGTAGTGGAGCGCCTTCGGGGTCTCCACGATCTGGTCGATCGCGATCTTCATGCTCGGCGATACGGCCGGGGCCGATCGCGCACTATAGCGGGCCGGCCGCGGCTGGCGAAAGGGGCCGGCCTAGTCGGTCTCGGTTCCGGGTCCGTCGGCACCCAGCGCGCGCTCGAGTCGGCGGACCCGGCGGAGCAGCTCGGGCAGGCGCATGACGGCGCTCGTCACCCGCCGCCACAGACGCACGTCCATCGCCGGGTAGCCGCCCCAGACCGTGCCCGCCGGGATGTCCGAGTGGATGCCGCTCTGGGCCGCGACCTGGGCGCCGTCGCCGATGGTGAGATGCCCGCTCGCCCCCACCTGGCCGCCGAGCATCACCCCGGCCCCCAGGCGCGTACCGCCCGCGAGCCCGGTCTGCGCGGCGAGGAGGCAGCTCGGGCCGATCCGGCAACCGTGCGCGATCATGACCAGATTGTCGATCTTGGTGCCGCGGCCGACGTGAGTCGTGCCGAGGGCCGCGCGGTCGATCGTGCTGTTGGCGCCGATCTCGACGTCGTCCTCGATCGTGACCGTACCGACCTGGGGTATCTTCCGCGCCCCGGTGGGCGTGGGCAGATAGCCGAAGCCGTCGCTGCCGACGACGGCGCCGGCGTGCAGCGTGACGCGATCCCCGATCACCACGGCCTCGCGCACGATCGCACCGGCGTGGGCGGTGAAGTCGTCGCCGATGCTGGCCCCGGGGTAGATCGTCACGCGCGCGTGCAGCACGGCGTCGCGGCCGAGGCGTGCGCCGGCGCCCACGACGACGTGGGGCCCGATCGCGGCGCCCGGACCGATCTCCGCCGCCGGGTCGACGACCGCCGTCGGGTGCACGCCCGCCGGGGGGCGCACGGCCGGGTGGAACAGCTCGATCACCCGCACGAAGGCGAGATACGGCTGCGGGACGCGGATCACCGGCACGGAGACCGCGGGCGCCTGCGGCGCCAGGACCAGTGCCGATGCCCGCGTACCCGCGAGGTGTCCCTCGAGCCGGCGGTCGGCGAGGAACGAGATGGTGCCCGGGGTGGCGTCCTCGAGGGCGGCGACGCCGCGGATATCGACCTCGCCATCCCCCTCGACCTCGGCGTCCAGCGCGCGGGCGATGTCGGCGAGCCGCATCGCGCTCCCTTAGCCGACGCGCCGTGCGACCGCCACGGCTGCGGGTCGCTTTGCCCGGGGTCGCGTGGTAGGGGGCGCCGGATCATGAACGTCCTTCAGCTGGGCATCCCGAAGGGCAGCCTCGAAGCCGCGACCGTGGAGCTCTTCCGGCGCTCCGGCTGGAAGATCGGCATCGACTCGCGCAGCTACTTCCCGACCGTCGACGATCCGGGCCTGCGCTGCCTCCTCGTGCGCGCCCAGGAGATGGCCCGCTACGTCGAGAGCGGCACGCTCGACGCCGGCATCACCGGCCGCGACTGGGTCCTCGAGTACGACGCCAAGGTCGTCAGCGCCAAGGAGCTCGTGTACTCGAAGACGAGCCTCCGCCCCACGCGCTGGGTGCTGGTCGTGAGCCGCGACTCGCCGGTCCAGAAGCCCGAGGACCTCCGCGGCGCGCGCATCGCGACCGAGCTGGTCGGCTACACGAAGCGCTGGTTCACGGAGCGCAAGATCGACGTCCAGATCGAGTTCTCGTGGGGCGCGACGGAGGCCAAGGTGGCCGAGGGTCTGGTCGACGCGATCGTCGAGGTGACCGAGACCGGCTCGACGATCCGCGCCCACGGCCTGCGCATCGTCTGCGAGCTGTTCGAGTCGGTGCCGCAGCTGATCGTCAACCCGACCGCCTGGGACACGCCGTGGAAGCGCGAGAAGATCGAGCAGATCTCGATGCTCCTCCAGGGCGCGCTGCGGGCCGAGGCGCAGGTCGGGCTCAAGATGAACGTGCCGGCGGCGCAGCTCCCGGAGGTGGTCGCCCTGCTGCCGTCGATCACGGCGCCGACGGTCTCGAATCTCTATGGGACGGACTGGCTCGCGGTCGAGAGCGTCATCGCCGAGGCCACGGTGCGCGACCTCATCCCCCGGCTGATGCGCGCCGGCGCGGTGGGCATCATCGAGTACCCGCTCAACAAGATCTGCGGCTGATGCGGCTTGCGGCGGGCGCGGCGTTCGGGATACGGGATCGCGACTCCGCGCCGCAGAAGGCGTCCTGATGCGAGGGCCCAGGGTTTTTCATTGGTGCGAGCCCCCCGAGGCGACGATACGGGTGCGATGGATCGCGCTCCGCTCCCCGACGTGCCGGACGCGGCGCCTGCGGGGACGGCCGCAGTGACTCCCGCGACCCTGCCCCTCGGTGCCACCGCCGCGTGGCGGCGCGTCGCCGACTACGTCGAGCTGACGAAGCCGCGCGTGGTGATGATGGTGCTGGTCACCACGGTCGTCGGCTACTACCTCGGCTCCGCCGGCACCTCCGACCTCGTGCGCCTGGTCCACACGCTCGTCGGGACGGCGCTCGCCGCCGGAGGCACGCTGGCGCTGAACCAGTGGATGGAGCGCGACGTCGACGCGCGCATGGAGCGCACCCGGCGCCGGCCGCTGCCCGAAGGACGCGTCCTGCCGATCGAGGCGTTCGTACTCGGCAGCGCCCTCGTCGTCGCCGGACTCGCCTGGCTCCTCGTCACGGTCAACGTGCTCTGCGCGGCGGTGACGGCGGTCGTGGTGGTGACGTATCTCGGCCTCTACACCCCGCTCAAGCAGGTGACGTCGGCCTGCTCGCTGGTCGGGGCGGTGCCGGGCGCCCTGCCGCCGGTCGCCGGCTTCGCGGCCGCGTGCGATCGTCTCGACCCGCTCGCGTGGGTGCTCTTCGCGATCCTGTTCTTCTGGCAGATTCCACACACGCTCGCGATCGGGCAGCTCTACCGCGACGACTACGCGCGCGGCGGCATCCGCGTCCTCCCGGTCGTCGACCGCGACGGGCCCAGCACCGCCACGCATGCGGTGACGAACTGCCTCGCGTTGCTGCCCGTCGCGCTGCTGCCGACGTTCCTCGGCGTCGTAGGCACGGCCTACTTCTTCGTCGCGCTCGTCGCCGGACTCGGATTCCTCTGGGCGGCGATCGGCCTCGCGCGCCGCGGCGGCGCGGCCGACGCCCGGCGGCTCCTCGTGGCCTCGCTCGTCTACCTGCCCGTGCTGCTGGCGGCGATGGCCTTCGACAAGCTGCCCCTGATGCCGTGAGCGCGGCGCGCGTGCGCCGCGCGGCCACCGCGCTCGCCCTGCTCGTTCTCGTCGCGGGCTGCGGGCGCGAGGAGCTGCCGGTCCTCGGCACGTTGCCGCCCTTCACGCTCACCGAGCGCACCGGCAGCCCGGTCGGCTCCGACGCGCTCGCCGGACACGTGTGGATCGCCGACTTCGTCTTCACCCGCTGCCCCGGCGTCTGTCCGGTCCTGAGCCAGCGCATGGCCGACCTGCGGCCCAAGCTGCCGAAGGGCGACGACGGCGTGCGGCTGGTGTCGATCACCGTCGATCCGGTGCACGACACGCCCGAGGTGCTGCAACCGTATGCGGAGCGCTTCGGCGCCGGCCGCGAGTGGCTCTTCCTCACCGGCTCGCGCGACGGCGTCGGCCGGCTCCTGCGCGACGGCTTCAAGGTCGGCTTCGCGGACGACGGCCCCGCGGAAGCGCCGATCACGCACAGCGAGCGGTTCGTGCTCGTCGACCGCGCTCTCCAGATCCGCGGCTATTACGTGGGCACCGATCCCGCGGACCTGGCGCGCCTGGTCGCCGACGCCATCGCGCTCACCCGTCGGCCCGGCTGAGCGCGCGCGCCTACAGCGTCGCGCTGCGACGCGCGACGGCGACGGCCGCGGCCAGGGTCGCGAGCCCGAACACGGTGCTGACGACGAGCCCCGTCGCCGGCGACGGCAGCGCGCCGGTCGGCACCGTCTGGCCGAGCCACATCGCCTGCCGCAGCAGCGCGACGCCGTAGGTGAGCGGGTCGAGCCGCATGATCCACACCAGGGCGTCCGGCAGCCCCTCGGGCGGGAAGAAGGCGCCCGACAGGAACCAGATCGGCAGCAGGATCAGGTTCATCACCGCATGGAACCCCTGGGTCGAGTCCATGCGCCACGCGATCACCAGCCCGAGGTTCGTGAGGCCGAAGCCGACCAGCGCCATTGCACCGAGCGTCGCGAGCACGCGCTCGGGCGTGAGCACGACGCCCGCGAACGGGGCCAGCACGAGGAAGAGCGCACCCTGGAGCACGGCGAGGCTCGTCGCGCCGAGGGATTGCCCGAGCACGATCGCGGCCCGCGGTACGGGCGCCACCAGCACGCCCTGGAGGAAACCCGCGCGGCGGTCCTCGACCACGGCGATGGTCGAGAAGATCGCCGTGAACAGGAGCACGAGCGCGAGCACACCGGGATAGAAGTACTGGAGGTAGTCGCTGCCCGCGGCGGCGCCTGCCGGGCGGAACGACGCCGACAGACCGCCGCCGAGGAGCAGCCAGAACACGATCGGCTGTGCGAGCGCCCCGACGATGCGGCTACGCTGGCGCAGGAAGCGCACGACCTCGCGTTGCCACAGCGTCGCGATCGCGAGCGTCATCGTGCGCCCTCCGGCGCCTCGGCTCCGGCGTCGAAGAACGTCCGCCCGGTGAGGCGCACGAAGACGTCCTCGAGCGTCGGCCGCCCGACGCTGACGCTGTGGACGTCGTCGCCCAGCGCCTCGACGACCTCGCGCACCAGCTCATGGCCGCGCGGATGCTCGAGACGCAAGGTGCCGTCGACGAGACGCGTCTCCAGCCGCAGCCGCTCGCGCAGCCGGGCCTGGAGGCGTGCGGGGTCGCGCCCCTGGATGACGACGACGTCGCCGCCGACGGCGGCCTTCAGCGTGCCGGGTGCGTCGAGCGCGACCAGGCGGCCGCGATCGAGGACGGCGACCCGGTCGCAGCGCTCGGCCTCGTCCATGTGGTGCGTCGTGAGGAGCACCGTCGTGCCTTCCTGCGCGCGCACCTCGGCGAGGTGGCCGAGCAGATCGCGGCGCGCACCCGGATCGAGCCCGGTGCTCGGCTCGTCGAGCAGGAGGACGGACGGCTGCGGCAGCAGGCCCTTCGCCAGCTCCACACGGCGCGCGAGTCCGCCCGAGAGCTTCTCGACCAGATCGCGACGCCGGTCGCCGAGCCCGAAGCGGCCCAGCTGCCGCTCGATACGCTCCCGCAGATCGGCGCCGCGCAGGCCGTGGAGGCGGCCGTGGTGGCGGAGGTTCTCCTCCACGGTGAGCTTGCCGTCGACGCTCGGGTGCTGGAACACGATGCCGATGCGGCGGCGCACGCCGGCGGGATCGGCCACCACGTCGTGCCCCTCGATACGCGCCGCGCCCCCGGTCGGCCGCTGGAGCGTGGCGAGGATGCGGAAGAGCGTGCTCTTGCCGCCGCCGTTCGGCCCGAGCAGGCCGAAGAGCTCCCCGGGGGCGACGGCGAACGAGATGCCGCCCAGCGCCGTGCGATCGCCGTAGCGCTGCACGAGGGCGTCGACGGCGATGGCGGGCGTGGCGGTCACGGAAGTGGGCGCCGCGTCGGTCGCGGCGAGGCGGGCGGTGGACACGCGGCCCGCCCATAGCGGATGCGCCCCGGCGGGACCAGCGCGCGCCCCGCACCGCTCATCGCGACGACGCCGCCGGCCGCGTCGCGCCGGCGGCGGGGGCGTCCGCGCTGCCGTCGGACACGAGCAGGGCGACGACGCGG
This sequence comes from bacterium, assembly GCA_026129405.1. NCBI lineage: Bacteria > bacterium. The sequence continues at coordinate 621,862 of JAHCID010000003.1, forward strand.
CGGGCGTTGCGCCGCTGGTCGTGCTGCCGCTCGACGAGCGCCCGCCCCTGCCGCCCGAGGAAGGCCCGCCGCTCGGGCGCAGTCGCCAGGTCGGCGATGGCGTCGGCGAGCGCGAGGGTGTCGTTCGGCGGCACGATGACGCCGGTCTCGCCGTCGCGCACCAGCTCCGGGATGCCGGACACGGCGCAGCTGACGACCGGGCGTCCCGTCGCCATCGCCTCCATGAAGACGGTCGGGATGCCGTCCATGTCGCCGTTGTGGTCGCGGCGGCACGGCATGACGAAGAGGTGGCAGGCACGCATCTCGCGTGCGACCTCCTCCTGCGGGATCGGCTGGCCGATCAGCACGTGGTCGCCGAGCGCGTGGCGCGCGACCTGCGCCTCGAGCGCCGGGCGCAGCGGGCCGTCGCCGAACACGCGCAGGCTGAACGCGCACCCGCGCTCCCGCAGCACCGCGCAGGCGTCGATCAGCGTGTCGATGCCCTTCTTCTCCTGGAAGCGCGCGACGCACAGCAGGCGCAGCCTGCCGTCGTCGGGCGCGGGCGGCTCGGCGTGGAACAGCTCGGTCGGGATACCGACGTACACCGTCTGCACGCGCGCGCGCTCCGCCGCCGGCAGCATCGCGCGCAGGAGATCGCGCGCATAGTCGTTCACCGTGAACGCGCGCGCGGCGCGGCGCAGCTTCCAGCCGAGCGTCGCGTTCCGCCAGCGCGGATGCGTGGAGTAGATGTCGTAGGCGTGCGCCGTGAACGAGAACGGGACGCCCGCGACGGCGCCCGCGATGGCGGCCGTATCGGCCGTCTGCATGGCGAAGTGGGCGTGGAGGTGCTCGACGCCGAGCGCGCGCAATCGGTGCGCCGCGGCGAGCGCTTTCGGCGTCACCGCCAGCAGGCGCACGTGCGCCCAGGGGCTGGCGCCGGCGGCACGATGCGCGCCCGCGAGCGTGCGCAGCACGCGCCACGGCCGCGTGACGAGCACGCGCAGGGCGAGCCCGAGCGTGGCGCCGTCGACGAGCGGCGCCGGCAGGACGCTCGCCGGCCGCAGGCGCGCGAACGTCCCGTGCCGCACGCCGCCGGCCTCGCCCGGGTACAGGGGCAGCACGACGAGGGCGTGGCCCGCGTCCTGCACCTCGACCATCTCGTTGACGACGAACGGCTGCGAGCCGAGCGGCGGCCAGGCCGGGATGACGTAGGCGATGCGCATCGAGCGTCAGGCGGCCGCAGCGCCCGGCTCGAAGCCGCGCGCCCGCAGATGGTCCAGGTAGACGGCGGTCGTGCGTCGCACCATGGCCTCGAGGGAGAACTCGTCCTCGATGCGCCGGCGCGCCGCGAGCCGCAGGCGCTCGGTGCGCCCGGGGTCGCGCAGCAGCGCGGTGATCGCGTCGGCCACCGCCTCGGGCTGTCGCGCAGGGACCAGCACCCCCGTCTCTCCGTCGACGACCAGCTCGCGGCAGCCGCCGACGTCGGTCGCGACGGCCACGGCGCCGGTCGCCATCGCCTCGATGACGACGTTCGGCAGGCCCTCGTAGAGCGACGTCAGGGCGAGGACGTCCACGCCGGCGAGCACCGCGGGGACGTCGTGGCGCAGGCCGGTGAAGTGCACGCGCTCGGCGATCCCGAGCGACGTCGCGAGCGCGACCAGCTCCTCGCGCAGCCCGCCCTCGCCGACGACGAGGAAGTCGACGTCGGCACACGCCGGCGCCAGGCGGGCCGCTGCGCGCAGGTAGGTGGGATAGTCCTTCTGCTCGGCGAGGCGTCCGACCTGCGCCACGAGACGCCGCTGCGGGGCGAAGCCCGCGGCGGCGCGGGCCGCGGCGCGCGCGGGCTCGAAGCGCGGCAGGCGCGCGAGGTCGATGCCGTTCGGGATGACGCACATCTTGTCGGCCGCGAGGCCCTGGCGCTCGACGAGGCCGTCGGCGATCGCCCGGCAGTTGAGGAGGTACGTATCGGTGAGGCGATCGAGCACGCGCTCGACGGCGATCTGCCAGCCCGGGCGCGCGATCACGTTGCGCTCCGCGGTGAGCACGATCGGGATGCCGAGCCCGGTCGCGGCGAGACGCCCGTAGGAGTTCCCCGACCAGAGCACGGTGTGCAGCAGGCGCGGCGCGAAGGCGCGCAGCGCCCGGCGCAGCCGCAGGAGCCGGCCGGCGTCGGCCGAGCCGCGGGCCGCGAGCTCGTGGACCGGCACACCGAGCTCGCGCAGCGGTCCCGCCCAGTAGCCGCCCGCGGCGAGCGCGAACACCGCGGGCTCGAAGCGGGCACGGTCGAGCCCGCGCAGCAGCTCGTAGAGCTGGTACTCGGCGCCGCCCTTCCCGAGCTCGCCGATGACGTACGCGATGCGATGGCGCGAGGATCCGGGCATGCGGGGCCGCACGGTCAGGTATGCCGGGCCGTCCCGCGAAGGTCGAGCGCGCTACGCCGGCGGCGGCCCCAGCCGGGCCATCAGGTCCTTCAGGCTGCGCAGGGCCTGGAGGTTCGAGTCCATGCGGACCAGCTGGTCGATGAGACGCTGGGTCTGCTCGACGGCCCAGGCGATCTCCTGGGGGCTGACCGCGTCGAGGGCCCGGCGGAGCTGGTCGTGGAGCGCCAGGAGGTCGGGGACGTCGCGGACGCCGTTCTGGGCGAGCCGGCGCCCGAGCTCGCCGTAGTAGCGCGCGAGCTCGTCCGCCTCGCGATGGATGTCGACCCCCATGTGAAAATCCCTCTGCGCAGCCGGCCCGGCGGGGCGCACGGCGTGGTCCTACCTCCGGCCGCCGCACACGCGCAACGAAAAAGCGCGCGGGGTTGGCCGCTTGCGCCACGCGCCCGGACGCACAGCCTGTGTCGCCCGCGCATTGCCGCCCGCCCGGACCGGTGTTAGCAGGGACGCGGTGCCGGGCCAGCTTCGCGTCGCATTCCTCGCGGTGCTCCTCGGCCTGCCCGCCTCCGTTCGCGCCGCGACGCTCGACGTGGCGCTGCCGCTGGTCGAGACCGCCGGCGTCGCGCGCCGCGACGCACCCGCCGCCGTCAGCGTGCCGCTCCCGCCCGGCGCCGTGCGCGACGCCGCCGCGCTGCGCGTGCGTCGCCGGGGATCGCCCGGTCCCGACGCAACCCCACAGTGCTCGAACGCTGGCCCGACGGCTCGGTGCGCTGGCGCTCCTCCTCGACGTGCTCGCGAGCGTCTGCGCCGCCGAAGGCCGCACGACCCTGGCGCTGCCGGGCACGCCAGCGCGCGCCGCCAGCCCCGGCGACCCGCCGCGCCGACGGCGCCGCCCAGCAGCTCGACACCGGCCCCCTGACGCTCACCGTGCCCGGCGACGGCGCCGCGCTCGCCACCACGCTGCGCACGGGCGGCACGACGTTGCTGGCGCGCCTTCCCCTGCCCGCGCTGACGCTCGCCGACGGCGCCGCCGTGCCACCCGTGCCGGCCGGGCCGCCGAGCGTGGAGACCGACGGTCCCGTACGCACCGAGCTGCTGCTGCGCGGGCGCTACGGCACCGAGCTCGCCTACGAGGCGCGCATCGCCGTCTTCGCGGGCCAGCCGGTCGTGCGCCTCCAGCTGACCCTGACCCACCTGGGGGCGTCCCACGACGTGGCGATCCGCAGCCTCGCGCTCGACGTCGCCGGCTCGTTCGACGAGGGCGCCATGGGCGTCGACGGCGCGGTGAAGCGCTTCCGCACCCTGGTCGACCCGCACGCGCTGCGCCAGCTCGACGGCGAGCGCATGCGGCTCGACGACGCCGAGTCGGAGGGCAGCGGCGACGGCTGGGTGCGCGCGCGCGGCGACACCGCCGCGGTCACGCTGGTCGCGCGCTGGTTCCGCGAGGAGTGGCCGAAGGCGCTCGTCCTCTCCGACGAGCACGTGCAGCTCGACCTGCTCGGCGGCGGCGAGGCGCCCGTCGCGCTCGGCCGCGGCGCGGCGAAGACGTTCGAGGCCTGGGTGGTGGTCGAGCCGGCGACCAGGGCGACGCCCGCGCCGGAGCGGGCCGCCGCGCTGCTGGCCCCGCTCGTGGGCATGCCGCCCGCGCCCTGGATCGTGGCGTCCGGGGCGTTGCCGCAGTCGCTCGCGCCCGCCGCGGCGGGCGCTCCGCCGTTCCTCGCGCGTCTCGCGACCGCCTACCGCCGCTACCGCGCGCGCGGCAACGCCGAGCGTTGGGATGACGGGCCGCCGGTCCCGTGCGAGCAGCGGACCGAGGCCCATCAGCGCACCGGCTTCACCGGCGCGCTCAACTGGGGCGACTGGAACTTTCCCGGCTTCCGCGATCGCAGCAAGGGCTGCGACGCCTGGGGCAACCTCGAGTACGATCTGCCGCAGGTCCTCGGCCTCGGCTGGGCGGCCACCGCCGAGCGCCCCTGGTACGACGGCTTCGTCGCGGCGGCGCGCCACTACCGCGACGTCGACGTGATCCACCATGATCCGGACAACCCGGATCGCGTCGGCCTGAATCACCCGCACAAGATGGGTCACTTCGCCCCCGAGGCGACGCAGAACGTCGACCTCGGGCACACGTGGGTGGAGGGTCTCATCACGCACTGGCGGGTCACCGGCGAGGTGCGCTCGCGCGAGGCGGCGCTGGCCATGGGCGACGCCCTCGCCCGCCGCGTCTCGAAGGCGTCGAATCCGCGCCAGTTCGGCTGGCCGATGGTCGCGCTCGGCGCGCTCGCCGCGGCGACGAACGAGGCGCGCTATCGCGACGCAGCCGCCGCGTTCGCGACCCAGGCGCTCGGCGCCTTCCCGCCGACACCGGCGGCCGCCGACTGGAAGATCGGCATCCTGGCCGACGGGCTGGCGTACGTCGAGGCCGTCGCGCCCGACGCGAAGCGGGCCGAATGGCTGCAGCGCTATGCCGACGCCTACGTCGCCGAGCCGGACCGCTGGACCGACGCGCGCTACGCCCTGCCGCTCGGCTGGCTCGGCGTGCAGCGCGACGACGCGCGCTACCGCGGCGCCGCGCTCGCCGTCGCGGACACGCTCGAGGTGGGCGACTGGGGCAAGACGCTGGCGCTGAACGGCCGCACCGGCTTCCGCCTGCTCGGTCCGCTCGCGGCGGCCGGCGTGAAGGCGCGGCCGAAGGCGGTCACGTCCGGCCGCGACGCTCCTCGTCCGGCGTCGGCGGGCGCACCGCGATCACCGTCACCGTCGCCTTCAGCCCCTGCCCGGCCCCCGGCGGATTGAAGTCCGCGCGCACGCTCGCGCCGCCGATCTCGAGCAGGCGGAAGCGCAGCGTCTTCCCGTCCGGGCTCTTCAGCGAGTACTCGTCGCCGACGGTGAGATCGAGATCCGGCGGCAGCCGGTCGCGCGGCATCTCGCGCACGAGGTCCTCGCGCCACGGCCCGTATGCCTCCTCGGCCGGGATGTGCAGCTCGCGCGTCTCGCCCGCCTGCATGCCGACGATGCGATCCTCGAGCGCGGGGAAGAGCTGCCCCGAGCCCTGCATCACGGCGATGGGCCCGCAGTGTCCCGTCGAGTCGAGGAGGCGTCCGTTGGCGAAGTGGACCGTGTACTCGAGCACGACGACGCGTCCGTCGGCGACCTCCATCTCCTACCCTCCTTTGCCGCGCCCGAGCTGGCGCACCAGCGTGGCGAGCAGGTCCGGCGGCCCCGAGGAGCCGCCCTTGGTGACCAGCGCCAGGCCCGCGAACGGACCGGCGCCGATGCGCGCGCGCACCACCAGCGGCGCGAGCCGCGCCTCGAGCCACAGCGCCGGGTGGCCGAGGCCGTCGAGCACGTGGAACGCGGTCTCGCCGCCGACGAGCACCAGCCCGCGCGGTCGCCCGCGTCCGAGCGCGGCCAGGGCCGCGGTCCGCATCATAGCGAGGACGCCGTCGCTCGTCGGCGCGCGCACCACGGGCGGGACCAGTGCGACCGCATGCCCGTCGCGCACCAGCCGCGCGGCGCCGTCGCCGGCCTGCTCGGCCGCGCCGGCGGACACCGCGAGCGTGCGCAGGACGCCGCGCTCGACCGCCAGGCCACCTGAGCGTGCGCGGTCGGATGCGCGCTGCCCATGACGCAGAGCACGCCGGCGCCGGCGGGGGCGGGGCCGGTCGCACGCGGCTGGCCGACGGGCTCCTGGCCGAGCACCCGGCGCAGCGCCCGGGCGAGCCCGATGGAGCCGGCCAGCAGCAGCGGGCGCGGCCGCCCGAGCAGGACGCGCACCGTACGCTCGAGGTCGCCCTCGGTCTGGGCGTCGCAGACGATCACTACCGCGCCGTCCGCACGCAGCCCTGCGATCGCCGCCGCCGGGCCTTCGGGCGCACGCACCGCCGCGAGGTCCAGGACCGCCGCTGCTCGCCGGCTGGTCGCGGCGAGGACCGCGCAGACGCTCGCGTCGTGGATCGGGTTCTGTGGGTCGCGCGCAAAGGGCGTCTCGTGCACGGGCACGCCCGCGATCATCTGTCGGCCGCCCTCGGTGGTGCGACCGACCTCCGGGATGGCCGGCAGCACGAACGCCTCCCCCGCACCGAGCGCGTCCATCGCCGCGTCCAGCTCGGCACCGAGCACGCCGCGCAGGCCGGTGTCGATCTTCTTGAGGACGATGCCGCCGAAGCCGCCGGCGGGCGCCAGCGCGGCGTGCACGCGTGCCGCCGCGAGCGCGGGGGCGAGCGTGCGGCTCTGCGTGTTGCGCACCGCGAGCGCCTGCGGCGGCGGGGTCCCGCCGCCCTCCCCGGCCCAGACGACGGCCACGCCACCGCGCCAGGGCAGCAGCTCGGCGCCGACGTCGCAGGCGCCGGTCAGGTCGTCGGCGAGGACGCGGAGCGCGTCCATCGCAGGCCCTCCGTCACTCGTCCAGCAGGATGGCGCGTGCCGGCGCCCCATCCAGCTCGGGAAACTTGAGCGGCAGACAGACGAGCGTGTAGCGCCGCCCCGGCGCCACCTGGCGCAGATCGAGGCCCTCGATCACGAAGACGCCGGCGCCGAGCAGCGTCTGATGGACGACGAACTCCGACGTCCCGAACGCCTCGATCGACAGGTAGTCCATGCCGACCGCCTTCACCCCGCGCTGGACCAGGACGTCGGCCGCGTCGCGCATGAGATAGGTGAAGTCGGTCTGGAACGACGGCGCCGCCCACTTCGCCGAGTTGTCGGTGAGGCAGAGCAGGATGTCGCCGTCGCGCAGGGACACGTCGCGCAGCGCCGCGGCGTCGATCGCGGCGCGGCCGCGCAGGTCGGCGACGAGACATTCGCCGACCATGCGGTCCAGCGGCACCTCGCCGAGGCGCGGGCCGTCGGCGAGGAAGTGGAACGGCGCGTCGACGTGCGTACCGGTGTGGCTGCCCATCGTGAGCAGCGACAGGTTGCAGACGTCGCCGCTGGCGAGCCGCCGCACGGCGTCGATGCGCGGCTCCGGATCGCCGGGATAGACGTGCTGGCCCGGGCCGTTCGGCACCGAGATGTCGAGGACCCGCCGCATCGCCTACGCCGCCCGGCCGAACGCCGCGGCGAGCCCGCGGTCCGTGTGCCCCTGCTTGCCGCGCGCGACCTCGGCGGCGACGCGGATCGCCTCCAGCAGGTTCACGTGGTCCGCGATGTTCCGGCCCGCGATGTCGAACGCCGTGCCGTGCCCCGTCGAGGTACGGATCAGCGGCAGCCCGATCAGCAGCGTGACCACGCGGCCGAAGCCGACCAGCTTCACCGCCATGAGCCCCTGGTCGTGATAGAGCGCGATCGTCATGTCGTAGACGCCGTCGCGCGCCTTCAGGAACACGGTGTCGGCCGGGAACGGGCCCTGCGCGTCGATGCCCTCGGCGCGCGCGGCCTCGATCGCGGGGATGATCTGGTCGAGCTCCTCGCGGCCGAAGAGGCCGTTCTCGCCGGCATGCGGGTTCAGCCCCGCGACCGCGATCTTCGGCTTCGCGATGCCCATGTCGCGCAGCGCCGCGTCGGCGAGACGGATGCGCGCCAGCATGCGGTCCCTGGTCACGTAGTCGCACACGGCACGCAGCGCCATGTGGTTCGTGAAGAGCATGAGCCGCATCTTGTCGATGACCATGACCATCGCCGGCTTGCTCTGCGTGAGCTCGCCGAGGATCTCGGTCTGGCCCTCGTAGTTGTGGCCGGCGACGTGCATCGCCTCCTTGTTGAGCGGGGCGGAGACGAGGCCGTCGATCTCGCCCGAGGCGGCCATGTGCCCGGCGGCCTTCGTCCACGCCACGGCGGCGTCGCCGTAGGCCGACACGATCCTGCCCCACGCGTGCGTCGCCATGTCGATGCAGGCCGAGTCGATGATCTCCACCGTGCCGGGTGTGCCCACGGCCTCGGCGGGCGTCTGGATGCGACGGATCGGCAGACGCACGCCGACGGCGTCCATCGCCTTCTCCATCACGGCGGCGTCGCCGAGGACGAGGGGGATGCACCACTCGGTCGCGCGCGGGTCGGCGAGCGACTTCACGGTGATCTCGGGGCCGATGCCGGCGGCGTCGCCCATGGTGATCGCGATGCGGGGTCGATACGTCATGTCGTCACTCCGTGGCCGTCACCGGTACGAGCGCGGGCCCGGCGCCCGCCACGACGGTGCGGTAGATCGATTCGATGCGGTCGAGCACGTGCTCCCACGCCTCGGGGCCCTCGACCGCGTGCCGGGCGGCCGTGCCGAGCCGGGCGCGGCCGGCGGGATCGCGCAGCAGCTCGACGACGACGGCGGCGAACGCCGCGGAGTCGCCGTCGGGCACGACACGCCCGGAGACGCCGTCGGCGAGACCCTTGGCGGAGCCGGCGCAGGCGACGATGGCCTTGCCGGCCGCCATGTAGTTCAGCAGCTTCATGGGAAAGCCGGAGCGTTCGGCGCGCGGCAGGACGGCGACGTCCGCCCCCGCCAGGAGGCTCCGGACCTCATCGTAGGACCTCGCCTGCTCGATCTCCACCCCCGGCCCCAGGAGGTCACCCTCGCGCAGGCGACGGGCTTCGGCGCGGGCGTCGTGGTGGGTCAGGAGGAGCAGGCGGGCCCGGGGCTCGGCCGCCCGGATCGCGCGGAAGGTCTCCAGCAGGAACGCGAGGTTCTGGTAACCGTCGAGGTTGCCCGCGTAGCACACGAGCCCGCGCCCGGACTCCGGGCGCGGGACGGGCACCGTCTTGCGGACCTCGGCCGGCACCGAGGTCGGCTCGATGCAGGCGAGCGCCCGCTGCGCCACCCCGCCGCGGCGAAGATGCTCGCCCAGCTCGGGCGTCACCGCGATACAGTAGTCGGCCCGGCGCGGCACCTGGGTGTCGAGGAGATGGCCGAGCCGCCCGAGGAGCCGGCGCGTGCGGCGGCCGGAGACGTACGTCGGCAGCTCCTCCGCCATGGCGCTGTGGCCGTGGTAGACGACCGGCGTCCCCGTGAGCCGTCCGACGATGAGCCCGGCGATCGCCGCCTCGTAGTTGTGCGCGTGGATCACGTCGATCGCGCGCCGGCGGACGTGACGCCACAGGCGCGCCACCAGGATCGCGTCGAGGACGACACGTCCCGGGCGCAGGCCGGGGCGGCGTCCGCGCCGCGCGCCGTAGGTGACCAGCGACACCTCGTGCCCGCGCTCCCGCAGGCCGAGCGCGAGATGCCCCACCAGCACCTGCGAGCCGCGCAGCGCGGGGTACGGCCCCGCCACGACGAGCGCGACCCGCATCAGGAGCCGGGCTCCAGATAGCCGAGCGCGGCGAGCCGCTCGGTGAGGATGCGTGTCTCCTCGGGCCCGAAGACGAGCGGCGTCGACGCCGGCGCCGGCACGCGATCGGCCTCCTCACGCGCGGCCACGGCGAGGGCGGCGCGGATGGGCCGACCGTCGAGTCCCCCCGGCACGGGCAGCCCGACGAGGGGCAGGAGCGTCGGCAGGACGTCCACGACGTCGGCGGCGGCGAGGCGCCCCCGCCCGTTCACACCGGGTCCGGCGAGCGCGAAGAGACCCTCGCGGCGATGCGTCCCGCTCGTCCCCGCGTCCTTGCCGGCGCCGTATTCGGCCGGGCTCAGCCGGCGCAGCGCGGGGCCCGGTCCCGCGCTGCGCAGGCAGGACGGGCGATAGCCGCGGTGCCAGGCCGGCTCGAGCAGGAGGTCGGGCGCACGCTCGGTCGCCGGCCCGTCGTAGATCTCCTCGCGGCGCCACACGCGCGCGACCACCGGGGCGCCGGCGGCGTCGCGCCAGTCGAGCAGCGCGGCGACGACCTGCGCGCGGACGCGCTCGTAGTCGGCCGGAGCGACGACGCCCTCGGGGTCGCGGTCGGCGCGGTTGATCCACACGCTCGGATGATAGTCGAGCTCCTCGGAGTACGCCTGCGTCCCGGGCCAGGCGATCTGGCCGAGCCGTGCCATGCCCTCGAGACGTCCGGCGGTCTCCGGAGCCCGCCGCAGGATCGCGCCCTGGAGGCCGGTCGGTATCGCCCGCAGCGCGAGTCGCCGGGCGAGGCGCGCCGCGCCGCCGCCTGCCGTCCGGAACGCCAGCAACCCGCATTCGGCGAGGCGCCGGTTGAGGTGCAGGACGCGGTCGCTGGCGCCGCCGCTGCCGTGGTCGGAGACGACGGCGACGACCGCGTCGGGTCCGGCGGCGGCGACCAGGCGGCCGACGGCGGCGTCGAGCGCCGCGTACACGCGGCGGATCGCGTCGCCGTGCGGGCTCGCGGCGTGGCGCGGCGAGGCGGCGTCGTGGAAGCGCCAGAAATGGTGCGAGACGGTGTCGGACTCGCCGTAGACGACGACCAGCGCATCGAGGTCGCCGCGGGCGAGCAGCGCCTCGGCCAGGCGCGTCCGCCGATCCACGCCGTCGAGCAGGCTCGCGAGCGCGCGCGCGTGCCACCCTGCCCCGGTGCGCACTTCCTGGAAGTCGGCGAACGGGAGCGTGCCGACGAGCCGGCGCACCTCGTCGTGGAACGCCGGCGGGTGCACGAAGGAGGCGTCGATGCGGGTCGTGAGCGGCGTGTCCCAGCCGCTCACCATGATCCCGTCGATCGGCTCCGGCGGATAGGTCGCGGGGACGGTGAGGACGGCGCAACGCCGCCCGGCGGCCGAGAGCCGGTTCCACAGGGCGGGCACGCGCCGGTGGCTCCCGTTCACGAAGCGCATGCGGTACGTGCCCGGGACGCGCTCCAGGAAGTCGAGCACGCCGTGGCGGCCCGGGTTGACCCCGGTCAGCAGCGACGTCCAGGCCGGGAAGGTCGCGGCCGGGATCGTCGAGCGCAGCGGGCCGAACGCACCGCGGGCGAGCAGCGCCCGCAGCGCCGGCAGGCGCCCCTCCGCCGCCCACGGCTCGACGAGGTCGAGGCCGGCCCCGTCGAGGCCGATGACGAGCAGAGGGGCCGCCACGCGATCAGTCGAGGTAGCCGAGCGCGCGCAGCCGCTCCTTGGTGGCGGCGTCGACGTCGACCTGCCCGCCCGCGCCCTTGTGCTCGGACGCGACGAGATAGGCCTTGCCCAGGGCGGCGCGCATCTTCTCGACCTCGACCGGCTCGGCCTCCGCGAGGTCCTTCTGCTCGCCGGGGTCGGTGGCGACGTCGTACAGCTCCGTCTCTCTGAGTCCGCGCGGGTTGCCCTTGTTGGCGGTGATGAGCTTCGTCGTCTTCGAGCGAATCGCCTGCAGCGAGTTGCCCTCGAGGTCCTCCTCGGAGAAGACGTTCTCGCGCGCCGGCGCCGCGGCGCCGTTGAGCGGCAGCGCATGGCCCTGCATCACGGGCGGGATCGGCAGGCCGGCGCTCGCGAGCATGGTCGGCGCGATGTCGAGGCTGGTCGCGAGCTCGTCGATGACGCTGCCGCGCGCGCCGCCGGCAGCGGGCTTCATGACGAGCGGCACGTGCGTCTGCTCGTCGTAGAGCGTGGTGCCGTGCCACCAGCCGCCGTGCTCGTGGAACTCCTCGCCGTGGTCGGCGGTGAGCACGATGAGCGTGTCGTCGTAGAGGCCGCGCTGCTTGAGGTCGTCGATGAGGCGGCCGACCTGGCCGTCGAGATAGGCGATCTCGCCGTCGTAGAGGTCGCTGTACTTCTGGGCGACGTCCGCCGGCGGGTTCGGGTTGGCTACGCGCGCATAGCCCTCGCCGTCGTACGGGTGCACGAAGTACGGATCGTGCGGATCCATGAAGTGCAGATAGAGGAAGAACGGGCCCTTCTTCGCGTTCGGGCCGCCGAGCCACTCGATGGCGCGATCCACCACCACCTGCGCGGGTTGGTAGTAGTTGTAGACGATGACCTGGCGCGCGAAGAAACGCTCGCGAACGAGACGCAGGCCGTTGTAGATCGTCAGCTTCGCCGCCGGCTCGTCGGCCCAGAAGAAGAGGTCGGGCGCCAGGTAGTGGAACTCGTCGAAGCCCTGCTGGAAGTTGAAGGCGGCGGTGACGTTGATGTTGTTCGGGAAGCCCGCGGCCCAGTAGCCGCCCTTGGTGAGCGCCTCGGCGATCGTCTCGACGCGGTCGGGCAGGATGTCGGCCTTGTGGATGGCGCCGTGCGACGACGGGTAGAGCCCGGTGAAGATGGTCGCGACCGAGGGCCGCGTCCACGACGCCTGTGCGAAGCTGCGTGCGGCGCGCACGCCGTCCGTCGCGAGGCTGTCGAGGTGCGGCGTCCTCGCCTTGGCGTAGCCGTAGGAGCCGAGACGGTCGGCGCGCAGCGTGTCGACCATCAGCAGGATCACGTTCGGCGCGTTGGCCGGGGCGGCCGCACGCTGCGCGGGCTCGGGCTGCGGTGGGCCCGGCATGGCGCGGGTCGCGAGCGACCAGCCGAGGGCGATCACGGCGACGAGGATCGCCGCCGGCACGGGGCGCGTCAGCAACCCGCGTCGCGCGTCGGCGCCGCGCAACGCGCGCCACACGAGAACGCCGACGACGAAGGTCGCGAGCAGCGCCGCGAGCTGCACGACGAGCGTCATGGGCCCGCCCGGAAGCTGCTCGAGGAAGACGTCGCGGATGACGCGGAAGCGACCCACGACGAATCCCAGCCCCGCCCCGATCCCGGCCAGCGCGAGGCCGAAGCCGTCCGTGCGCAGGATCGCGGCGAGAATGCCGAGCCCGAGGCCGCCCGCGGCCCCGAGCAACCCGTAGGCAATCATTGCCCAGGCGATGGGCGGGAGCTCACCGGCTCCGTGCGTCGCCCACCACGATGCTACCGCCTCGCCGCCCCCCACGAGGGCGCCGGCCAGCAGTCCCCCTGCCAGTCCGGCTCCCAAAGCGCGCATACTCATGCAGTCTGCCTCCCGAGGGCTCCAAAGAGCCTGCTAGGGCAGCAGATCGCAAGCGCCGCCCGACTGTGCTCCGACGCAGGACTACTCGGGGAATTCGAGGTCGAGCTCGGCCGCGTCGCCGGTGACACGTATGCCGCGCGGCGAGAGCTTGTAGAGATCCTGGGCCTTCCAATGCAGGAAGCGGTTCTGCTCGAGATCTTTCACGTCGGCCGCGATGGTCTCCCAGGCGACCCCCATGCGCTCGGGGAGCTGGTCGCGGGCATGGAGGAACGGCGACTCCGGGGAGGCGTCGTAGACCTTGCGGTACTCGAGCAGGATGCGGCGCTTCTGGTTCACTGAGGGTTCTCCCGCGGGGCCGGCCGCGATCCACGGCCGACCCCGCCGATGTCGGGCCCGCGTTTCAGGACACGGACAGGATCATGTTGCCGGTGAAGGTTCCGGGGACGCTGTCGACCTCGATCTTGCACGACCCCGACGCGCCGGCGGGAACCGTGACCGTGAGGGTGTTCGAGCTCTTCGAGGTGATCGGCGCAGCGATACCACAGATCCGGACGTGGGTGGTGGAATCGAGGCTACAGTGGCTGCTGAGGGTGATGGTGTCGCCGACGCGCGCGACCTTCGGGCTGAAGTCGTCGAAGCAGACACAGCGTCCGCAGCAGCGTCCCTCGTTGCCCACGTCGGCCGTGATCGTATCGCCGACGAACTGACCGACGAGGCGGTTGCTGTGGCCGAGCGAGATCGTCGCCTCGGGAGCACAGATGCGCGCCGTCACGCGCGATTGCTTGCCGAGGTTCACCGCACCGGGGCCCTTCAGCAGCACCGTGACGTCGCCGCACTCGACGCCCACCGTGCTGGCGTTGTTCACCCGGAAGGCGGCGTCACGCCCCGGGGGGATCAGGATCGTGGCCGCGGAGGCCAGCACCGTGGCGCTCTTGCCGATCTTCACCTGGCAGAAGGTGAAGGTGCCGCTGCCCAGGATCGCCCGCGCGTCGTTGCGCACGTCGAGCACGCCGTAGCTCCCCGGCGGCAGGTCGCAGCGCTTGTTGCCCGGCGCCGTGTCGCCGATGCAGTCGGCATTGGGCTGCACCACCACGTCCTTCCCGGGCGTGCACGGCGGGAACGGCGTCGGGAAGCTGCACAGGGTCTCGATCACCGCCGGCTTCGGGGAGCAGCCGGGATCGCACGATCCCGGGATGAGCGGCGTCGCGAAGCCCTGGATGGGCGGCTGGCGCACCGTCACGTTGTCGAGCGGGCTCGAGTTGTTGCGGAACACCTGGAAGACGTCGGCACTCGGCTTGGTGAACTTGACCACGTCGCCGACGATCTGCGAGCCGTCGCCGAAGAACGCGCGGTCGAGCGTCATGGTGCCGCAGCTCGAGTTCGTGCTGGGCGACGCGCAGCTGGTGCCGACGTTGCAGCCGTCGGGCAGCATCATGTCCTTCAGGCTGGCCGAGCGCAGCGCCACCAGGAAGTAGCTGCCGAGGTCACGCTGGAGCGCTTGTCCCCCGGCCGGATCCGCCGAACCGAGCGTCGCCAGTGCGACGCCCCCCATTCCACACCATCTCGCGATCGCACCAAAACGCATCTGGCACCTCCCTGTGCGCCGTCCGTTTCGGGCCGAACGCCCCGCGTCCCGCTGCCGCGCGGGGCTTCCTGCCGCCGCCCTACCGCACTCCCCTGCCGGCGAACTCCTCGCCGGCACCTCTCGACGCGAGCCCCGGAACGCGCGCGGGCGGAACCACCATCTCGGCGGCTCCGCCCGCGGTTGCTCCGTCAGATCGGAATCTGCTGGAACCGGATGTGCTGCGTGATGCTCGTCAGGTCGCTTCTCAGTTGACGGTCAGCTTGCTGAAGCCGAGGAAGCTGCCCGCCGGGCTCTCGAAGACGACGTTGCAGGCACCGGCGGCACCCGCCGGGACCGTGAACTTCAGCTCGAGCGGCGTCTTCACGGTGATCGGGGCGTCGAAGCCGCAGACGGTGACCTTGGTCGTCGCCATCATGTCGCAGGTGCCGGTGGCCGTGATGGTGGCACCCACCGACGCCGTGGTCGGCGCGAACGAGTCGTAGCAGGAGCACCGTCCGCCGCAGCACTGGCCGCGGTCGTTCAGGTCCGCGTTGACGACGTCACCGACGAACTGCCCGATGAGGGTGTTGTTGTGGCCGAGCTTCACGTTCGACTCGGGCGCACAGAGCTTGGCGGCGATCAGCGAGTTGCGGCCGAACGACACCTGGCCGCTGCCCGTCACGTGGACCGTGAAATCGCCGCAGCCGCTACCCAGGTCGTTGTTGTTGTTCAGCTTGAAGAAGCCGTTGTTGACGTTGATTTGGACCCCGGTGCCGCTGATGATGACGCTCTTGCCGCTCTTGAAGTTGCACACGTTGTACGTGCCGGGGCTCATGTTCAGGCGGGCGCCGTTGAGGACGTTGATCAGGCCGTAGGTACCCGGCGGCAGGTCACAGGCCCCGTTGCCCGGGTTCGTGTCCATGATGTCGCAGTCGCCGTTCGGCGGCACCTTGACGTTCTTGGTCGGGTCGCAGGCCGGGAACGGATTCGCAAATCCGCAGGCGGCCCGCAGCGCGGCGACGTCCGGGACGCAGCCGCTGCAGGTGCCGGGGATGATCGGCGTGTCGAACGGGGTCGGCGGCGGAAGCCCGATCGCCACGTTCGCGAGCGAGCTGTCGTTGTTGCGGAACAGCTGCCAGATCTTGGCCGGGGCCTTGCGGAAGAAGGTCGCGTGGCCGACCGTCTGGCTGCCGTTGGCCTGGGTCGTCGCGCCGAAGCTCAGCTGGCCACACTGCGAGAAGTTGCCGCTGACGCCGCAGTTCACTCCGATGTTGCAGGCGGAGTCGAGCTGCATGTCCTTCAGCGTCGCCTTGCGCTGGGCCAGGATGAAGTAGGACGCCAGGTCGCGGCGCAGGGGCTGCGCGTAGGCCGACGGCGTCAGCATGGGGCCGGCGACGGCAATGGTGAGTGCTGCCGCCAGCCCGATCTTGATGGTGTTCAGGGTGCGCATGTCGGTGGTCTCCTTCGCCTTCGCCACGTCAGTTCACCGTGAGGGTGGTGGAGCCGGTGAAGACGCCGGAGAGGCTCTCCACCTTGACCGTGCAGGCGCCGGAAGCGCCGGCCGGTACGGTGAAGACCAGCTCCGTGCTCGACTGCGTCACGATGGGGGCCGCGAACGAGTTGAGGCCGCACTGCAGGACCACACCGGTGGCCGCCCCGAGACCGCAGTTGCCGGTCATGGTGACGTTCTGGCCGACGCTCGCCGTCACCGGCGACAGCGAGTCGAAGCAGGCACAGTTCCCGGTTTCCTCGCAGCAGAAGCCGCGATCGTTCGAGTCGGCGTTGACCACGTCGCCGAAGTAGCGACCGGTCAGGTTGTTGTTGTGGCCGAGGCGGATGAGACGCTCGGGGGCGCAGAAGAAGCCGTTGATGTCGGAGTCGCGGCCGAAGCCGATGACGCCCCCACCGTTGCCGAAGACCTCGATCTTGCCGCAGTCCTGAGCCGGCGCCGGGCCGAAATCGGTGCCGTTCTTCAGGTCCATGTCGCCGTTCAGATAGATCGTCGTCTTCCCCGATGCGGTGATGTCGGCGTTCTGCCCGGCGAGCAGGTTACAGACGGTGTAGGTCCCGCCGATGAAGTTCAGCTTGGCGGCATTCTGGATCGAGATGTTACCCCAGACGCCCGGCGCGAGGTCGCAGATGCCGTTGCCAGGAATCGGATCGTTGATGATGACCGGGCAGTCCGAGTTCGGCAGCACGACGATCGACTTGGTCAGATCGCAGGCGGGGAACTGGGCGGGGAAGCCGCAAGCGGCATACAGGTCGCCGTAGTCCGGCACGCACTGCTGGTTCTGCGTCCGGCAGCTCGGCACGCCGTCGCCGTCGACGTCGCCGAGGATCGGCGGCACCCAGGACTGCACCGGCGGCGCACCGATGGTGACGTTCGGCAGACCGGACGGCCGGTTGGAGAACAGCTGCCAGATCGACGCCCCGGGCCGGTTGAACCGGGTCATGTCGCCGACGATCTGCGAGCCCCGGTCGTAGGTGGCGTTTTCGTGCGTGACCACGCCGCACGACGAGTTCGTCGCCGGCTGGGCGCAGTTCGCGCCCGTGTTGCACGCACCGTTCAGTTTGAAGTTCTTCAGGCTGACGTTGGTCATCCCGAAGATGAAGTACGACCCGAGGTCGCGCTTCAGCGGCTGCGCCGACGCGACCTGCGCGCCGACCGCGAGCGTTGCTGCGACCACGATCGCAGCCCGGCCGAGCCGGCTCGTACGAGCTCCCATTGATTGCCCTCCTTCGCAACGAGGCGACCGCGGTTCGTACGGCGCCCGGGGCGCATAGGTAGCACGAACCGTACCTCGACTGTCAAGAAAAATGGGAGGGCAGAAGCGCGGAATCCCGTCGGAATCTACAATCGGATTACGTTGTCACCCGTGCATCCCTGCAAGGCGTTGCGGGTATCCACGACCAGCGGCGCGGCCTTCTGGATAGCAGCATAGTCGATCCCCGGGTGCGCCGTGAGGATCACCACGCAATCGATCGCCCCCATGAACCCGTTCTTGGCCTCGACCGAGCTCAGCTCGAAGCCCTCGTCGTGCATGTGGGGAATATAGGGATCCGTGTAGGAGAGGATCGCGCCCTTCTCCTGGAGGAGCTTCATCACGGTCAGGGCGGGCGACTCCCGGATGTCATTGACGCCGGCCTTATAGGCGACGCCCATCACGTGGATGCGCGACCCGCGCACGCTCTTCTGGTGCCGATTGAGCGCGTCGGTGACCTTCTCCACCACGAAGCGCGGCATGCTCTCGTTGATGGCGCCGGCGAGCTCGATGAAGCGGGCGTCGAAGCCATTCATCTTCGCCTTCCACGAGAGGTAGAACGGATCGATCGGGATGCAGTGCCCGCCGAGGCCCGGGCCGGGGTAGAACGGCATGAACCCGAACGGCTTGGTCTTGGCGGCGTCGATCACCTCCCAGACGTCGACGTTGAGGGCACCGCACATCTGCGCGAGCTCGTTCACGAGGCCGATGTTGACGCTGCGGAAGGTGTTCTCGAGCAGCTTCACCATCTCCGCGACCTGGGTCGACGACACCGGGATCACCGTGTCGACCGACGCCTCGTAGAGGCTCTTCGCGACCTGGGCGCAGGAGGGCGTCGTGCCGCCCACCACCTTCGGGATGTTCTTGGTGTTGAAGCGCTCGTTGCCCGGGTCGATGCGCTCGGGCGAGAACGCGAGCGCGAAGTCGGTGCCGACCTCGAGCCCCGACGACTCGAGCGCGGGGCGCACGACCTCGTCGGTCGTGCCCGGGTAGGTGGTGCTCTCGAGAATCACCAGCATGCCCTTGTGCAGGTACTGCTTGATCTCGTTCACCGCCGAGACGACGTAGGTGAGGTCCGGATCCTTCGTCTTCCGCAGCGGCGTCGGCACGCAGATGTTCACCGTGTCGAGCTCGCGGATGACGGAGAAGTCGTTCGTCGCGCGGAACTTGCCGGCCTTCACCGGCTCCGCGATCTCTTCGTCCTTGGTGTCGACGATGTACGACTTGCCGGCGTTGATCGCCTTGATCTTGCTCTCGTCGAGATCGATGCCGGTCACCTTGAACCCGGCGCGCGCCAGCTCGAGGGCGAGCGGCAGCCCGACGTAGCCGAGTCCGATCACGCCGCAATGCGCCTCGCGGCGCTCGATCTTCTTGATGAGGTCCTGCATGGTGCTGGTCTCCTAGGCTCCGACGTGGTCGGCACGCGGCGCCGGCTCACGCTCGCAATTCGCGAGCGCGGCCCGCAGCGCGGGCTCGTGGTTCGCGAGGTCACGGCCGATGAACACGGCCTGGTTCTCCGGGATGGTGGGTAGCTTCACCCAGTTGAGCTCCCATCGCCCGCAGGTGAAGTTGAAGAGACATTGCCAATCGCGCCCGGCGATCTGCACGAGGCCCTTGGCGCGTACGACCTCGCGCGGCAGATGCGCGAGGAAGTGCTCGAAGGCGTCCTGGTCGAGCGGCCGCGCGGATCGGTAGGCGAAGCTGCCGAAACGGTCGGCGTGCAGATGCCCGCTGTGACTCCGCGCGCGCTCGCGGTACGTGGCGACGCCCGTCGCGAAAAGGACGTCGCTGTCGATCGCGCCGCGCACGGTCTGGAAGCGCGTGGCGCGATCGTTGCGCGCGCCGAGCGTCGCCTCCACGCGCGCGAGCGCGTCCGCCGAGACGAGGTCGAGCTTGTTCACGACGAGGAAGTCGGCGGCCTCGATCTGTGCGTGGGCGACTTCGGTCTCGCGCAGATGCTGCTCGACGTTGGCGGCGTCGACGACCGTGACGATCGCGTCGAGCCCGAGCCCTGCCCCCTTCACGCGTTGCGCGAGCGGCTCGGGATCGGCGAGGCCCGTGGACTCGATGACGATCAGGTGGGGGCGCGTGGTCTCGACGATCTGCTGCACGGCGAGGTCGAAGCGGTAGTCGTCGATCGTGCAGCAGATGCAGCCACTCGAGAGCTCGACCATCTTCTCCACCGCGGAAAGCCCCGTCACGACGCGTCCGTCGATGCCGATGTCGCCGATCTCGTTCATGATCACGGCGACCGGCTTCCCCTGGAGGCCGTGGTCGAGCACGTGCCGCAGGAGAGTCGTCTTCCCGCTTCCGAGGAAGCCGGTGAGGATGTCGACGGCAACCGTAGGCATGCAGCGGCGATCCGGGGGGTACCGTCTGAGTTAGCGGGATTCCATCTGGGTATCAAACCATGCGCAGCGCGTCATGACGCTCCGCCATCGCGCCCGGGCGGCGGCGGGAGCGCATACAGAGCGAAGCCGCCGGCCTCGACGATGGGGACCCCGCTCCGGGCGACGAGGTCGCGCCAGATTCCCGTCACACGCGCCTCGTACGGGTCCTCGCGCGCCTGCAATCCCTCCACGTCGACGGCGACGTAGCCCGCCCCGAGACGACGGATATCTGACACCAGGACGTCCGCGGACGGGAGCGTGCGATAGTCGACGAGCCCCTGCTCGAGATAGCTGAGGAGCACGAACGGCCGCTCGATGTAGTACGGGTGCGGTATCTTCTCGAGGACCACGACGCGGCCGTCGGACGGAATGGCGGCGTTGGCCTCGCTCCAGAAGACCCAGCGCGGCGAGTACCGGCGCAGGAACGTCGTGTCGTCCATACGGCCGACGGCGACGCGCACCTGATCCGGCCACATGGGCCGCGCGACGCGCAGGCCGATCAGCGCCAGATTGCCGGCGATGGTGACGCCGACGAGGGCGGCGAACACGCGCCGGCCGCACACCGCCTGCCCCGCCGGGACGCAGGCGGCCAGCGCGAGCATCACGCCGGGCAGGACGTAGCGCGGGTGGGCCCAGGCGCCGCCGGCGATGATGGCGACGAAGGCGACGCCGACCGCCGCGGTGCCGAGCACTGCGGCCCGTCGCCGCCGCACGAGCAGCACCCCGGGCAGGAACGCGAGCAGCAGGGGGCTGATGTCGAACGCCGAGCGCGACGTGTTTTCGAAGGCCTCGGGATGCATCGTGAGGTCCCACGGAAAGCGGAGCACGTCGAGCCCGCCGTACGCACTGCCGGCACGGCGGGCGGCGTACGTCCTCTGGTACCACTGGTAGTACTCGTCGAGATACGCGCCGGCCTCGGCGCTCCAGTATCGGCCCGGGAAGAGCCCGTGGCCGAACGGATAGATCGGGTTGCCGGTCTCGACGGCGTTGCGCACGTACCAGGGAAGCGCCACCGCGAGCACGAGGAGCCCGAACCCGAGCGCGGCGGCGAACGCGCGCCCGGGAGCCCAGCGTCGCCGCGCCATGACGGCGAGCACCCCGAGTCCGACGAGCGTCGGCAGCAGGAGGCCCATCACCTTCGTCGCCCCGGCCAGGCCGGCGAACAGCGCGGCGCGGCGGAGGTCGCTCGCCGCCGCACCCCAGGCCCAGTCGAGGAACGCGCGCACGGACAGCGCGGCGAAGGCGACTACGGGGAGATCCGCGCCGGCCCGGCTCATGAGCGACCAGCTCATCGGCAGGGTCCACACGACGAGCCCCGCGAACGGCGCGATCCGGCGGTCGAAGTGGCGGCGCACCAGGCCGGCGAGCGCGAGCGCGGCGATCACGCCCGAGACGCCGCTCAGCAGCCGCGCGAGAACGTCGCCGCGCAGCACGAACGCGCCCGCGAAGAGGAAGTTCTCGAGGAACTGCTGCTGACCCCAGAACGTCCAGGGCGTCGCCACGAGGCCGCCCGCCTGCGCCCAGAGTCGGGGATAGGCGAGCTGGTACTTCGTCTGGTCGCCGCCGACCGCCGGCGCCAGCATCATCGGGATCTCGGCGAGCCCGACGCCGAGGCCCACCGCGACCGCGCCCCATACGAGCGCGCCGTGCGGCGGCCGCAGCGCGCGCACCGCACCCACCAGATCGCGGGCACCGACGACCAGCATGACGCCCAACGCGACCGCGACCGGCGTCGCGCGCAGGTGCCCCGTGGCCGCACATACGAGACTCACCGCGGCCAGGATCGCGAGCCCGACCGTGAGGCCCTCGAGCAGATGGTCGGCTGCGTCGCGCGACCGGGCCCGCAACAGCCGCTGGGCGAGCAACCCGCTGCCGGCACACGCCGGCAGCAGCACGAGGAGCAGCGCGAGATCCGTCACGGCGCTCCCGGAAGCCGCAGGGCCCAGTAGGCGACGAACACGAGGAGCGCCCAGGCCGCGAGGACGACCCGGGCGATCCGCCGCCCGCGTCCGTCAGAAGACGAAGGGAAGGAGGCGTTTGGCCTGTGCGGCATAGCGCGAGTACTCCGGGTAGATGCGAGCGAGCGCACGTTCCTCGAGCACGATGCGGCGCGCGAGGACGACGACGGCAGGGACGGCGAGCCAGACCACCCAGCGACTGCCGAGGGTGAGCGGTGCGCCGATCGCGATCAGCCCCTGCCCGACGTACATCGGATGTCGGAGCCAGCGATATGGACCGCCGGTCACGAGCGGCACACCGGGACGTGGCTCGGTGAGGGGCGACAGCGCCTCGCCGAGCGCGCGGCCGCCGAGCCGATACAACGCGACGCCGGCCGTGAACGCGGCCAGCCCGACGAGACGACCGCGCGCCGGTCCCGTGTGGATCAGCGCTTCCACGGGTGCTCCGGCGAGAATCACGGCGAAGAGGCGGTGGTGCAGCCGGATCAACCCCAGCGGGTCGTCGGCTGCGGGCAGGATCGGCGTGCGCGGCACGGCAGCGGGCGACGTCTGCACGCGCACGAAGAGCACCACGAGGAGCACGGCGTAGGCGACGCCCCAGATCACCGTAGCTCCGTTCGCTTGCAGCATGACGCCGCGGGGCGCGCGCGCGTCGCCCCCCTCCCGGCGCATGCCACGCGTCGCCGGCACGGATCGGCGCCCGCCGCGGCTCGGCGGGACCCGGATGCGAACGACGCCGCTCTCGCAGACATGAGGAAGAGCGTACGCGAGAACGACCGGCCGAGACGCGGCTGCTCCAGCGGTACGGGCTCCACCGTGCACGCGTCTCGCGCGAGATGCGAGCCTCGGCCGAGCCCGGCAAAAGCTGCCCAGCTCAGCCGCTCGACGGCATCCGGACCCGGCCCGCTACGACGACGAGACCGCCGACGGCTCGTCCGGCTGCCACGGCTTGCCGTCGACGCGCAGGCGCAGCTCTTTGCCGACCTTGAAGAACGGCACGCGCTTCGCCTGGACGGGCACGACCTCGCCCGTCTTGGGGTTGCGGCCCTCGCGGGCCTGGCGCTGCTTCACGACGAAGCTGCCGAAGCCGCGGATCTCGATGCGCTCGCCGCGCACCAGCGCCTGGGTCATGGTGTCGAAGACCTCGTTCACCATGACCTCGGCGTCGCGACGGGAGAAGCGAGGGAAGAGCTTCACCACCTCGTCGATGAGATCGCGCTTCGTCATCGCCCCGCTCCCTGTCGGCTGTCGCTAACGATCGTCCCGTTCCGGGTGCCGGGCGGCTGCTCAGCCCTTCTGCTTGTCCCGCTGCTCGAGCTCGCCGGGCATGATGTCGGCGAACGAGAACTTCGCCGCTTCCTGCTCCCGCTTCAAGTGCGCCTGGAACTCCTCGCGCTCCTCGCTGCGGCGCAGCGCCTTGATCGACAGGGCGATGCGCTTTTCGCGTGGATCGACCTGCGTGACCTCGGCCTCGACCTCGTCGCCGATCTTGTAGAGCGACGCCGGGCGGTCCACCCGCTCGGTCGAGAGCTGCGAGACGTGGATCAGGCCCTCGACGCCCTCTTCGATCTCGACGAAGACGCCGAAGTCGGTGACGCTCGAGACCTTGCCGCGGATGCGCGTGCCGTTCGGATAGCGCTTCGGCACCGCCGACCACGGGTCCTCGCTCAGCTGCTTGATGCCGAGCGAGATGCGCTCGTTGTCGACGTCGATGCCGAGCACGACCGCCTCGACGTCGTCGCCCTTCTTGAAGAACTCCGACGGGTGCTTGACCTTCTTCGTCCAGTGGAGGTCGGAGACGTGCACGAGGCCGTCGATCCCCTCCTCGAGCTCGACGAAGACGCCGAAATCGGTGATGCTCTTCACCTTGCCGGTGATCCGGCTGTTCACCGGGTGGTTGATGCGGACCATCTCCCACGGGTTCGGCTCGGTCTGCTTGAGGCCCAGCGAGATGCGCCGGTTGTGCGGGTCGATGTCGAGGATCTGGACCTCGACCTCCTGCCCAGGCTCGAGCACCTTCGACGGGTGCGTCACGCGCTTCGTCCACGACATCTCGGAGACGTGGATGAGGCCCTCGAGCCCCGCCTCGATCTCGACGAACGCGCCGTAGTCGGTGAGGCTGACGACCTTGCCCTTCACGCGCGCGCCGGGGGGGTAGCGCTCGCTCACCGTCGACCACGGGTCGGGCATGATCTGCTTCATGCCGAGCGACACGCGCTCGCGCTCCGCGTCGTACTTGAGGACGACGACCTTCACGTGATCGCCGACGTTCACGAGCTCGGACGGATGGCCGACGCGAGCCCACGACATGTCGGTCACGTGGAGCAGGCCGTCGATGCCGCCCAGATCGACGAAGGCGCCGTAGTCGGTGATGTTCTTCACCGTGCCCTCGAGGATGACGCCTTCCTCGAGCACCTTCAGCGTCTCTTCCTTCAGCGCCGTGCGCTCCTTCTCGAGCACCATGCGCCGGGAGACGACGACGTTCCCCCGCGAGCGGTTGAACTTCAGGATGGCGAAGCGGCCGCGCTGGCCGATGTAGCGATCCAGGTTGCGGGCCGGCCGGATGTCGGCGTGCGAGCCGGGCAGGAAGGCGGGCACGCCGATGTCGACCTTGAGGCCGCCCTTCACCTTGCCGACGATCGCGCCCTCGATGGGCTGCTCTTCCTGGAAGGCGCGCTCGATGTCGCGCCACACGACGAACTGCAGCGCCTTCTGACGGGAGAGGTGAATGCCACCGCTCTCGGAGTCGCTGCCTTCGAAGTAGACGTCGACCTGCTCGCCTTCCTCGACGGTCATCTCGCCGTCGCGGGTCTGGAACTCATGGATCGGAACGGAGCCCTCGCACTTGTAGCCAATGTCGACGGTGACGCTGTCGCGTCCGATATGGACGACTCGGCCCGACACGATCTCACCCGGCTTGGGGCTCTTGAGACTCTGCTCGAAGAGGGAGGCGAAATCCTCTTCGGCTCCGGTCTCGAAACCGGGCTTCTCCGACGACACGGACATCAAGCGGGTACCCCCTGTGCGCGGGAATGAACGCGGCAATGACGCGGGCGCAACCGGGGTTCCATAGTCCTGTTCCACCACGGATTCAAGGGCATCCGCCGCCACGCGGTTCCACGCCACCTCATTCGAGCCCTCGCGCGCGGGCCATGCCTACCATCTGCTCCACCACTGCACCCAGGTCCAGTCGGGTGGTGTCGAGCACGAGAGCGTCGGCCGCGGGGACGAGCGGGGACGCGGACCGGGTCGCGTCCCGCTGGTCCCGCTCGGTGATCTCGCGGGCGAGGAGCGCCTCGTCGACAACGTCGCCGCGGGCCCGCAGGTCGATCGCACGGCGCCGGGCCCGCTCGGTGGGGTCGGCAGTGAGATAGACCTTGAGCGGCGCGTCCGGGAACACGACCGTGCCGATATCGCGACCCTCCATCACCACCCGGCCACCCTTGCCCAGACGACGCTGCAGCGCCACCAGGCGCGTGCGCACCGCGGGGCGCGTCGACACCTTCGAGGCCAGCTCGCCGGCGTCGGGCCGCCGGATGGCCTGCGAGACGTCACGCCCGTCGACGACGAGCCGCGTACCGCCGTCCTCGAGCGCGAAGGTGAGGCCGTCGATCAGCGCCGCCAGCGCCGGCTCGTCGTCGAATGCGATGCCGGCCTCGTGCGCCAGCACACCCACGGCCCGATACATCGCCCCCGTGTCGACGTAGCCGAAGCCCAGGCGGGTGGCGAGGCCACGGCTCGCGGTGCTCTTGCCCGCCCCCGCCGGGCCGTCCACGGCGACCACGCGGGGTGCGCTCATGCCGGCTCCACGACCGCGCCGAGCGCATGCAGGAGGTCGAAGAAGCCGGGGAACGAGACGTCCGCGCAGGCGGGATCGTCGATGACGAGGCCGCCCTCGGCACGCAGGGCCGCCACCGCGAAGGCCATGGCGATGCGGTGGTCGCCGCCGGTGACGATGCGCCCGCTGCGCAGTCGGCGGGCAGGATCGCCGTGCACCACGAGGCCGTCGGGCAGCGCTGTCACCGCCACGCCGAGCGGGCGCAGCTGCTCCAGGGCCGCGAGGCGATCGCTCTCCTTCACGCGCAGCTCGGCCGCACCCGTGAAGCGCGTCTCGCCGGTCGCGAAGGCGGCGGCCACGGCCAGGATCGGCAGCTCGTCGATGGCATCCGGAACCTCCTCGGGTGTCACCGCCGTCCCGCGCAGCGGGGCGTGGCGCACGACGAGGTCACCGATCGGTTCGCCTGCGACGTCGCGCCCTCCTTCGACGGCGATCGACGCCCCCATGCGCCCGAGGATGCGAAACGCCCCGATGCGGGTCGGATTGACGTCCACCGCCTCCACCCGCATCGCCGAGCCCGGCAGCAGCAGCGCCGCCACGGCCAGGAACGCCGCCGACGAGGGATCGCCCGGCAACGTCAGCGCGAGCGGCCGCAGCGTCTGCCCGCCCTCGACCGAGACGCCGTCGTCGTGCCGCGCGAGCCGTACGCCCTGGTGCGCCAGCATGCGCTCGGTGTGGTCGCGGCTCCGCAGCGGCTCGCGCACCCGCGTCGTGCCCCGGGCCCGCAGGCCGGCCAGCAGGACGGCCGACTTCACCTGCGCGCTCGCCACCGGCAGCGTGTAGTCGATGCCGGCGAGCGCACCGCCGCGCACCCGCAGCGGCGCGCGTCCCTCGGTGGTCTCGACGATGGCGCCCATCTGTCGCAGGGGCGCGGCGATGCGCTCCATCGGCCGGCGGCGCAGCGAGGCGTCGCCGTCGAGCACGACGAGGCCCGGCCCGCCGGCGACCAGCCCGGCGCCGAGACGCATCGTCGTGCCGGAGTTGCCGCAGTCGAGCGCGACCTCGCCCGTCGGTCCGAGCCCCAGGCCCGCCCCGACGAGGCGCACCGTGTCGCCGGTCCGCGTCGCCTGCGCGCCCAGACGCCGCACGGCGTCCAGCGTGGCGCAGACGTCGGCCCCGCCCGGGAATCCCTCGATCACGCTCTCGCCCTCGGCGAGCGCGCCCAGTAGCAGCGAGCGATGGCAGATCGACTTGTCGCCGGGCACCCGGCACGAGCCGTCGAGCCGCCCGGCCGGCGGTCCCACCCGCAGCGGCCTCATGCGCCACCTCCCCCGAGCCCGCGGCGGGCGCGCGCGGCGACGGCCAGTGCCGCCTCGAGCCCCGCCGCGTCGCCCTGCGCCACGCAGCGCTCGATGCGCGCCAACGCGGCGCGGAACTCGGCCAGGCCTGCACACACGGCCGCGGCGTTCGCCAGCGCGATGTCGCGCCAGAGCTCGGCCGGGCTCGCCGCGATGCGGGTCGTGTCGCGGAAGCCCGCGCCCGCCCAGGCGAGCAGCTCGTCCGCCGGCACGGCTCCCTCGGTGGCTGCGAGCACGAGGGCGTAGGCGACGAGATGCGGCACGTGCGACACGCGCGCGAGGATGGCGTCGTGGCGGCCGGCGTCCATCTCGGTGACGCGGGCGCCGACGCCCTCCCACAGCGCGCGCACGCGCGCCAGCGCCCCGGGGTCGGTCGCCGCCGTCGGCGTCAGGATGCACGGCCGGCCCCGGTAGAGATCCGCCCGCGCTGCGCCGGCACCCGAGGTCTCGCTGCCGGCGATGGGATGCGCGCCGACGACGAGCGCCGGCGACGTCCACGCCGCCTCCAGGGCCGCGACGAGGCCGGCCTTCGTGCTCCCCGCGTCGGTGAGGATCGCGTCGGGCCGCGCATGCGGCCGCAGCTCGGCGGCGAGCGCCGCGCACGCGCCGACCGGCGCCGCGAGCAGGAAGACGTCGGCGTCGCGCGCCGCGTCCGCGGCGTCGATCGCGATGCGGTCGATGATCCCCCGCCGCAGCGCCTCCTCGAGGTTGCGCCGCGTACGCCCGATCCCGACGATCTCGCCCACGAGGTCCGCCGCCCGCGCCGCGAGCGCGAACGAGCCGCCGATGAGCCCCACGCCCGCGACCACGAGCCGCGGGAGGCGCGCGCTGCCGCCCGCCGTCATCGCCCGCCGCGGAGGACCGCTTCCAGCGCCTCGACGAAGCGCTGGTTCTCCTCCGGCAGCCCGATCGTGACGCGCAGGTGCTCGGGAAAGCCGTAGCCGTCCATGGGTCGGGTGATCACCCCGCGGCGGAGGAGCGCGTCGTACACGCCCATGCCCTGCCCCACGCGGACGAGGATGAAGTTGGCGACGCTCGGCACCCACTGGACGTCGAGGCGGCGGAACGCCTCGGTGAGGAACGCCATGCCCTCGCGGTTCACCTGCAGCGTACGCTCGACGTGCGCGACGTCGGCGAGCGCCGCCTCCGCGGCGACCAGTGCGAGGGCGTTCACGTTGAACGGCTGGCGCACGCGCTGGATCGCCTCGATGACGGCCCCCGGCGCCACCGCATAGCCGATCCGCAGCCCCGCGAGCCCATACAGCTTCGAGAACGTGCGCAGCGTGATGACCGGCACCTCGCCGCCGCGCGAGCCGATCGTGTCCGGGTAGTCCGGATCCTCGACGTAGTCGGCGTAGGCGTCGTCGGCCACGACCAGCAGCTGGCGCGCCGGGAGCGCGCGCAGGAACGCCTGCCACTGCGCCCGCGTCACCATGGTGCCGGTCGGGTTGTTCGGGTTGGCCACGAAGACGAGGCGCGTGCGCGGCGTCACGGCCTCGGCCATGGCCTCGAGGTCGTGGGTGAAGCGTCGCAGCGGCACCATGCGCGGCACGCCCGCCGCCGACTGCACGATCATGCGGTAGATGACGAAGGCGCCGTCGGCGATGACGGCCTCGTCGCGCGGCCGCAGGAAGGTGCGGATCACGAGCTCGATGATCTCGTTCGAGCCGTTGCCGACGAGAATGTCGTCGGGCGACACGCCGTGCCGCTCCGCCAGCCTGCGGCTCAGGTAGAACGCCGAGCCGTCCGGATACAGGTGCAGGCGCGGCAGCGCGTCCGCCACCGCGGCGATCGCCTTCGGCGACGGCCCGAGCGGATTCTCGTTCGACGCGAGCTTGATCGAATCGCGGATGCCGAGCTCGCGCTCGACCTCCTCGATCGGCTTGCCGGGCGGATACGGCGTGAGGGTCCGAATCCACTCGGGCACCAGATGACGTACGTCCATCAGGGCTCCGGATCCGGGGCGGCTGGATACGAGCCGAGCACCTTCTGGCGCAGCGCCCGTCCCTCGACCGCGGCCAGCGCGCGAGCGACGCGCGCGTCCTGACGATGCCCCTTCAGGTCGAGGAAGAAGTAGTACTCCCACGGCCGCTCCCGCAGCGGCCTGGATTCGATCTTGAGGAGATCGACGCGATGGGTGGCGAACGGGCGCAGCAGCTTCGCCAGCACGCCGATCTCGTCGCGCACGCTGACGACGATCGACGTGCGGTCGTCGCCGCTCGGCGCGTCGGCGTCGCCGCGCCCGAGGACCACGAAGCGGGTGACGTTGCCGGCCTCGTCCTGGATGCGCTCCGCGAGCACCGAGAGCTTGTAGGCGTCCGCCGCCACCGCCGCCGCGATCGCCGCGGTGCCGGGCTCGGCTGCGGCGCGTGCGGCCGCACGCGCGTTGCTGGCTTCCTCGCCCAGCGCGACGTTCGGCAGATGCGTCGCGAGCCAGCGGCGGCACTGCGCGAGCGCCTGCGGATGCGCGCCGACGCGCTGCACGTCGGCGAGCGTCGTGCCCGGGCGCGCGAGCAGGCAGTGCTGGATCGACAGCTTCACCTCGGCGCAGATCTGGAGCGGCGACTCGGCGAGCAGGTCGAGCGTGTGCGCCACCATGCCCTCGGTCGAGTTCTCGACCGGCACCACGCCGAGGTGGGCGCGGCCGTGCTCGACGTCGGCGAAGACCTCGGCGATCGTCGGCGCGGCGACATACTCCGCGGAGGCACCGAAGTGGCGCTGTGCCGCGAGGTGCGCCCAGGTGGCCGCAGGCCCGAGGTAGCCGATGCGCAGCCGCTGCTCCATGCCGCGCGACGCCGAGATGATCTCCCCGAAGATCGCGCGCACCGCGGCGGGCGGCAGCGGCCCGCCGTTCACACGGCCGAGTCGAGCCAGGACCCGCGCCTCACGCGACGGCACGTACACCGGCGCCTGCGTGCGGGCCTTGTGCTCCGCGACGGCCAGCGCCGCGCGCGCACGACGGTTCAGCAGCGCGAGGATCTGGTCGTCGATGCGGTCGATCTGCCGCCGGAGCGCTGCAATCGAAGCGGGGCGGGCCATGGCGGCTGGCCTGGGCTCTAGCGCGGGCCCTGTACGTTTGCAACGCGCGGGCGGCGCCCCGTCGCGAGGAAGGCCGCCGCCTCGTCGAGCAGCTGCGCGGCCTGGGTGTCCGGATCGCGCCACACGACGTCGGGCTCGGCGCGGAACCACGTCCGCTGCCGGCGCGCGAAGCGGGTCGTCGCCCGCACGATCGCCGCGGCGACCTCGGCCCGCGACAGCGTCCCGTCGACGTGCGCCCGCACCTCGCGATAGCCGACCGCGTTCCACGCCGGCGCCGCATCCGGCACGCCGCGCGCCCGTAGCGCCGCCACCTCTTCGACGAACCCCGTCGCCAGCATCGCCTGCGTCCGGGCGGCGACGCGCGCGGCGAGGACCGGCGGTGCGACCGCGAGCCCGAGGACGAGCATGTCGTACGGCGCCTCGGCGAAGCGGTGGGCGTCCTGCCAGGCCGAGAGCCGCCGGCCGCTCGCGAACGCGACCTCGAGCCCACGCTCGCAGCGCACCGGGTCGTGCGGGTGCACGCGCGCGGCCAGCGGCGGATCGACCACGGCCAGCATGCGGTGCAGCGCCGGTACCCCCGCGCGCGCCGCGATGGCGCGCAGCGCGGCGCGGACGTGCGGCGCCCGCGGCGGTGCGGGGCAGAGCCCCCGGCAGACCACGCGCACCCACAGTCCCGTGCCGCCGGCGACCACGGGCGCCCGCCCGCGCGCGACGACGTCCGCGATCGCGGCGTCGGCGAGCGCGCGGAAGCGCGCCACGTCGAAGGTCTCCGTCGGCTCGACCAGGTCGAGCCCGTGGTGCGGCACGCGGGCGCGCTCGGCGGGCGTCGGCTTCGCCGTGCCCACGTCGAGCCCGCGGTACACCTGGCGCGAGTCCGCCGACACCACCTCGAGCGGAATCGCGGCGCCGAGCGCGAGCGCCAGCCCCGTCTTGCCGCTCGCGGTCGGGCCGACGATGCAGACGACCCGCGGACGGCTCATCGTCCGAAGAGGCTCTCGACCTGGACCCGCGTCAGCTCGACTGCGACCGGGCGGCCGTGCGGACAATGTGCGTTGACGTCGACGGTGTCCATCGCCTCGAGCAGCGCGCGCACCTGACCCGGCGCCAGCCCCTGCCCGACGCGCACGGCGCTGTGGCAGGCGAGCGTCGCGAGCACGCCGTCGAGCGCGCGCGCTGCCGCGCCGCTCGCACCCTCCGACGCCAGCTCGTCCGCGATCGCGCGCACCAGCGTACCCACGTCCTTGCCGCGCAGCAGCCGCGGAATGGTGCGCAGGAGGAAGGTGTCGGCGCCGAAGGGCTCGCCCTCCATGCCCGCGGCGGCGAGCACCGCCTGGTGCTCGCCCAGGAGCGCCACCTGGAGGCGCGGCAAGGTCACCGTCTCCGGGACGAGCAGCGGGTCGCGCTCGACGTTGCCCGCGGCGTGCTGCCGGCGCAGGCGCTCGAAGCGGACGCGCTCGTGCGCGGCGTGCTGGTCGATCAGCACGACCCGCCCGCGGCCTTCGCACAGCAGGTAGCCCTCGAACACCTGGCCGACGAAGCGCAGCGCGGCGAAGCCCTCGGGGGCGGCCTGCCACAGCGTGCCCTGCCCGCCTGCCGTCGACAGGGCGGCGGGCGCGGGCCGCGTCCACGGCGACGCCGTGGCGCTCGGCGCCGCGGGCGCGGCGACGCCGACGTCGGCGGGCTCGACGGTGACCGGCGGCGGCGCGGGCACGTATGCCGGCGCGACCTCGCGCGCCGTCGCCGCGGCGACGACATCGACCGTCGCGCCCTCCTTCAGCGCGGTCGTGAGCGCGCTGCGCAGGGACGACACCACGAGCTGGTGCACGAGCGCGGGGCGGCGGAAGCGCACCTCGAGCTTCGCCGGGTGTACGTTGACGTCGCACTCGCCCGGCGGCGTCGCCACGAACACCATGGCGACCGGGTAGCGGCCCCGCATGAGCAACGACTCGTAGCCGTCGAGCACGGCGCGCAGGAGCAGGCGGTCGCGCACCCAGCGGCGCGCGACGCCGCGCTCCGTCCCGCCCGCCAGCGCGACGAAGGTCCACACGAGACGCGCCGTCGCCAGCGACTCGCGCGGCGACGCGAGGAACGCGCGCACGGCGACGCCCTCGCGGATCCCCTCCGCCTCGACCATCCCGGCGGCGCGCTCCGCGCCCAGCACCTGCGCCAGGCGCTGGCGCAGCGTCTGCACGGGCGGGTAGGCGACCACCTCACGGCCGTCGTGCTCCAGCCGGAAGCCCGTCGTCGGGCATGCGACCGCGAGCCGCGTCAGCAGATCGACGACGTGCCCGACCTCGGTCGCCGCCGTGCGCAGGAACTTGCGGCGGGCGGGCGTCGCCGCGAAGAGGTCGTGGACCTCGACCGTCGTCCCCGGCGCCGCGCCCGTGGGGCCGGCGAGGCGCGCGCCGTGGCCGTCCGCCTCGACGACGATCGCCGCCGCCTCGCTCGCGGGCCGCGTGACGAGCCGCACGCGCCCCGCCGAGGCGATGCTCGGCAGCGCCTCGCCGCGGAAGCCCAGGGTCGGCACGCCGGGGAGATCCTCGGCGCGCGTCAGCTTGCTGGTGGCGTGACGCGAGAAGGCGAGCACCGCGTCGTCGGGCAGCATGCCCTCGCCGTCGTCGCGCACGACGATGCGATCGACGCCGCCCTGGCGCAGCGACACGTCGACGCGGGTCGCGCCGGCGTCGAGCGCGTTCTCGACCAGCTCCTTCACGACCGACGCGGGCCGCTCGACGACCTCGCCCGCGGCGATCTGCCCCTGCACGACCGGGGGCAGGACGGCGATCTTTCCCACGCTACCGCCTCAGAGTATCCAGCGGGGATCGCGCACGGCCGCCCAGCGCTCGACCTCGGCGCGCCGGTCCTCGAACCCTGGGCGTCCCATGAGCCCGAACGTGTATTGCTTGCCTTCTTCGATGGCGGGCGCCCCGAAGGGATCGATGCCCGCGAGCAACGCGGTCGCGACCGTCGTCCATTCGAGGAGCCCGAGCAGCTGTCCGACCGTGAATGCGCTCACCTCGGGCAGCACGAGCGCGGCGCTCGGCCGCCCGCGGCGTGCGAGCGCCGCCTCGGTGGCGCGCTGCTCGCCGTTCAGCATCGTGCCGAGGGCGTTGCCGCCGAGGCACCCGACCTCCTCGATGTCCTGGTACGCGGCGGGGATGTCGAGCGTCTCGCCGTGGTCTTCGACGCGCAGGAAGAGGACGACCTTGTCGCGCGGCCCCTCGACGTAGAGCTGCATCTGCGAATGCTGGTCGGCGCTGCCGCGTGCCCGCAGCGGCGTCGAGGCGAAGGTCGCGTCGCGACCGTCGGCGCCCTGCGCTTTGCCGAGGCTCTCGCCCCAGAGCTGGCAGAACCAGTCGCCGGCGACGGCGAGACGCTCGGCGTAGCTCATCAGCACCACGATGCGCTTCTCGTGGCGCGTGGCCAGCAGCCACAGCGCGCCGGCCAGCGCCAGCGCCGGCACCGTCAGCGGATCCTCGACCGCCTGCTGCCGCTCGTCGACCCACGCGGCGCCGGCGAGCAGCTCGTCGACGTCGATGCCCGCGAGCGCGGCCGGCAGCAGGCCGGCGGCCGTCAGGACGGAGAAGCGGCCGTCGACGTCGGGCACCGCCGGCAGCGCCGCGAAGCCCTCGTCGTTGACGATCTGGCGCAGCGAGCCGTGCGCCGGATGCGTCACCACGAGCAGGTGGCGCTTGTAGTCGACGGCGCCCATCTCGCGCAGCAGCCGATCGCGCACGATGAGGAACCGCGCCATCGTCTCGGCGGTGTCGCCGGACTTGCTGACCACGACGAACAGCGTGCGTGCGAGATCGAGCGGCTCGAGCAGGCGCGCGAAGGCCCACGGATCGATCGTGTCGGAAACGAGGCAGCGCAGCCCGTCGCGGCGCCCGCGGCCGAGCGCGTGCAGCAGCGCGTGCGTGCCGAGCGCGGAGCCGCCGATGCCGAGCACGACGCAGGTGTCGAACTCCGTGCGCGCCGCGTCCGCGGCGGCACGGACCGCCGCGAGATCGGCGCTGCGCGACGGCAGATCCGCGAACGGCAGCGCGCCCGCGGCACGCCGCTCGGCGAGCGTCCGGCGGACGCGCGCCAGCTCCGGCGCGAGCGCCGTCAGCTCCTCCGCCGTCACCCCATCCGCCCCGGTCGTCGCGGCGAGCAGGCCATTCAGGTCGATGCGAACCGTCATGGCCTCGCGCCAGCGACGGCGCCGCTGATTCGGCATCGGGGCAGCCTGTATGCCCCCGGGGGGGAGGGGTCAAGGCAAACCCCGCCCCGCATGCGGTGGCGGGGCGCGCGCGACGCACGCTATGGTCGGCGGCGCGGTGACGATTCCGAAGCTCGCGTCCGATGCCGCGGCGCTGCGCGCCGCCCTCGCCCCGCGGCGCGCCGCCGGCGCGCGTGTCGTCTTCACGAACGGCTGCTTCGACCTGCTCCACCCGGGGCACGTGCGCTATCTCGCCGCGGCGCGCGCGCTCGGCGACGTCCTCGTCGTCGGCCTGAACGACGACGCCTCGGTACGACGGCTGAAGGGCAGCGGCCGCCCCATCCTCTCGGCCGCCGAGCGTGCCGAGGTGCTGGCCGGCCTCGCCGCCGTCGACCACGTGATCGTCTTCGCCGCGGACACCCCGCTCGCCCTGATCGCCGCCCTCGCGCCGGACGTGCTCGTGAAGGGCGCCGACTGGGCTCTCGAAGACATCGTCGGCCGCGCCGAGGTCGAGGCCGCCGGAGGCCGGGTCGAGCGGGTCACGGTCGTACCGGGGGTCTCGACCAGCGAGCTGCTCCGCCGCATCCGCGCGGGGGCCTGAGCGCCGGCGCGGCCGGGCGGATTTGCCAGCCCGGGAGGCCCGTGCTACCTCCCGACCCCCTATGGCACGGGTCTGCGAAGTGTGCGGCAAGCACCGCTCGGTCGGCAACAACGTGAGCCACGCGAACAACAAGACCAAGCGGACGTGGCAGCCGAACCTCCAGCGCGTCCACGCGCGCGTCGGCACCGCAGGCCGCTACCTGCTCGTCTGCACCCGCTGCATCCGCAGCGGCAAGGTCCAGAAGGCCGCCTCGGCCTGACGTCCGTCTCCCGGGGCACGGGATTCCGCGCAGGCCGCCCGCGTCGCGGGCCGAGCCGCCGGAACGCGCCCCGCCCGCGTCAGGCCGTCGGCCGGAGCGCGATCGCCTCGATCTCGACGCGCGCCCCGAGCGGCAACCCCGCCACGACGACGGTCGAGCGCGCCGGGTACGGCGCCCGGAAGTGGCGGCCGTAGAGCTCGTTGACGAGCTTCCCGTCGGCGGCGTCGACCAGGAACACCGTCGTCTTCACCACGTCGTCCCGCCCGCAGCCCGCCGCCGCCAGCACGGCGTCGAGGTTCTGCAGCGCCTGCGCCGCCTGCGCCGCGGTGCCGCCCGCGACGAGCGTCGTCGTCGCCGGGTCGAGGCCGATCTGGCCGGCGCAGAAGACGAGGTCGCCGGCGACGACCGCGGGCGAGTACGGCCCCACCGCCTGCGGCGCGCCGGGGGCACTCTCGAGCGCGCGCCGGCTCACGTGCGCACCCGGGTGACGCGCATCACGCCGCGGACGCGGCCGAGGTTGCGCATCACGGTGTTGAGGTCGTCGATGCTGCCGACCATGAGCTCGAAGACGTTCTGCGCCTTGTGGTCGCCGATCACGTGCACCTGCGCCTTGGCGATGTTGATGCCGGTCGAGCTGATGGCCTTCGACATGGCCGCCAGCAGTCCCTGTCGATCCACCCCGATCACCTCGACCCGCACCGGGCGCGGCGTGCCCTTGCCGTTCTCCCACTGGACGTCGATGCGCCGCTGCGGATCGGTCTCCAGCACCTTCGGACAGTCCTGCGCATGCACCGTGACGCCGCGCCCGCGCGTGATGAAGCCGGCGATGCGCTCGCCCGGCAACGGCTGGCAGCACTTCCCGAAGCGCACCAGCATGTCCTCGACGCCGGACACCCGCACGCCGCTCTTCGACTGGCGGCTGACGAGCCGCATGAGCCGCTGGAGCGCACCCTCGGCGCGCTCGCGGCGCCGCTCCAGCTCCTGCTCCGGGAGTATCCGCGCCAGCACCTGCTGCGCCGTCAGCTTGCCGTAGCCGAGGTCGGCGAGGAGCGTGTCCTCGTCGGGCAGCTCGAGCTCCTTCAGCACGCGCGCCAGCGTGCCGTCCTTGCGCAGGGCGGCGAGCTCCAGGTGCGCGCGCCCGAGGTCGCGCTCGAGGATCTCGCGGCCGACGGCCACCGAGCGCGCGCTCTGCTGGCCCTTGATCCAGGCGCGGATGCGGGCCTTGGCGCGCTGGGTCTTGGCGATCTTGAGCCAGTCCTTCGACGGCGTCTGGTTCGCGGTGGTGATGATCTCGACGGTGTCGCCGCTCTGCAGCGAGTAGCGCAGCGGCACGATCTTGCCGTTGACGCGCGCGCCGGCGCAGTGACGGCCGATCTCCGAGTGGATGCGGTAGGCGAAGTCGATGATGGTGGCGCCGACCGGGAAGTTCAGCAGGTCGCCCTTCGGCGTGAAGACGAAGACCTCCTCGCTGAAGAGATCCTCCTTCACCGAGCGCAGGAACTCCTGCGGATCGGAGACCTGCTGCTGGAACTCGAGCAGCTGGCGCAGCCAGGCGAAGCGCTGGTCGATGTCCGGCCCGGGATCGCCCGGCGCCTTGTAGCGCCAGTGCGCCGCGATGCCGTACTCGGCCACGCGATGCATCTCGCGCGTACGGATCTGGATCTCGATGCGCTCGCCGTACGGCCCGATCACCGTCGTGTGCAGCGACTGGTAGCCGTTCGGCTTCGGCAGGGCGACGTAGTCCTTGAAGCGCCCCGGCACCGGCTTCCAGCTGGCGTGCACGACGCCGAGCGCCTCGTAGCACTCGCCGACCGAGTCGACGACGACGCGGAACGCGATGAGGTCGTAGATCTGATCGTAGAGCAGGTTCTGCGCCTGCATCTTCTGGTAGATCGAGTAGAAGTGCTTCGGGCGACCGCTGATCTCGGCCTCGATGCCGGCCTCGGCCAGCTTCTTGCCGATGATGCTGATCACCTCTTTCGTGTGCTTCTCGCGCTCGGCCTTCTTCTTCGCGACGTTGCGCTTCAGCTGGTAGTAGACCTCGGGGTGCAGGAAGCGCAGCGCGTTGTCCTCGAGCTCGCTCTTGATCCAGTAGATGCCGAGCCGGTGCGCGAGGGGCGCGTAGATCTCGAGCGTCTCCTGCGCGATGTCGACCTGACGCTCGGGCTTCAGATGCGCGAGCGTCCGCATGTTGTGCGTGCGGTCGGCGAGCTTCACCAGGATCACGCGGATGTCGCGCGCCATCGCGAGCAGCATCTTGCGGAAGTTCTCGGCCTGCTTCTCCTCGCGCGAGGTGAAGTTGATCTGGCCGATCTTGGTGACCCCGTCGACGAGCACCGCGATCTCGTCGCCGAACAGCTCCTGGAGCTGCGGCAGGGTGGCGAGCGTGTCCTCGACCGTGTCGTGCAGCAGCCCGGTGGCGACGCTCGGCACGTCGAGCCGCAGGTCGGCGATGATGCCGGCGACCTGGAGGGGATGGGTGAGATAGGGCTCGCCCGAACGCCGGCGCTGCCCATGATGGACTTCGGCGGAGAAGTCGTAGGCTTTCTGGATGACGTCGACGTTCGCCGTGGGGCTGTAGCCGCGGACGCGATCGATCAGGTCGCCGATGGTCATGGACGGTGCGCGGCACCTCCCCGGGCGCGCGCTTTCGAGACGATCTCCCCTGCGAGGTCGGCCGGCGTGCGATGGTCGGTGTCGATGACGAGATCGTACCGGGCCTTGTCGTGGTAATCGACCCCATACAGGTCGAGGTAGCGTTTGCGATCGGACGCCTCGCGCGCCTGGGTCTCGCGCAGCCGCTCCCTGGCGTGGCCGCCCTCGCGCCCCGTGATGCGCTCGGCGCGCACCGCCTCGGAGGCGTCGAGGAAGACGCGCAGCGCCGGCACCCGCGCCTGCTCGGCCATGAACGCGGCCAGCCGGCCCTCGAGCACGGCCGCGCCGCGCGCCGCCCGCTCCCGCATGCGGCGGTCGAGATCGCGGTCGATCGACGGATCGGTTTCGGCCCGGCGCAGGTACTCCTCGAGGCTGAGCCCGTGCTCGGCCGCCTGCTGGCGGAAGATGTTGCCGGCGTAGACGTGCTCCAGCCCGAGCTCGGCCGCGACCAGCTTCGCCACCGTCGTCTTGCCGCTGCCCGGCAGGCCCGAGATCGTGATCAGCACCGCGCCCTCATATAGCGCGGTCACTCGACGTTCTGCACCTGCTCGCGCAGCTTCTCGACCTCGCCCTTGGCCTCGAGGACGAGGGCGCTGGTGGCGAGATCGCCCGCCTTGGCGCCGGTCGTGTTGCACTCGCGCAGGATCTCCTGGAGCAGGAACTCGACCCGCTTGCCGATCGGCGCCGTGCCCTTCAACGCCGCGTCGAGCGCGGCCAGGTGGCCGTCCAGGCGGACCAGCTCCTCGGTGACGTCGCTGCGGTCGGCCAGCGTCGCCAGCTCCTGCGCGACGCGCGTGGGGTCGATCTGCGCGCCTTCGGCGAGGCGTCCGAGCCGCTCCTCGACGCGCCTACGGAGCGCCCGCTGGATGTGCGGCAGGCGCTTGCGGATCTTCGCCACGAAGCCCCGCAGCGCCGCCGCCCGCCGCTGCATGTCGCGCTGCACGTGCCGCCCCTCGCGCCGCCGCTCACGGTCGAACGCACGCAGAGCCGCGCCGAGCGTCCGCCGCACGATGGGCAGCTCCGCGGCCAGGTCCGGCGCCTGCTCGGCGACCTCGAACAGATCGGGGAGGCGCAGCACGTCGGCGAGCGTGACCTCGCCCGGCAGCCCGAGGCGCCTCCCGAGGCCGCGCGCCGCGGTCACGTACGAGCGCGCCAGCTCCTCGCGCATCGCCACGCGGTAGCGCCGGCGCCCGGCGGCGGCGACGCGCACGACGCTGACGTCGACGCGCCCGCGCTCCGCATGCGCCCGCACCCGGTCGCGCAGCTCCCCCTCCCACGCCGCGTACTCGCGCGGCGCCGTCACCCGGACGTCGAGGTGGCGCTGGTTCACGCCGCGCACCTCGACGGTGATCTGTGCCCAGCGTCCCGCCGTCGTGGCGGTGCCGTAGCCCGTCATGCTTCGCATCGCGTCTCCCGACGGCCCCGGCTCACCGTGACGCGATCGCCGCGCGCAGCTCGGCTGCGCTCACGGTGGCCGTACCGAATTTGCCGACCACCACGCCGGCCGCGTGATTGGCCAGCACGGTCGCCTCCTCCAGCGTGCCCCCTGCCCCCAACGCCAGCGCGCAGGTCGCGATCACCGTGTCGCCCGCGCCGGTGACGTCGAAGACCTCGCGCGCGACCGTCGGCACCGTGTGCGTGCGCCGCCGCGGGCGGAAGAGCGCCATGCCCTCGTCGCCGCGCGAGATCAGCACCGACTCGGCCTCCCAGCGCTCGAGCAGCCGCGTCCCGGCCGCCGCGAGCGTGACGTCGTCGACGATGTCGATCCCCGCCGCCGCCCCCGCCTCCTCGCGGTTCGGCTTGATGAGCGACATGCGGCGGTAGTGCGGGAAGTTCACCCGCTTCGGATCGACGAGCCAGGTGAACGGCGCGCGGGCATGGGCCGTCGCCAGCGCGCCCAGCAGCTCGGGCCCGACGACGCCCTTGCCGTAGTCGGACACGACCAGCACGTCCCAGCGCCGCCGCTGCGCCAGCACCCAGTCGCGCAGCCGCCGCCCGGCCGCGGCGTCGGGCGCCGCCGCTTCGCGATCGAGCCGCACCACCTGCTGCTGGTGCGCGACGATGCGCGTCTTCTGCGTCGTCGCGCCGTGGCGCGAGGCGACGATCCCGGTGGTCGCGGCGCCCAGCCCGGCAAGCACGTCGCCCAGCCGGCGGCCGGCGGGGTCGTCGCCGACGATGCCGGCGACGGCGGCGCGCCCGCCCAGCTCGACGAGGTTGCGCACGACGTTGCCCGCTCCGCCCGGCTGCTCGTCCTCGCTCTGCACGTGCACGACCGGCACCGGCGCCTCCGGCGAGATGCGCTGCACCCGCCCGCGCACGAACTGGTCGAGCATGAGATCGCCGACCACGAGCACGCGCACGCCGGCCATGCGCTGCACCAGCGTTCGCAGTCGCGCCCGCGTCACCCCCCGCATGGCGCCCTCCCGTAGCAGGCGAGCGTGCCCTCCGCCATGGTTTCGGCCCCGTAGTGCGCACGCACGCGCGCGCGGCCGGCGGCGCCGAAGCGGCTGCGCAGCTCGGCGTCGCGCGCGAGCCGGCCGAGCGCTGCGGCCAGCGCCGCGACGTCCTCGGGCGGCACCACGAGCCCGGTCTCGCCGTCGACGACGACCTCGGCGAGCCCGCCGGTGCGGCTCGCGATCACCGGCCGCCCCACCGCCATCGCCTCCAGCGCCGCCACGCCGAGGCCCTCGTGACGCGACGGCAGCACGGCGACGTCCGCCGCCGCGAGGCACGCGGCCACGTCGTCGCGGAAGCCCGCGAAGACGACGCGATCACCGAGCGGCGTCGCCGCTGCCCGCAGCGCGGCCTCGGCGCTGCCCGTCCCGCAGAACGCGTAGCGCAGCCGCGGGTCGGCGCGCGCCGCCGCCGCGAGCAGGACGTCGTGCCCCTTGCTCGAGCGCGCCACCAGCACGACGAGGACGGCGTCGTTTTTGACCCCCAGGCGGCCCGCACGGCCGCGCGCGTCGGCGGCCAGGCGTCGACGTCGACGCCGCTCGGCGCGATGCGGATGCGCTCCGCCGGCACGCCGGCGCGGACGAGCGCGTCGCGCACGCCGGCCGAGATGGCGATCACCGCGTCGACCGCCCCGGTGTAGAGCCATCGCGCCCAGGCGCCGCCCCGCGGCACGTAGTCCATGCGCCGCGTGACCACGAGCCGGCGGCCGGCGCGCGGTACGAGCGGCGCCAGCGCGTGCGCCCGCGCGGTATGGAAGTGGACGACGTCGGCGTCGCGCGCGAGCCGGCGCAGGCGCAGGCCGGCGACCACGTCGGCGTCGTTGCGGATGCGCAGCGGCACGACGGGGAGCCCCGCCGCGGCGGCCGCGCGTGCCAGCGGTCCGTCCGGATGCACCGCCAGCGTCTGCGCGACGCCGCGCGCGGCCAGCGCCCGGCAGAGCAGCAGCACCTGCACCTCGCCCCCGCCCCACGCCCGCTCCGGATCGACGTGGAGCACCCGCACGGCGGTCACGCGTCCCGGCAGCGCAGCAGCACGGCGGTGGTCGCCCACATCGCGATCGCCACCTCGTTGTCGCCGAAGTTGTACTGCGTGAGCCCGCCGAGGAGGAAGGCGACGATGCCGAGCCACGCACCCGCGGCCGTGGGGCCGATCGGTCCGCCGCGGGTGGCGCGCACGGCCTCCCAGCCGAGCCGCAGGATCGCCGCGTAGAGCAGCGCGAACGCCGTCAGACCGAGCAGGCCCGCTTCCGCTGCCATGTGGAGGAAGTTGTTGTGCGCGTGCGATTTCCGATCGGCCGCGGGGTACGGCTCGTAGTAGGGCTTGGCGTGCGGACGGTAGCGCCCGAAGCCGAAGCCGAGCCACGGGTGGTCGTGCACGATGTCGAGGTTGGCGCGGTAGATCGCCACCCGGCCGGCGTTGGGCCCCTCGAGCGTGAACATGGGCTCGATCTGCGCCCGCAGGTGCGGCGACGCACCGACGGTCAGCGCCGCCACGACGAGCGCCGCCGGCACGAGCCGTACCGCCCACCGCCGGCCGCCGACCAGCGCCAGCACGACGACGCCGCCCAGCAGCGCGATCCACGCTCCGCGCGCCGTCGACAGCACGATCGACGCGAGCATCAGCACCGACGCGCCGCCGGCGCGCACGCTGCCGGCGAGCGCGCGCGTGGTCGCCGCCGCGAGCGGGAACACCATGAGATGCGCGAAGGTGAGGTAGCTCGAGAAGAACCCGATGACGGCGTAACCGCCCGCACCCTCGACGCGCGCCCGCACCTCGAGCTCGCGCCCCATGAGCGTGCGGTACCAATCCGCGCCGGTCCAGTGCTGCACCACGCCGTACACCGCGGCGACCGTCCCGCCGGCGACGAGCCACCCCGTGAAGCGCACCGCGCGCGCGGGATCGAGCCACCAGTAGATGCCGAAGAAGCCGATCAGCACCCACATGCGCGACCACCCGCCCGCCTCGTGCGGGCGCAGGCTCGCGAGCGTGCTCAGCACGAGCACCCCGAGGAAGAGCGCCAGCCAGCCGTCGAGCGGCGTGCGCCGCACGACGCGCGCACCGACCAGCGGCGCCAGGACGGCGAGGCCGAACAGCGTG
Organism: bacterium; assembly: GCA_026129405.1. Taxonomy (NCBI): domain Bacteria; species bacterium. Next base: position 664,086 of record JAHCID010000003.1, read on the forward strand.
CCGATGCCGATCTGCATGCCGCTGATCGACAGCGGGATCGTGACCGCGGTGAACGCCAGCACGACGTCGGCGAGCCGCCGTAGCCACGGAGGGACGGAGCGCGGCGCCACGCGTCAGACGCCCCGCCGCGTGAGCATGACTTTCATGGTCTCGGACAGGATGCGCACGTCGAGCCAGAGCGAGCGGTTGTGGATGTACGCGAGGTCGTACTTCAGCTTCGTCGCCGCCGAGGTGCGGTACTCGCCGTTCACCTGCGCATACCCCGTGAGGCCGGGCCGCACGCGGAAGCGCTCCACGTATCCGGTGATGTCGCGTTCGAACTCGGCCACGAACTCGGGCCGCTCGGGCCGCGGACCGACGAAGCTCATGTCGCCGCGGAGCACGTTCCACAGCTGCGGCAGCTCGTCCAGCCGCGTCGCGCGCAACACGCGCCCGAGCGGCGTCACGCGCGGGTCGTTCTCGGCCGCGAGCACCGGGCCGGTCGCGCGCTCCGCCTCCCGCTGCATGGTGCGGAACTTGTAGATCGTGAACACGCGGCCGTCCTTGCCGACGCGCGCCTGGCGGAAGATCACGCCGCCCGGCGACGTGGCCGCGATGGCGAGCGCCACGAGCGCCGCCACCGGCGCCGTCAGGACGACGAGGACGCCGGCCGCCGCGACGTCGAAGAGCCGCTTCAACGCGCCGCCGGCGCCGTCCTCGGGGTCGCCGATCACCTCGATGAGCGGGATGTCGTGGAGGCGCAGCGTCTCGCGCCGGCCGATCAGGATCTCGAACGGCGACGGCACCACCGAGATGCGCGCGCGCATCCCCGCGTGCCGCCCGAGCGCGTCGAGCAGCTGGTCCTGCCAGCCGCCGTCCGAGGCGATGATGACCTCGTCGACGGCGTGGCGCTCGCAGAGCCCCGGCAGATCGTCGCGGTTGCCGAGGACGGGAACGCCCTCCAGCGCCGTCGCGCGCGTGCCGTTGCCGCCGCTCACGACCGTCCCCACGACGTCGAGCCCGAGCCACCGCTGCCCGCGCAGGGTCTCGATCACCTCCGCCGCCGCCGCGTTCGTGCCGACCACCAGCACCCGCTTGCGCGGATACCGCCCCATGAGGGGACGGCATCCGAGCCGCCACGCCGCCAGCAGGCCCGCGTTGACGAGCGCCAGCACGACGAAGATCGAGCGCGGGAAGACGAGGTCCTGGCGAAAGAAGTAGACGGCGATGAGGAACAGCGCCTGCACCGCCGCCGCCGTCGCCAGGGCGCCGAGATACTGGCGCGGGTACAGCACCGCGCGCGTCTCGTAGAGGCCGAGGAAGTAGAGGCTGGCCGCCTGCGCGACCAGCATCTCGCCCCAGTGGTGGTGCACCTCGGCGAAGCGCAGCGCCGGCAGATAGCCCTGCGTCAGGGGCAGCGGGACGACCACGCGCAGCAGGAATGCGAGCAGGTAGGCGAGCAGGCACGCCAGCATGTCGCCGGCTCCCAGCAGCGCCCAGCGCAGCCGCCACCCCGTGTCACGCCGGTGCACGGTGCGTCGAATTATCAGATGACGCCGGGCCCGCAACGCCGCGCGCGGCGTCCCACGCCGCCTCGACGCCGGCGGCCGACGCCTCCCAGGTGTA